>JAOAJI010000019.1 GCA_026414265.1 Microcaldota archaeon
ATTCTACACTATGTGGTTTTACCAAATACCCTGTTTTATTGTTTACAATAACGTCTCTGAGCCCTGTTGAGTTAGCACCTACAACAGGAGTGCCTGAAGCCATAGCTTCAACTGCAACCAAACCAAATGTTTCAAAAGTGCTTGGGAAAACGAGGCAATCACAGCTTGCATACGCTTTCTTCAGTTCGTTGTCGTCTACTTTCCCAGTAAATATAACTCTGTTTGTTAACTTCTTCTTTTTCACATAAGCTCTTAACTTTTTCATGTGTGGGCCATCTCCTACTATCATCAATGCGTAACTCTGATCCAATAGAGCTACAGAATCTATTGCAATCTCTATGTTCTTTTCTTTGGCTACTCTACCTACATGTAAAATGACTTTTTTATCTTCTACAGAATATCTTTTTTTGAAATTTTGATCGTAATTCATAGGCGAGAATTTAGTTGTATCTATTCCAGGATAAACCACTTCCACTTTTTTTATCCCGTTTTTTATAAGCTCTTCTTTTATAGAAGTAGAGGGAGACACTGTTACCTCGCAGTGGTTGTAATACCACTTTAAATAATTCCAAAGAATTTTTTTGACAGGCGATTCAAGTTTTTTCACAGGCATGACATAATGAGTTGCTTCTGTTACGAGGGTGTGGAAGGTGCCTATTAGTGGTTTATTTAATAACGTTTTTGCTTGAAGTGCAAGTAATCCCATGGTCGCCATGCCGTGAGTATGTATTATATCTATTTTTAGAGAATTCAATCTCTTTTGCGAGATAAAAGGAAATAAAGCAATTTTATATTGAGGGTAGGGTGGAAAAGGAGTACCTAAATAGTAAAAGACATGATTATCTTTGTTATTTTTCTTATCTTTTAAAGTCCCTGGGGCAAACACATAAACATTATGTCCGAGCTGTTCTAGAATTTGTTTTGTATTCGTGATATGTCTAACAACTCCGTCAACGTTTGGTAAATAAGTTTCAGTGAACATTCCGATGTTCATATATCAAATTCGTGACTAAAGTTATTAATAGTAACATTTTTTAAACATTTTTATACAATTATTATAACAAGGTGATGTTATGGTAACACAGCCTGATGAAAATGGAGAGGAAAATGGACAGAATGTACCTCCTGCTAGAGAGGTGCCTAATCAGCAAAATCAAGGTACTCATCAAGGACATCAAGAAGAACAGCAAAATTCACAAAATTCTCTTTCAAGAAGATTCCTAATGGGAATTGTAAGAACTATAGCATTGGCAGGACTAACCTACGGTATATATGCAATTTCGATGGTACCTGGATTGAACATTGTAGGTACAGTCTTTCAAATTGCTCAAACAATTGCATCTTCTGTAGCAGCATTTTTAGCTGCTGCTTCTTTGTATGATGTTATCGCAACAGCTACTCAGTTGCATCAGATCGGAAAAGCAATAAACACATTAAGAAACGCTACTAGCGCAACTGAAACTGATCAGCAAGAAAACCAAAACCAGAGAGAAAATTCTCAGAGTCAAATCAGTCAAAATGCATTGAGATACTATGCTTGGCTGGCACATCATCATAGAGATACTCCAGAAGGCGCTGAGTTGTATTCATTATTAGTTGCTTATGTAAGTAGCAACCCTCAACTCTTTCAACAACAAAACCCTAATAATCCAAATAATCAGCAGGACGAAAATCAGGCAAATCAGCAATTAGACCCAGAGCAAATAATAGCTCGCTTGGCTGAGCAAAGACAATCAAAAGTTCTTGGTTTCACAGTTCTAAAATATGCCATTGCAGTAATTGCAGCTGCAGTTACGGGAATATTAACTTATTTAAGACTTGAAGGTATTAGACAAAAACTCATGGATGCTCATTCTTACCTTGATTCAGCAACTAAGTTTTCAGATTATGTCAAATCAGCAGATGCAAAGGAATTGGCAAATCATTCAATAGGTGAGATTGCTGAGAAAGCTGGCGCTGACGTTGATCAAATAGTCTCTCATCATGGAAATACAGGAAAGTTAGGACTTGAAGCAGCACAAAGACTTAAACAATATGTTGAAGATGGCGTTTTTCAAAATCACGGAAACAATGTATGGAATGCTGCATTAGCAGAAAAACCACATGGAGGTCCATTGAAAAATCCGATACTTGAGCAAATATTCACCGATTCAAAAGTTGGACCTAACAAAGTATATGAACCTCATGCTTCAACTATAGCTCATGTAAAGGCATCTGGTGCCACTTTAGGTGGGCTTGTTGCCGCTGCAATTAACAGGTTTAGACGCAATGCCAGAATGGAAGATCAACGCAGAAACAATGACAATCAAAATAGAGGAAGAGAGAGACAGGGGCATAGGGCGTAGCGTATAAATCTCACAGATTCAAAAACACTAGATATATCACAGTATTCACTAGTGTAACGAAGATGCCTAATTTGAAAAACTCAAGTGCATCAAAAGTAAATTCTTTTTTTCTTTCTGCCTGTTGTATTATTATCACGTTGCTTGCTGCGCCTAATACGCTTAAGTTTCCAGCTATTGTACTTCCTGCTGCCAGTGCTATTAACTTGATAGGTTGTTCATTTATTAGAAACGGTAGGTAAAGCAATACTAAAGGTACGTTTGATAACAACTGGCTCGCTATTATGCTAATAACAAAAACATTACTTAAAGAAGTCAAGTCGATATTATTGACTTCAATAATTTGCTGGAAATAATTAGAATTCCACGCAGCTTTCATTACAATAAACATCGATGCAAAAAAGATTAAAGTATGCCAATCTATATGCTTAATTAATTTTATCCTCTTACTCGATATAAGAAAGATAGGGATTACAGTGATTAGTCCTATCATGAATAATGGTATTTCTACGTGCAGTAATAACTTAAGTATCACTATCAGGATTAAAAGAAATATGGAAATTTTACAACTTTTTGCCAATTCCCTGTCAAAGATATTTACAGGAATGTTTAAGAAAATCCTTTTCGAAGGCAAATACTTCCTAAACCAATAATAGACTATTAGAGTAGTGATTATCAAATTAAATAAAGTAGGAATGGTAAGATAAGTAAAAAATTTACTAAAAGCATCTTTCATTTCTTTAGCAATTAGGAAGTTTTGAGGATTACCTATAGGTGAAAGTACGCTACCTATCGTTATGCTGAAAGCTAACAAATACAGCATTATTTTTGAGTTTATATTAAGTTGATGAGATATAAGCAATGCTATGCTAGTCCCTATTATTGCGATAGTATCATTTAAGAAAAGGGCTGCGCTTATTCCAGAAATAATGGCAAATAACATCATTAAAATCAGGATATGTTTTCTTCCATTTAGTAGTTTGCCAGTATAACTAAACAACAAACCAGATTCCTCTAATGAAGAGCCAAAGATGAACATACAGGATAAGAAAATAAGTACTTCCAAATCTATGGAATTAAATGCTGCTTGAATTGATATTTGATTACTTATTATCAAGAATATTGCTCCAAGAAGCATCAGTTTCCAAATCTCTATTTTTAAGAAATTTCTAAGTGTGGTAGCTAAAAAAATAACTAACACTATAGCTATAGATAAAGGTAATGAATTTGGCAGGATCATAGCGGTCAATTTTTTCTCCTAACGATGTTTTAGATATTAGAAGTAAAATAAAGAATTTAAGTCAATGTTTATAATTCCTACATTATAGTTCAAAGATTCATTTTAACTACGTTAAGACAAACATGAGTATTGGTTCTCTCTACCTCTTTCATTCCTAAAATACTTTTAACCAAAACAGAAAATTCTCTTCTATTTTTTGCTATGGCAATAACTATGCTGTCTGATTGTCCTGTGACATCAAAAACTGCTATTACATTCGAATTCATCGCTATTTTTTTCTGCACTTCCAAAAGAGCGCCATGTTTTACTGTTATTTCTATAATCCCTATGTATTCGTAACCGAGTTTTTCGTAATCTAGTTGAACAGAAAAATTTTTTATGATACCTAAATTAACTAGTTTTTTTATTCTGTTACTAACTGTTGCAGGATGAGACTTTAAAATTCTTGCAATTTCTCTGCTAGACCTTCTTGAATTCACTTTCAATTCTTTAATAATCCTCTCGTCAAGTTCATCTATTTCCTGTTTTAAATTTGTAATATCACTAGCTTTTTTGGAGTGCATGATTGTACATATGTATAAATATTAATATAAATCTTAAACATTTGTTCTACTTTTTTGGGATCTTTTTTTTAAATTAATATGACTATTTAAAAATTGGTGTTCACATGGACGAAACCAAACTTAAGTTCAATGGAATTGTTTTTGGGGAAAGTAGTCTGACCATAGAGAAACTAGAGCTGTACATGGACAGAGAGAGTTACAAGAAATTATTAGATTGCGTAAGAGGTAACCAAGAGCTGCCTTTGGAGTTAGCAAACGCAGTAGCGATAGCGATAATGCGCTGGGCAATTGAAAACAAAGCATATCATTATTGTCACTGGTTCCAACCTTTGAACGGTATGACAGCTGAAAAGCATGAAACATTTTCTTCCTATTCTTATGAAAACAAAATAGTGTTCAATTTACGCGGTAAAGAATTAATTAAAGGAGAACCTGATGCAAGTTCATTTCCTTCTGGTGGGGCTAGGTCAACTTATGAAGCCAGAGGATACACTATTTATGATATTACAAGCCCCATATTCATAAAATACAACAATGTTGGCAGAACGATATGCATACCTACTGCTTTCATTTCATATCATGGAGATGCATTAGATGAAAAAACACCATTGTTGCGAGCTAGAAGGGAGTTATCTAAAGCAATAAAAAGACTCTTGAAAGTGATTGAAAACAAATCTTTTGATGGCGAAGCAAAAATGTTTATAGGCCCTGAACAAGAATACTTTTTGATACCAAAAGAGTTATATTATTCACGACAGGACTTGCTTTTATGTGGAAGAACTCTTTTTGGCAATAAACCGAGTAAACATCAACAGATGGAAGACAATTACTTTGGCTCAGTTAAAGATAGGATAATCGCTTTTATGGAAGAGCTTGATACTGAGCTATGGCGTTTAGGAATCCCTGCTAAAACCAGGCATAACGAAGTAGCACCAGCACAGCACGAAATCGCTTTGTTGTATTCTGAAGCTAACGTAGGTGTTGATCAAAACTTGATTTTGATGGACTTGATGAAGTCTATAGCGATGAAGCATGGTTTAGTTTGTTTATTGCATGAAAAACCTTTTGCCGGAATCAATGGTTCAGGTAAGCATTTGAATTTTAGTATATCTTCTCCAGATGGCTCAAACTTATTCGATCCAGGTGACTCCGCACATGAAAATGAGAAGTTTTTAGCCTTTTTGATTGCAATGATTACAGCAGCAAACAAATGGAACTCTTTAATATTCGCTTCAGTAGCGTCAGCAGGTAACGAGCACAGGTTAGGAGCAAATGAAGCACCCCCTGCAATAATATCTGTTTATCTTGGTGATGAACTAACAAATCTGCTTGAGCACATACAAAGAGATGGAAAAGTTCATGTTTCAAGGCAAAAAGAATTTATCGATTCCGGGCTACTTGCAATTCCAAAATTGCCAAAGGACGTTTCAGACAGAAACAGAACATCTCCTCTAGCATTTACAGGTAACAAATTTGAGTTCAGAGCTGTAGGTTCTTCTATGAATTGTGCATTCCCTACAACTGTACTGATGACTGTATTGACAGATGCAATTCACGAAGTGGCTGATAAATTGGAAGCACACTTAAAAGCTAAGCACGATCTCAAAGAGGCATTGATCATAACGATAAGAGAACTTTATTCTAAGCATAAGAGGGTTGTTTTTAACGGCGATAACTATTCAAACGAATGGAAAGAGGAAGCAAAAAGAAGGGGATTAAAAAATCATACATCTGCACCAGAAGCATTGAAAGAATTGATCAAAAAAGAAACAATAGAATTGTTTACTAAGTATAACATTTTGTCTGAAAAAGAGCTCCAATTAAGATACAATGCTTATTTTGAGAAATATGAAAAGACCATTAATTATGAGGCAAAAACTTTGCTGGAAATGACTAAAGTGGGCATAATCCCTTCAATCATAAAATACGAAGAAGCATTGCTTGACACTCTTTCTGAAGTAAATGAACTTAAATTAACTCGTCAGAAAGCTATTTTATCCACTTATGTTACAGACTACTCTGAAAAAGCAAGTGATCTGATGGAAGAAGTATCCAAATTGGAGCATTATTTGAATGCACATGATATCGAATCTATAAAACACAGCATGGCAAAATTAAGGGACTTGATAAACTGGTTTGAGAATGAAGTAGATCAAAGACATTGGAATTATCCAAAATACTATGAGATATTGTTTACAACATAAAGAGCGGTATTCTTATTGTGTTATATTTTTAATTTTTATTGTTTCGTCCCTTCTTTTTAGATAACTTTAAAAAATAAAGTGTCTAATTCATTTTCTTTAGGTGTTAATATGAATAACAACAGTGATTTAACTATCCAACAACTGTATCTGAAAAGCTTAGACATCTTGAATAATCAGAAATCATATATGAATAAATTATTAGAGAATGAACTTGGCCAGTTCATTCATTTCCGAAACTTTATGTTAATTTACCGAATATCTGAATTAAACAATATATTAGAACAAAAAATCTATTCTATAGATAGAGATAAGCTATCTGTGCTTTCTGATGATGAACTTATTGAGAACATTCTCGTTAACATTAGAATGGCAGAACTGATTAGATTGGGTATTGATGATGCTGTTTTGGCAAAATTTAATCAAAGAGATATGACTCCTTTA
Organism: Microcaldota archaeon; assembly: GCA_026414265.1. Classification (GTDB taxonomy): domain Archaea; phylum Micrarchaeota; class Micrarchaeia; order Anstonellales; family SKW190; genus SKW190. Next base: position 6,791 of record JAOAJI010000019.1, read on the forward strand.
GAAGCTCTTGCAAACGACAAAAAATTTAGTTTATTTTATCATAGGCTGATGTCTCATCCTTATAGGCTTGAAGACTACTATCTCATAACGAGTGATTTAATTTCTGATTTAACAAAGGTTTATTCAGGCGATCTAGAAAGTAAAATTCTTAACTTTGATGTCGATTCAAAAATTCTGTCTGTAACAAATCTAAATGAAAGCCCAAAGTCAGAAAACACAGACGTAATCAAAGATGAAGAAGTAGTTGATGAGACTAAAAAGCATTTTGAGAATGATAAAGGTACTGAATCTCAGAAAAAAGAATTGTTCAAAAAGAAAGATAATGTCACTTCTCATGATCTAACAGAAGTTGATGAAATTCAAAAGGAATTAATTCATATCCGTGAACGTGCACAGTTAATAAACATGAAAAGCAGTAAAGTAAGAAGCTTTACATTGTTCTTTACCAATTATCCTGTGTGGTTATTAAACAAATTTTTAGACCATTACAACGGTGTAAAAAATTCTCAAGGTGACATACAAAAAATATCAGAGTACGGAAAAATAAGTTATTCTAAACTGATTTTATCCACTGTTATTCCACTTGGTTTCGGTCTGTTGGGATTATCCACTCAACTACTGAATTTTACAGGTTCAAGTTTAATAAATGCTTTTATATCTGGAATTGGAATGGCTATTTTTATCAGGAATTTCGTGTTTGAATATTTAACTTTTAAATTTGTTAGGTGGCGAATAAACAACAGAATTAACAGTTTAAATGAAGAACTAAGCAACATCGTTATTCATTCTGAAGTTAGCACATCATATAGAGAAATAGGTAAAAAAATTTACGAAAATAAAAATACAGGATTAACATCTCTTTTTGACTATGAAACATTGATCAACTTACATGCATACTTTTCACTTGACTATGATCCAATTCTCAGATATGCCAAAGCTATAGCTGAAAAAGCAGTATTACAGTCTGCTCACTCTAATGTTTCAATCGATCAAATTTTGGATGATTTAAAGTATGACATTTATGGTATTTCTGCCTTTCTTGCTCTCAAAGAAGGCAAAACAAATTTTGTACAAAAAAGGCATGTGAATCTTGCTAAGCAAATCGTTCTACATGAAATCAATGAAGCAAGTCAGAGAGGAAAAGTATATTCTGGAATTAGGTGGATTTTAAGTGCGGTAATAGGCTTAATAACTGGTATGTTTGCGTTTCTTACTGCAAAAGAGCATATCTTTAGTAAAAATGAAGACTTATCTGTTCAAGCCAACAAAGTTAATCAGCCAATTTCTGGTTCAAATGATGTACTAAAAATTATTGTACCTGAACAAGCTTTAGAATCATATGGTATTGTGCCTATCGATGAATGCAAAACATATACAAAGGAGTTTGTGGAATTTTTGTCATTGAATAAAACAGGTCTAACAAATCTTACGTTTTCTGAGATTGTAGAGAGATTTAATAATCAAAATGAATTGTTAAATGGGAGAATGATAGAGAGCTTTTCAACTGGAACCAAGCTATCTACAAAAGATTTAGAAAAATTAATCAATCTTTTTGGTAAGGACAATGGCGAGGCTCTAGCCTACCATTTGCACAGAGTTATGGCTGCAAAAAATGCTTTGCAAATGACCGATTCTGATCCTTTTTTGAGAGAAGTAGCAGAGTCATTTACATCTGCCAAGCAGTCTTTAGATGTTAATAATGAACATGAGAAGTGGACAAAAGCTCTCCAAAGATTAAGAGAAGCTGTAAATATAAGAGCAAATGGCGCTTTCGTTATCTCAAAAGGAATAGAGATTAAAAAATCAGTTTAGAGTTTCTCTGCTTTTTTGATAAGTTCTAATAATGTACCCTTTTTTATAGACGATTTGACCGGTTCTTCGAATTCATCGAAATTGAATCCTTGATCTAGATAATACGCCAGAATTAAATAATTATTAATTGTTATTATGCCAGTAACCCTAGAGGATTTAGCCAATCTTATCAGATCGATATTATTATTCAAGAAAGTCTTACATTTCTCTAACTTGTCAGTCGCTATTTTTAATTTCATAACTTTATTACTAACGTTATCATAAACTTTAATTTGTTGATTTTGTGAAATTCCAGAAAAAGGTTTTCCGAATATCAAAAACTTTTCTGGATTTAATGTTTTCTTGATATTCTCATCAACGAGTATTACACTTTCGAAATCTATAACGTTTTTTTCTAAGCAAATACCTACGAATTCTATAATCAAGTTCTTGTTTAATCCAAGTTTAGTATAAATATTTATTTTTTCTGTTAAATCATCAAAATAACTAAATTTAATCGAAATTAAAGCAAGATACGATCTCTCAAAGAAGCCATGTCTAATTAGATCTATCTTTATTTTTCTTTTGGAAGAAAATTCTTCTCTTAATTTATCAAATTTAAATTTAAGTGCTTCTTTTGGTTCAGAAACTACAATACTTTTTATGTAGTCAGAAATGTCAATAGCTAATTTGTGTTTGTCTGATAGATTAATTTTTGCTGTTTTCAATATCACATATTGAATTATTAATATAATTCCAAACACGAATACACTAATAAAAATATTGTAAAGCTTTATGAATGTATCAATTAAAGGTGGATAAAAGTAATAAAAAGTATAAACTATAATTGCAATAAGCAAAATAAATCCAAGAATGTTTACTATTTTTTGTACTTTTATGTGTTTTCTTGTTTGATTCATGAAAAACACATTCTATTTCTATATTAAATTGACTCTATTATTTATCAGAAATTTAGAGTTTTTCAACAATTTTAATGGCCTCTAGCAACGTTCCGTTTTGAATCGAATTTTTGACTTTGTTAGAAAATTGTTCGTAATCAAATCCTCTTCTCGGATAGTAGAACAAAATTAAATAATTATTAATGGTTATGATTCCGGTAAAGCCTGCAGATTCAGCCAATTTTAATAGTTCAGAATACTTATTTATGAAAGTTTTGCATTTCTCACTATCGTAAGTGGATATTTTTACTTTTAGATTATCTAAATGAGTGCTTTCATTAGATCTGTTTACTGGATTTCCTATCTCTACAGCTTGATAAGATAACTCTTTTTCAGAGAATATGAAGTTTCCTGGAAACAAAGAGTCCATTATATTTTTATCAAAAATTATCACACTCTCAAAATCTATGAAATTTTTTTCAAAACAAATGCTTGTGATTTCAATATAAATTCTTTTATAGAAAGGAATTTTTTTTATCTGGTTTATTTTTTTATAGAATTTTTCATTGTATAAAATTTGAATATTAAGAAGAGCTAAATAAACAGTTTCAAAAAATCCGTGAGTGAAAGGATTGATTTGCATCTTTCTTTTAATTTCTAGTTCTTCCTTAAGCATATTGTATTTTGAGTTCAGTGTTTCTGTTTGTTCAATCACTAATAGTGTCTTCAGGTATTCGCTTATTTCAATAAATAATTTGTTAATGTCTATTAAATTTTTTTTGGTTTGTTTAAGCAGTTCTAAAACAGTGATGAAAATAAACCCTAAAGCTATTAACAACAAACCAACGTTAAAAGCCATAATATAGTAATCCCTTAAAAAAGGTAAAAAAGGTAACATGAGTCCTACTACAACAACAATCACAAAAACTATTCCTATTATCTTAAATATCCTTGGATCATAGCCTAATTTTTGATTTTCTTCCATAGGTTAACTACATTTTTGTAGTTATTAAAATTTACTTAGCGAAAATTAACCTAACAAACTACAAAAAAATAAAAGTATGATTGGTGTTTTGGATATTATGACAAAAAAGAGCTTGAATTTCTTATTTATTGGGTTAACGGTAATTATAATTATTGGTGTACTTATAATTAATGGAATTTTATTTAGACTTGGTGAGACTCAAGGGAGTGTTTGTTTACCCGATCAAGGTTGCAGTGGCATATCAAGAACTGCTGTGATACAAGAAAATGGTTATTTCTATCCTCAGGTTATCTATACGTTTTGGGATTATGACCCTATCTATGATGTTTTTCTGTTTTCGCCATTGTTATTGGTTTTTTCATTGGTAGTTTGGTTAGAACTGAGTAGGGAAAAAGAGAATAAATTAATCACAAAATTATTCGCTTCGGTAGGTTTGTTTTTGATCAGTTTATCAATAACGATTTTAATAGGCGGGATTAGCGATTTTGCCTTTTCAAAACTAGGCTTATCAATATCCTATTATAGAAACTTACGTTTTGAACCTTCTTTTGTGTTTTGGTTAATTACAATTGTTATACTTTCTGGAACAGGTTATTATCTTTTGACTCTGGCTGAGAACGAAAGGATAAAAGACAATGCAAAAAGAAGCGTGTATTCGATTGCTTTACATCCTATAGGCACATTTCTTGTTATTTGTGGTTTGATTTTTATATTGTTTCCTACCCATATAATCTTTTTAAATATATATTGGAATCATTCTATTTTTACTTTTCTCAGCGATCATTATATAATTATCATTTTTGGTCTTGTATTACTTGCATTAGGTTATACATTTTTGTTAAAAAGTAAAGAACTAGCTAGCAATTTAGAGATAGTCAAAAAAACATACTACACCCCTTTGACTTTAATCTCGGTTATTCTTATGTGTGTTACTTTTAGTTCTACAATATATACTATTTATTCCTTTTTCTGGTATTTATTTGACCGAAGTCTAGAATCTAAATCTGTGTCAAAATATGATTATGATTATGCACCCGAGTATGGTTATGTATTACTAGATTATAACAACATAGACATATACTATTCCTATTTCACATTTCCTGTATTATTAGTTTTGATATTCAATGTACTTACTTATCGTGTATTTAAAAAATTGTCTGACTTAGAATACGAACTTAAGATTTCACGTTACTCTAAAAATATATTCTATATTTTTTTCGTGGTTTCGCTTTTGTTTGTTATTCTGTTATTTATTTTTGGTTTTTTCTTTTTTATAACCATACCAAGTGACGATTTTGCTAAATTTGTATCTGCTGTTTCATCGGCCTCAATAGTTTTAGGTATTTATCTATTCTTAGTTTGGTCTATTTATGGTAAAATATATAAGTATGAATACGAACCTGTCAATAACGACTTATACTCTTCTCCTTGGTCTTTTATTATATATCAAAAAGATGAGTATGGAGAAAAGCTAATGAACAATGAGATAATACTAATTAAAAAAGAACTTTCTGAATTAAAAAAGGAAATAGGAGAGTTAAAGAAAAAGATGACAAAACTAGAAAAACTAAAAACTAGAAAAAGCTAAGTAGTTTAAAATAACAACTAAACATTTATGTTTTTTAATTCTTGTAATACGTCATTTAGCTTGTTTCCATCAATCTTAAGATTAACTTTTTCAAACTCGTTCATAAAGGCAACAATAAAGAAATTTGAAGTCATGATAAGTGCATCTGCATTTAAATCTTTTAATTTTTCTAATAGTGTTTTGTTTTCTTCAACAAAATTCTTTATGTTTTCATTTGATATCCAACTTATTGTAAAGTTTTTATTGAATACTATTTTATCTTGATAATTGTAGATATCTGAGTCTATTTTTTTCTTTTTTATTGCGTAGGTTAAATAGTCAACAGAAATGATATTCGATACGTTTAGAAATTCATGTTCTTTGCTCTCAAAAATGATAACAGCTATAGTCTTGATTTCTTTTTTTCCGTCGCTATTCCTAAAAAATCTGCTTTGATACTGAATGAAAACCACGTCAACAAATACAAGGGAAAGATTAGTATAGAAATCAAAATATTTTTGTTCACAAAATTTTCAATTTGATTTAGAATAAAATCAATTTTGAAGTTGCAAAATCCCCAGTAACCTCTATAGACGAATGATTTGAATTCAGCTTTAATGTGTTTTAATAAATGAAGATTTTCTATGTTCCAAAGCGTTCCTTATACATAGTAAAAGAAACTCCTATTATCCTCATAAGTAATGCATACGGTATTAGCAATAGATAAAGTGTATCTTGAAAATAGGAATAAAGCAGTATGCCAAAAAGCGGTACATTCAAAAATAATGTGTAAGTGTCTAAGACTACACAGTACCTTAATAGTTTCAACTTCAGTTCAGGCCACTACTGGGCTGGAGGTATAAATTTCCAAATAATTTTAAACACCATTTATTTTGATAATTTTTGTATAACATGATCGATAATTTCATTTAATTTTTGTTGTTGAACCAACTTACTTACTGTGTCCAATAGTTTGCTGTAATTTTTTCCATAAATAAATAAAAAGATGGTAGATTCTTTTACAAGTAAAGCAGATACTTTGTTTTCTCTTAACAACTCGAAATCTAGGTCAAGGTTAGAGCTGTAATCGAAAGTTAGGTTGTTTAAATTACCAGATATTGAGATTTCTTTATCCAAGATGACTATTTCGTCTTTGAATGTTTTTTCTGGAAAATTGAGGTAAACATAAAAAGCTTTATCCAAATCTTTTAAACTTTGATTTTTTACATTGTGAGTAATCCCAAATGCTACTTCTATATTATTTTTCATGAAAATTGATATGATATTTGATTTTATACTGAAGTTTGCGTTTAATATTTTAGTAACATTATTAAGAGTCTTGTTAATGAGCTTCCAGTCAAAATAGTTAGGTTCAAAATTTTTGTCTAAGTGGTACAAAAAGTTCTGGTAGGTTACGTGGTTTACTACAGAATATGTAAGGATACCTAGAAAAAATCCACTTACCGCAAAAAAAACGTTCGTACTTAGAATACCTATAATGTCAGTAGCGCTGTTTTGATATGTTTTATAAAGGTCTTTGTTTACCATCTCTAGACCAGTTAATAATAGCATTATGCCTAATATGAGAAATGCATTTACAGCATAAAAAATGACTATAAAATACATTACTAAATCTGTAATTGAATATTTTCCTCTGTATATATCAAAAGCTATTTTTCTGAAGTCCATGTATGTCATTTGAATTATTAACTTTAAATTTTTTAATGCGGGGAGGGGGATTTGAACCCCCGCAGCCACTACGGCACAGGCTCCTAAGGCCTGCGCATTTGACCAGGCTCTGCCATCCCCGCAATAGATATCTTTGTTGTATAAAAAACTGAATATATTTTAATACAGTAACATTATATTAATGTTCATGGAAAAAAAGTCCAAAAACTCAAAGAAGCATGTCACATATATCACGAAGGACATGACCATGGGAGAAATAGTGAATAGATATCCTGAGGTAGTGCCTAAGCTAATGGACTATGGTATACACTGTATAGGTTGTCATGTTTCGCCTTATGAGACGCTTGAACAAGGTTTGGCGGTTCACGGTTTCGACGAAAAAACAACAAACAAAATATTTAATGAAATTAACAGAATAGTTGAAAAAAACATTGAAAAGAAAAAGAAACTAAAAATAAAAATTGATAAAGGTATCGAATTAACAGAAGTAGCGGCATCAAAAATCAAACAAGTTTTAGAGGAGAAAAAATCAGAAAACGTATTCTTACGATTAAGGGTATATACTGGTCCGACTTACTCTTATTGGATGGGATTAGACAATCAAAAAACCGAATTCGATTTGGAATTAGAGTCAAGAGGAATAAAGATCGTTGTTGACAAGCAAGATTACCAGTTCCTTGACGGAACCAAGATAGACTTTGTAACAGAAAAAAACATACAGGGCTTCAAGTTCTTTAATCCAAACGAACCCACTCCGAGTAACGAATAAACATAGTCAATTTAAGCATTAAATAAGATATTAAACCGTGTTAAATCAAACAAATAGTAGTCTAGAAGATAAAGAAATACATTTTAGTAAGGTTGATCTAAAACAGTTTAGTGACGAATTTAGGCGAGTTGACATAGCTTTAGATACTTATGATGACATATTCTCAGACTTTGATAGTTCAAGTTATTCCTCAAGATTAATCTCTGAAGACTTTGTTCATGAGGTTCTGAGAAAATTTAATAAGCGTGAAAAAAAGCGTTTGCAGATAGTTTTTTCTATACCAGCTAAAGAAAGAAATAGCCGTCATGAACATGTTATAAAAAAAAGAATCAAGGAATATTTCTTGGAAAAGATGTATGAGCTTAATGACAAGTCTAATATTCAGAAGAAAGAAGCAACTACTTTGATGTTTGCAGGATTCTTTAGTTTGCTTTTGGTATTAACAGTAGCAATGCCAGGTATCAGCATAGATCCTTTTTTAGCGCGTGTAATAGAGACGTTTTTGTTGCCTGTAGGCTGGTTTGGTTTATGGGAAGGTACTAACAGGTTTTTTGACGCCAAACGAAGATTTGACGATGAAAAGAAGACCTATGAAGCACTGGCATCAGCAGATTACATATTTATTTCTGAAGAAAAAATAGTAGAAAACTTAACTATGACTGACCAAGTTCAATTTAAGGCTGAACCGATGCAAGTCCAGCAGAAAGAAATTCTTCAGATTGCTCAATCATCTGAAAAGTAGTTATTTTATACACAAATATCTTCTTGGCATTTGTAATCATAATAGCAATAAGGTAAATAACCTTGCTCTACGCAGCATTTTTTGTTGGGATAGCCACAGTCCGTGCTTTTCATCAATACTATCACTAGGAAATAATTATAGTTTTCTTCATCACTCAAGAAACCTATACCTATCATATCTATTTCTTTATTAAGGAGTGATTGTCTGAAGTTCGCATTATTCAATAATTTAGCCGACAATTCAGTTAACAGTTCTTTTTCTGATTTGTATTCTTTTGGTTTGTTGTCAATAGCAGATACTTTTTTTACAACAGAAGTTGCTTCATAGAATTCGATAGCTTCTTTCCAGTTTTGAACGTCAAAACCTCTCAGCCTTTTTTCCAAAGGTAACACGTCTTTTTCATCATATTTCATGTCAATAACTCTAGTAAACCCTATGTTTTTGTCTGCGAATTTTTTAGCTACTGTATCTGCCATTAAACTTGCTTTTTCATTAAATTTTAATTCACTTAGATTTTTCTCTTTTCTTAATGTGTTGAATTCAGACAATAAATGCTTTTTGAAACTGTTCTGGTCAATAATAGGCGGCTTGTTGTTGTTTTGAAAAATTAATAATCCATTAGAACTGCTTGTATTAGATTGTTTTTGACTGCCCATGAGCAGGAATAAACTCAGCACAACCAATAATAAAAAAGCCAGAAGAAGTCCTATGTAAAAAAACTTATTATTTAAAATTTTCATTTTCAACCTCTTATGTGAATTAATTCTGATTTTATATTTTTTGCTTTAAAATAATGTGTATGCAAAAAATTGAATGGAGTGAGTGCCATTTCACTAATGAAATGGAAGAAAAATGGGAATCCTATTGGTTAGAGAATAAGATTTACAAATTTGATATTAATTCTGACAAACCGGTTTATTCTATAGACACTCCTCCGCCATTCACAAGCGGACAATTGCACATGGGCCATGTGTTGTCCTATTCTTACTTTGATTTTGCTGCGCGTTACAAAAGGATGAAAGGTTACAATGTTTATTATCCTCAAGGCTGGGACACTCAAGGGTTCCCTACTGAAACAAGAGTAGAATCCTTGTATGGTAAAAAAGAACCTAAAGAGTTTCTGAGGCTATGCCATGAGTGGACTGAAAAATGTATCCAAAAAATGAAACAACAAATGATCCGAATGGGTTTTTCTCCTGATTGGGATTACGAATACAAAACTTTGGATAAGAGCTACCACAAAGCAATCCAAAAAAGCCTTTTAATGATGTATGAGAAAAAGGACTTATACTTAGGCGAACACCCTGTTTTTTATTGCTGGAAATGTAAAAGCGCTTTGGCAAAAACAGATACAGAGGACATAGAGGAAAAAACTTATCTCAATTTTATTAGGTTTTTTGGTATTACCAAAGACGGAAAAAGAACAGAGCTGACTGTAGCAACAACTCGTCCTGAGCTATTGAATGCCTGTGTGGCTTTACTTTATCATCCTGATGATTCAAGGTATAACTCTAACGAATTTGAACACGTTGAAACACCATTGGGTAGAAAAGTGCCTTTACTACCAGATCCTGATGTGGACAAAGATTTTGGTTCAGGGTTAGTAATGGTATGTACTTTTGGCGATAAACAAGATGTGATCTGGTGGCACAGACACAAACTCAAGTACATAGAAGCATTTGATGAAAACGGCTACATGCTCAATTCAGAGGTTTATGAAACTTTAGATACCAATGGTAATATTCAAAGGACACATATCAAGATAGCCAGACAAAAAATGTTCGACTTTCTCAAATCAAGGAATCTGTTAATTACTCAAAAAGAACTCAGCCATAGCGTGAAAATTCACGATAGGTGTAAAACTCATGTAGAGTTTAGAATATCAAAACAATGGTTTGCTAAACTCATACCTTATGGAAAAGAGATTGTAGATACAGCTAAAAAGATGCGTTGGTATCCAGAGTTTTCTATAGCACATCTGATAGACTGGGTAAACACTCTTGAATGGGACTGGGTGGTTTCAAGGCAGAGGATCTTTGGCACACCTTTACCGTTCTGGTACTGTGATAAATGTGGTAAAACAGTCCCTGCAAGTTATGAAGAATTACCTGTTGATCCAAGAACCGATAAGAAAAATTGTCAAGATTGTGGAGCGCTATTGAGAGGAGAAACTTCTGTTTGTGATTGCTGGGTGGATTCTTCAATAACTCCATTAATCATCTCAAAATGGCACGAAAAAGATGAAAATCAAGAAGCAAAAATCTTTTTTGAAAAAACGTATCCATCTACCTTGAGACCACAGGGCTTGGAAATAATCAGAACTTGGGCATTTTACACTATCTACAGATGTAAACTGTTAACAGGAGTCCCTTGCTTTAATGAATTGCTTATCAATGGTAATGTTTTGGCTCCTGATGGCAAAAAAATGAGCAAGAGCTTGGGTAACGTTATAGAGCCTGATGAACTTTTAAAAAATTATCAGGCTGATGCAATAAGGCAATGGGCTGCTTTATCAGGAGCTATGGCAAAAGACAGGCCTTTCTCGTATGAAGACATAATGTTTGCCAAAAAGTTCATCAACAAGCTTTGGAATGCAAGCAAGTTTATATACATGAAAACAAACGGAGAATTCATTTTCAAAAAAGTTACAATCAAAACAGATTTCGATGCATGGATTCTAAAAAGATTATCTGATCTCATAAAGGAAGTTAATGCATCTTTTGATAATTATGAATATCAAAAGCTCATAAAAGCGATTCATCAATTCTTTTGGTTTGAGTTTTGTGATTTTTACATTGAAGGAACTAAAAATAGAACTGATGAGGAGCTTGAAACAACTAAAGTGATTTATTCGATTGTTTTGGAAAATGTACTGAGGCTTTTAGCGCCTATAGCACCTCACGTTACTGAAGAAATCTATCAGCGTTTCAAAAAAGTCAGAAGTATTCATTTACTTGAATATCCTAATGGAAAGGAAGTAGGCAATTTGATAAGTGAATACGAACTAGATGATAATTATTTCAGTGTTTTCAAAGAAGTAGTAGAAAAAACATGGTCTGAAAAGAAACAAAAAAACCTAAAAGACATAAACGTTTTAGAAGTTCATGCACCTGAATCGATTTCAAGATCATTAAAGGAACTAGTGTCTATTACGAGAGCCAAGCAAATCAAGTTCGTAAAAAGTAATGAAAAAGATGTAATCAAAGTATTTTTATCATAAATCAAAAGTGTGTTTATGAAGAGGGTTTACTTCATATCTTCAAACAAAGGTAAGCTCAACGATTATCTTCAAATAATAAAGGAAATGAACTTGGATTTAGAACTTCGTCATTTGTTACCTGTATCTGAAGAAGCAGTTTATGATTCATTTGAAAAAACAGCTAAGCACAAATTACTTAGTAATCTTCCTGAGACACTTGAAGAAGACACTGTTTATTTTGCAGAAGATTCTGGATTATGTATCGATTCGTTAAAAGGTTTTCCTGGAGTGTATTCATCTTTTGTTCTAAAAACTATAGGCCTAAATGGGATATTGAAGTTAATGGACTTAGAGGAGAATAGAACTGCAAAATTTGTCTGTGCTCTTGCATTCCTAGAATCACCAAGAAAAAAATTAACTAAAGTGGTTACTGGTTTGTCAAAAGGTTATATTCATACCAAGCCTTTAGGTAGAAAAGGCTTTGGTTATGATCCAATCTTTGTACCTAAAGGTTTTCATAAAACTTTTGCTCAAGATTTAAATCTTAAAAATCAATTATCTCATAGAAGGCAAGCTTTTGAAAAAATGTTAAATACGTTATTTCGAGGTAAAAATAATGCAACAATTACTTCCAAGCAGGGAAAATAACAATAATAGAAATCCACTGCAAAATAGTGCTAATAATTTATTACTCGGTCAAAAGGTTTTTGAGATAGCAGAAAAGGAATACCAGCAAAAACTAAACATCAATTTTTCTAATTATGCATATGTGTTGTTTATAGATGGCGATAACCAAAGAGCATATCTGTTACAAAGAGACATGCAAGGAAGATATCGCCACGTAAAAATTATTAATTCAGATAACAACGAAGTTGAGTTTTTCAAGATTTCTTCTGCTTTACTTGGTTTTTCGCCCATTAAAATAAATGGAACAACTCCAACAGGTTTTTTTGTCGCTTCTGCCAAGAGAGCAGAAGGAGCTTTGGTTAATGTCGGAAATTCTGTTGGCACTACTAAAGAAACAAGGTCGATGTGGAGCCTTTACTTACCTCTCTACGGTAAAGAGGCAGAAAACAAAGGAACAAACACTAGATCCATAGGATTACACGGCAGTAGTCTGTTCAAAAGTGTTATGCGTCAAAAACCTGAATCACATGGTTGTATAAGGTTTTTTGCAACAAATACAGGAGTACCGAAAAGTGTGTTGAGCGAGGAAGCAAAGATAGAAGATTTAGTTAGATATTTAACTGATGAAAGAATTCCTGTTTTTATTTATGTATCTAATCCTAATGGAGTAAACAAAAACGTGAGAGCAAGTTCATCTTATTTACCCAGTATCTCTACTGAAATTGTTCAAAAAGCTAACCAACTCCTTGAACAAGAAAAACGCAATAAAATAGTTCCAAAACCTAAAGACAAAGAGAATATACCTGTTCAAAACCCTGAATTCTTAAATTAAATTTTATACGTAGATTCTTTCAGGATTATCAACGTCTTTGAAATGTCCAACGTCCAATAAGGCTAGTCTTACATTGACTCTTTTTGTTAATTTCTCTATTTCTTTTATGCTAGCCAATGCTTCTGCTTGGAGTTCTGATATCTGTTTTCCTTGAACCTCACCATACCAGTAATCGTATAAACCATAAAAACCTCTTACAGTAGATCTCAATGTTTGAATGAATTGTTTGATGTTCTCAATCTCTTTGTCAGGCGCTAACTCTTCCAATATTGTGGATCCGATAACTCCTGTACCAAGTATTATCGGTGTTGGTGGTAGTTCTTCAGTTTCACCCATTCCTGGCCTCTGCATTCTTAGAATTCTTTTTTCGCCATCTGCTAAAATGACCCCGGGGACCCTGAACTTTGCTCTTTCACCGCAATACAAAGAGCTCCTACCTACATCGTCTAAAGGCAAATCAATTTCTAGAATAGCAAACTTACCAGGTTGTATCCCTATTCCTCTCGCTTCTGCTACAACTTGTTCTAAGGCCAATCGTCCTAAGCCTAAGCCTCTAAACTCTTCTTTGACACCAACATAGCCTATAAATAAGAAGCTGCTTTCTTTTCTTCCCTCTTGGAAGCTCAGAACTGCATCTGCAGATGAATAAGCAACAGGTATGAAAAGTTCTGAAGTGGTTTTATTAGATTGCTTTCTGTAAACTATTACAGGTTTGACATACCTCACTGACAAGTTTTCTGAATCTGAAAAGTATGTTCCATTCGCAGTTTCCATTACGTAGGATAAAAGATATCTTTTTGGTTCTACGTCATCGCCAAAGCATTCCTTCTCTAGTTCGTAAACTTTGTTGTGAAATCTCTTGAAATCATTAGGAGAAATAATTCCTTCACTTATTTGTTTTGCCAATTTTACCAGTTCTATCACGCCGTAATTATCATCAACTTTTGCTCCTGATGCTATTACAGCTTCATGCAAAGGCTTACCTGCCTTCGCTGGTAGACTAATCCCTCTTGCTTGTTGAATTAGCAAACTTCTTTTTTGTACAATATCGTTTGTTGGCATAAAATCACCATGTTATTATAATAATTATAACGAAATATTTATAATTTCATAGGTCAATCTTTGGAAAATCTAAATCAACTTATTTCTTGGTATTCTAAGGTCTCCCAATGAGGCAACTTGGTATTTGTTTCCTGTTACGCTATTTATCTTTTCTCTTAATGTGTTTAAGGCACTCTTCCATTTACTTATTTCATTTGGGTCTTTCTTTGCATCAGTGAAACTGTCTATTACGTTCTTAACAACAGGGTCTGTGTCTTTCATACCCAATATGTCTTTAGCTGCATGTACTCTTTCAAGATGGTATGCTAGCTGACTATATCCTAATTCGTCTTTTTGTTTTCCTAAACCAATAAAACCTTGAATTGTTTCTTGTTTGAGTTTTTGCCCTGTATCAAAACTTTCTAACAGTCTTTCTTTAACTTCTTGATTCGCTATATTTGCTGACTCTACAACTTCTTTGAAAGTCTTGCCAACTAAGTTCTGTTTATTGTTTTCCAGGTATGTTATCAATTTTTCTACTTCAGAGTTCCAAACTTTCATTGATTCTTTGCCGATTAAAACATTACCTTGGTCGATCACTGAATGTTGTGGTAATACTTTTGTGTCTATTTCTTCTTTGACTTTTAACTTTTGTTGATCTTGAACGATATTAAACTTGTTGAAAGTGAAGATTCCAACAACTAGGCCTATTACTGAACCTAACAACCATTTTATGAACTGGAAGAACTTTCCTCTATTGCTTGCTTTTTCAATCTCGTTATAGAGCATTTCTCCTGCTAATTTCGCATCCTCTTCTGTAGTGAACAATTCACCTGAGAAAGTTTGTGCCTTGCTTATTGTCAATAACCCGGCTATAGCCTGAACATGATACTTCATGAACTCATCTAATTTACTAATATCTTCTGGTTCGTGAGCAGCTAATGTAACGGCTCTTTCTGCAACTGATTTCACATAGTCTGTTATGACATTAGGATTGCTCCTTAAGTATGTTTGCAAACTTTCTAAGTTTTTTTGACCTAATATTTTTTCAAAACAGGTGTACAAGTCTACAGTCCTAATATCAGCTCCTAACTTAGCCAAATTCTTCTTTCCATTCAATTCTGCAGTAGCATTTCCTATCTCATAGTTCGTTGCATAAACCTCATTTTCAGTTCTTCTTAACACATTCCATCTGCCAACTAAGTCCAAAGCATTCTTAATCGCTATCCCTGTACCTACACCTGAAACTACTGCTGACAATAACGGAGAACCTAAATAAGTTGTTAAGTTTGCGCTAACACCGATTATCGCCAGTCCAATAGGAATACCTAAACCTAATGCGACTCTTTTCCTATCCAATGGACTACCCTGGATGATTTCAAGATCCGGTTTGTTAAACGTTTGTTCTGACATCCTATTTTTCTGTAGCTTCGTTAAAACCCAGCCAGGGAAGTTTGTTAAAAATAGAGTAACATTTCTTACGAAGTTACTTTTCTGCTGAATCCTGAATGACCTTCTGTGAATCTCTTCGAGTAGTTCGAAACTTCTTTGAGTATCTACTAATGCATGTTTATTCAGCTCTTCTTTTTTGTCCTCTTCTCTTTTTATAGGTGGTAAATCAGATAGCAATATTTGGTCAAGCTTCATAATCCTATGGAGCGCTTTTTGGTTGTTCATGATTTCATTGAAGAAGAAAGGTCTTCTGTTATTTAATTCAATTAAGTAATTATTTCTAAAATCTAAATAATCTTTTACTAATCTTTCAAAATGTGAAAGCCTCCTCCTATGCAATAATAATCTCCTCCTCCTATGCAATAATAATCTGTCTAGTTCTTTCTCCAAACTATCCTTTTTTTGTTTGTCTGATTCATTTTGAATTTGTTCGTTCAATTTAATGATTTGGTTATCCACATTTTTTATTTGCTTAATTAAGTCGTTAATATCAATATAAATTTGGTTATTGTTTACTTTTACTAACTGCACTGTTTCACCTAAAAAAACGAAAAGTTGGCTATTTAAGTGCGTCATGAATGCAAGATGCTCTTTTAGCTCTTCTTCTGACATCTTTTCTAATTCACTTCTTTCAAACAGTACTATGGCATTTTCTTGATTCGCGTTTTCCGATAACGTAATTATTCTTCTGAACTTTTCGGCAAAATGCTCGTCTCTTAATTCCAATGGAACCTTTCCTTCTTCATTAACGTATCTGTTCAATTCTTGCTTCAGTTTTTGAAACATTTGTTGATTAAATTCACAAAGTTGTATGAGCTCATCTTTTTCTAAATTGTCTTCTGCCATAAGATCACTAGATTTTTTATGTTGTATAATGTTTTTAAACGTTGTTTGTTTATTATTTCCAACTAGTTTTATTTAATCAAGTTATTTTATTCTTATCGCTCATCTTTATATCAAATTTGTCAAGATCTCCAAGTCCTTTTTCGGTTTCTTTTATGGCTAAACTATCAGCGAGTATTAAAAACGATTGACTGAGTTTTATCAAAAGCTCTAACTCCTTGTTTTTTTTCATCAAAAAGATTTCTTCGTTATCTTCAAACCAATTCAAAATTGTTCTTATTCTTTTTTCAAAATCATCAAAGAACAGTCCTGCAGCATTAAAGTAGTCAACAGCTTTTTGCAATTTTTTCTTAGTTGGTAAAAATTCGTTCATCTGTTCTTGCCAATTCTTTATGCTAGAATGATGGAGTGCAATAATCGAACTCACAGCAAGAATATTCACCAGTTCAAGGTCATCAAATTCTTTCTGCATTTTTTTAAAGTACAGAATCAGGAACATGTGCCAGCCTAATCTTGCGTGTTTCTCATCCAATTTGCTCATTTCTTGATCAATTTTATTATTGCGGAAGTTGCTGAAGTTGCTTGAATCTATTTTTCTCTGAAACTTCAAACTTAGCTTTCCTAGGTCATGAAAAAAGATTGCATCGTGAATAATCTGTTTTGCCAAGGTCCTGTTACCTTCCTTAAAGAGGTTCTTTATCAATGTATCAAACGTATCTTCCAACCCAGATATTATGAGTAATTTCTCAAAACACTCTTTGGTTTTTATCATATGGAAAAGTAGTGGTTCACGAGGTTCACTGTGGGCTAAATACTTATGAAACTTGATCTTACTAGGTACAGATAATTTAAATTCTCTAAATTTCTTCAATCTGCAATTACACCTTAATATTCTATTAATGAAAAATTTATTAAATCTAAGAAAAATTATATATCGTGCTTCAATCAACAGAGCATGATCAAAAAAGTAATTTAAAGTTTCCAATATCAGAGCATATTCACAAAAATAAAGATCATAATAACTTTACTTTTGAAGATTACGTACCCAGATTGAGGTTTTTGAATTTTGTTCCTTCTGTAGTGGTACAAGAAGCAAATACTTGTGCAACTTCAACAATGCCAAGATATTACTATCACTCTCATAACGGAAGAAATGCTGTTACAGTTTAAGAACTAATCCAGCTCATCCAATTGCCGTAAGATTTGGTATAGGAACTAACTTGCTTCGTTTAATACAAAGTTTCGCTCAAAGCAATCTAGCAAATGGACTTGGATCGGTGAATTTACCTTATGTTTATGGATTGATAAGTGCATCTCATTATTTGTTAACGACTTCAGGAGATAGTCCATTAAGTCCTAGTCACAGCGTTTCTGCTCTATACTTGACGAAACAGGCTTTAAAAGAGTATCTGATCTCTGTCCAGAATGGTCATGAACTTCCTTTTCAAGTTTCTCTTTTTGTACTCCCTAGGTTTTCAGGAAATTATGGAAGAGAATTTGTTTCTTCTTACTATATGAGTCCGTCTGAAAGAGTTCAAGCAGAGAAGAGTTTCATAATGCACGCAATCTTAGTGATAGGCTTTGATAAAAATCGTGACACGGTAAAAGTCTTGAATACAGGTTACGGCATGAGAAACCATCCAATATATGAGATTCCATTTGAAGAATTTATATCTTATTTAAGGGCATCTTCAGGGATAAAGATAAATCCTGCAGCTAAGACGTACGAAGTTTATTCTCCAAGTTCCATGTTTTCTATATTGCACACCAGTGTGATTGAAAATAGAGAACTGAAAATACTCAAATCCAGATTTGAGGTGAATCCTGATGAAGCTTTTGTAATTTTCGTGCCTAGACCAAATCTTGACTCAACAAATAACGATAAGTGGCCAATCTCATTCATTAGTTCAGATAAAAGTTTTGCTTTTTTTGCAGATATTTCTTACAGGAACAGAAATGCAGGTATGTTTGAATTCGATAGGCTTAATACTGATAGAAAAAGTAAACTAGGAATCATTGGCGGTTTCGGTATTTCTACTAAGATAAGCAACAGAAATCTATTCGCATCTTTAATTTCTTTGAAAGAGCCTGATTCATTGATAGTATCCTATACTATCGGAATTGATGACATCGTTTTTTATTCTACTCAAAATTCAGTTAGCAGAAACTATGGAGTTACTGTTTCAATAGGTAATTCTCAAATCAGATACATGAATTATCACACAGACCGCCATGGCCAAGGTAGTTCATTTGATATAGTTCATTTGATTCCAAGCAGAAGAGGCAGATTTTACGTACAAGCTGGACACGAAACAATTCAAGGAAGAAGAAATACAAAACTAGGTTTTACTTCTTTTATGCAACCCAACATAGACTCATCTATCTCTATTTCTGCGTCATTGAACTATGAT
>JAOAJI010000001.1:0-3998 GCA_026414265.1 Microcaldota archaeon
TCGTTAACTACTGTTATATTCTGATCCTCTTTCTTTGAAGTATCAATAACTTCTACCTTGAGTACTTCAGTTCTTTTATCCATTTTTGAACCGAAAACTTCATACTGATAAAAACCCACTTCAGATGCTTTAAATTTAGCTTTGCCTTTTTCATCTGTAGTTAAGCGCATGGCAGTATTTGAAGGAGTTAATACAATTATTTCAACATTTTGTAAAGGTGAGCCTCTAGAATCCTGTAATTCAAGCTCAATTAGCTCGTTTTGCTTTACACTCGAACTAGATGTAAACACAAATGACTCTGGCAAGGTAAGAGCACTTATTACTGTTAGTTCTGAATCCATGTAATAAGGGGTACCAAATGCAACTCTTTTTTCTTCATTAGGCAATATGTACAAACTCCAAGTATAAGTTTGTTCTGCAGCATTTTTTGATACGTTGTCAACTTCTAAGAAGTACCAGTACTTAGAGAATTTACCAGTAGAAAAAGTAACTTGCAAAGGTAACTTGTGGTTGTTTTTTACTATGAAGTAAACTTTGTAATAGGTTATGTTCAACTTTCTGGTATATCCACCTATGTGCGTAGTTACCCTTTCGTAATTGTATATATCAACCTGACGTGATATAGTAATCTTGGAATCCTGATATAAGACCTTTGGATACAGATAAGTACTTACAAACTCTGATTTGCTGAACTCATCTTTCAGTGTCTCTACATACTTCTCAATTGTGTCCGTTAATGGCACATCACCATCATAAGGACCAACAAGTTGAGGATTAACCTGATTTACAAAGAATAAAAGAACTAAGAAAAAAAGAAACACCAACTTGAAACTTTGACTACGGTAGTACATTCAAAAACACCATGTTATTAATATAATATCAAAAATAATTTGACTTTTACATTTATAATTTATAGCATTGATATAGTTGATTAAATTTATTAGATTTAATATGTCATACTAACTCTAAATTAATTCCAGTACTACTTAATAATAGTAATAATACCACTGTTTTTAAGCATATGTTCCTTGTTAGAAAAATGTAAGTTTTAAAAACTTTTTTAAACATCCTCTTTCATCATACAACCCGCAGGGACTGCTCTGAGAGCAGGAGGGATTAAATGTTTGAAAAAGAACTTAAAAATGCATTAACTAAAGCCCTAGAAGAAAAAGGCTCAAGGAAATTTAAGCAAAGTGTCGATTTGATCATTAACTTAAGAAATGTAGACTTTACCAAACCTGAAAACAGACTCAACATGGACGTGATTCTTTTACACGACATACAAAAGCAGTTCAAAATAGTAATATTTGCAGACGGAGTAATAAGTTCAGAAGCAAAAAAAAGGACACCATACGTTTTTTCATCTGATAGCATAGAACAACTCAAGAATAACAAAAAACTCCTAAAGGAACTTGTTAAAAACGGCATATTCTTGGCCCAACCACAAATACTGCCTTTGGTTGCTAAAAACCTTGGAGCAGTACTTGGGAAAAAAGGTAAGCTGCCTAAACCGCTAGGAAACGATATAGATAACAGCATAGAGCAAGCAAAAAGAACAGTAAAGATACAAACCAAAGGCAAATATCTTCCAACAATCATGAGCATAATAGGAAAAGAAGACATGGAAATCGATAAACTCGTAGAAAATGCATCAATCATTATTGAGTCCATAATGAAGAAATTACCTTCAGCGTCAATAAAATCGATATACGTTAAATTGACAATGGGTAAACCAATAAAAGTAGTTTAAGAGTGATTCTATGAAAAAAATTGATACTAAAAATAACAACAAAAAAGCTAATGAAAAAAAACCTGAGAAAAAAGATAAAATAAGACCTGAATTACAAAGGAAGATGAGGAGAGTAAACGAGATAACAGAACTTCTGAAGAAACACAAGACAGCCTGCTTGGTATCTGCAGTAAGAACACCTAACAGGATTATTCAAAAATTAAAGAAAACACTCAAAGGAGATGCTTTGTTTATCATGGACAAGCAAATTGTTCTGAAAAAAGCTCTAGAAAATGCAAACTTGAGTAAATTGGTTGATAAATTAACAGAGCCTTCTTATCTGGTCCTCTCTAATCTAAGTGTTTCTGAATTATACGAAAAAATCTCTTCTACAAGAGAAAACGTTTATGCTGTAGAAGGTAACACAGCTCCAGACGATATTTTAGTAGAGAAAGGAACTACAGAACTACAACCAGGGCCTGTATTAACCGAACTCAAAAACGCAGGCCTCGAAGTAATGATAGACAAAGGTAAAATAGCAATCAAAAATGATAAGATCGTAGCTAAAAAAGGCGAAAAAATAAGCAAAGCTGTTGCAAATGTACTGAGGCTCTTAAACATCAAACCCATACAAATTTACGCAACCATGAAATATGCAATTTCAAACAATCTCGTATACAGCTCTCAACTACTTGAAGAATACTCACTAAATAAATTGGGTAATTTGGTGGTTGAAGAATACAAAAAAGCGGTTAATTTATCTGTAAACGCAAACTACTACACTCAAGAAAATATTAAACTTCTGTTAGCTAGAGCATATCATAACTCTAACGCTTTGGCGATAACCCAAAACCTCATAACAACACAAAGCTTAGACTACCTATTACTATTGTCTCAGAAAAAAGCAGATGCTATTAATAATAACGTTAAATTAAGTTAATAGAATAGATCATGATCGAAATGTAGGTGAAATTATGAAAGTGGACCCATATCTACATGCAGCACTGCTGCTCTATGGCACAGGAAAAGAAATAACAAAAGATGCCTTAGTGGCTGTCATAAAAGCATCTGGAGCAGAGGCTGACGAAGCAAAAGCACAAGTACTAGCTGACGCTCTCAAAGGCGTAAACATAGCAGATGCTCTCAGCTCTGCAGCAGTACAGTTCGCAAGTGCAAGTCAAGCTCCTCAAGCTACACAACAGGCTTCTGAACAAAAGAAAGAGGAAAAGAAGGAAGAGAAGAAAGCAGAAGAAGCTAATACTGCAGAAGGGCTTGCAGCACTGTTTGGCTGAAGCTAGAATCTGAATTTTTTTATTTTTAAATTTAATGTGTATGATTGATTACAGATGTACTTCGAAATTGATCTAAAGCACACTAGAGATAATAAACCATCGATAACAGAACTGCTTGAAAAAGGCATAATTCTATTGGACAAACCACCTAGAATGAGTTCGCATGAAGCATCTGCCTTTGTTAAGAAAATTCTCGGAATCAAAAAGACTGGACACACAGGCACTCTCGACCCTAACGTCAGTGGTCTCTTAATAATAGGACTAAACAAAGCAACTAGATTTCTCGAATACTTAAATACGTTAGACAAAAAATACGTTTGCTTGATGAGACTCTACAAAAAAGATGTTCAACTAAATGAGTTAGAGACGATTATCAAAAACAACTTCTTAGGAAAAGTGTTACAGGAAGTACCAACTATGGCAGCAGTAAAAAGGCAAAAAAGGTTCAGAAAAATTTACTACATAAAAGTTCTTGAAATAAAACATAATTCCATGACAACTGATGTGCTTTTTGAAGCTCATGTGGAAAAAGGTACTTACATAAGAACTCTATGCGAAGACATAGGGAAAAAGTTTAACTGCATTGGAAAAATGCTGGAACTAAGAAGAACTGCTATAGGTAAATTCGATGAGCAAAATTATAGATTTATAACTCTGCACGATCTCTACTATGCACATTACCGTTATGTGAATTTGAATGACCAAGAGCCTCTAAGAAATATTATCAGACCTATAGAAGAATTCTGTGAATTTGAAAAGCTCGTAATAAAAAATCAATTTCTAAAGAAAGCTATTAACGGTGATTTATTGTATCCAGAATACTTCCATAACCACGAAGAAATATTCAAAAAAGATGCAAATTGGGCAGAACTTACTTCCAGACTTGTTCCTGTCGGTTTGTTAAAAGTTGATGAAGCGAGTTTAAGAAAGATACTTACAATATCAACTAAAAAGTAATTTTTGATTATTATATTACC
>JAOAJI010000001.1:4008-63467 GCA_026414265.1 Microcaldota archaeon
GCTATTAACGGTGATTTACTGTATCCTGAATATTTCCACAACGATGCTGAAACCTTTAAGAGGTATGACACTACAAGACATCACAACAATCTCAAAGCAGTTTTTTCTGAAGACAACAGACTGGTTGCTGTAGCAAAAATAATTAAAAGTGTTAAAAATAATAAACCTACATATTTTTTAGCGCCTAAAAAAGTATTCTTGAGTGAACTATAAATGGCAGTTCAAATTTCAAAGAGTTGGTTAAGTTTACTTATCCTTTTTAGTTTATTGAGCACTTACTTTTATTCATCCATATCTAATGGCCAAGACAATAAAACAAATCAAACTGAATCCAATCTAACCATATACTATTTCTGGAGTTACACTTGTCCTCATTGCAAGGCAGCAAGACCTTTCATAGAAACAACTAAAGTTAAGTACCCTCAAGTCACTTGGATAGAATATGAAGTTACTGCATTCCCTGAAAACGCTAAGCTGTTTGAATCATTTGCAAAAGCCCATAAACTGAATCATACAGGGACCCCAACATTCTTTATAGGTGGTAAAGCGATAATAGGTTGGAGAGACGAAGAGACGTCAGGTAAGCTAATAGATGAACGAATAAATTTCTGCCTGAATAACCCTGAATCATGCCAGGATTCATTAAAGATTACAAAAGGAGAGCTTAATTTAACCATTAACGAATCTCAACAATTACCTGATTACACAAAAGTAAGATTACCGCTGTTCGGAGAAATAGACTTGTCCAAATATCCCTTACTTGTAATAGCGATAGTAATAGGCTTGTTAGACGGTTTTAACCCTTGCGAAATGTGGATACTTGTTTATCTCATTACTCTCTTAGCATTGGAAAGAGACAGGAGAAAAATGATTATAATAGCAGGAAGCTTTATTCTGGCTTCAACTGTTCTGTATTATCTGATTCTAACAGCCTGGCTAAACGTATTTTCATACCTGAGTTTTATCGAAATTCTCAGAATGTTAGTAGGGCTTTTTGCTGTTTCAGCAGGAAGCTATGGCATATACTCTTATTACAAGAATAGAGACAAGCCAGATGCCTGTGAAGTTGTCAGCCCTAACGAAAGGAAAAAGATCATTAATATGATTAAAGAATTGACAAAACCACAGATAATGCCTGCTACTATTTTAGGGGTTATGTTCTTGGCCGTGAGTGTAAATCTCATAGAGTTTGTGTGCTCTGCAGGTTTTCCTGCAATTTTCACAAAGATTTTAGCTGATAATAAACTCTCTTTCTGGGAAAACCAATTCTATATTCTAGTTTATTTGTTCATGTTCGAATTTGACGATTTAGTTATCTTTAGCATTGCGATACTAACCTTGTCTGCGTATAAAGAAACAGGAGAGAAGTACGCTAGACTAAGCCATTTCATAGGTAGTGTGATCATGTTAATTCTTGGACTATTCCTATTGTTCTGGCCTGAAGCACTAATATTTTAAATGCTTTTATGTTCATCGTTATTCTATTAAACTTTTTATTTAATTGTTGCCGAGGTGGCGGAACCTGGTAACGCGCACGCCTGGAGCCGCAAGTTTATAAAGAAAAAATTAGAAATAAAGACAGTGAGCGTGTTCCTGAAAAGGATTCAGGGTTCAAATCCCTGCCTCGGCGTTTCTCAATAGATTGATTTTATGATACCAGAAATTGTTGGAGGAAGCATAGAACTTAATTTTGAAAACAATTCGCTAAAATTCAAATCAGAAGATACAATCAAATTAGAGCTGAAACTGAAGATACTCAGAGAGGTTAGAGCAAATGAATTATCGGTAAGCTTCTACGGACTCAGACTCGAAAGCTACGGTAGAACTCTTTATTACAAGAAAGTCTACGAGGTTAAACAAGTATTAGAATCTGTGAAGACTTATCAACCAGGTGTTTATACTTATAACGTAGAGCTAAAGGTACCAGTACTGAAAGAACCCAAACTAGAAGGCTTTGATAAAATCGTTTATGACATGAGTAAGTTTTTTGTACCCCCTATTAAATGGTACGTAGAGGCAAAACTAGACATACCTTTAGCTTTTGATATAAATAAAAAACTTGAATTAAAATTGGAAGGAGAACCGATTTATACCTGACATAAAAGATAAAGTTCGCGAATCTTTTTTCATTCAGGTAAAATTATAAATCTAAATTCTGATAATGTCATGTTTGAGTGTTAGGGGGTTTGATTTATGCCTTTCTTGGATTGTTGTTTAAGTTTACTCTTTATCATTTTAGTGATATTATTATCAAGTCTACAAATAATTATGCAATATCAAAGAGGTCTAAAGTTCAGATTTGGAAGGTTTGTAGGTCTTCTACAACCTGGGCTTCACGTGGTTATTCCAATTATTGAAAGAGTTGAAATAGTCGATATGCGGCTTATGGCCCTTGACATAACCAAGCAAGAGACCCTAACAAAAGATAACATCTCTACTTCAATCAACGCCATTATATTCTATAGAGTGACAGATCCTATAAAAGCAGTTCTCAATCTGCAAAACTTTACATTAGCACTTTTCCAGCAAGGACAGGCCGCAATGAAAGAAGTAGCTGGATCAGTAGAACTAGATAAACTGCTGTATGACAGAGACGCTATCTCTGAAAAAATAAAAGAAATTGTTAGCAGAGAAACTGATGATTGGGGAATAGACATAATCGCACTAAAGATACAAGACATTGAATTACCTGCTGACATGAAGAAAGCAATTGCAAGACAAGCACAAGCAGAAAGAGATAGAAGAGCAACAATATTACAATCCCTAGGAGAAGCAGAAGCCGCTAAATTAATTGCTCAAGCATCTGAAATAATTAATTCTACTCCTGGAGCCATGCATTTGAGAACATTAAATGCTCTAAATGTGCTTTCAAGTGATAAAACAAACACGATAACTTATGTATTGCCTATTGAAGCAGAAACCTTTGACGAAGAAGAAGAATGGAATCTGACTAAAGATTCTGGATCTGGAAATACATCGACAAATGAAAAGACTGATGAAAATGAACAAGAAAAGGATAACAAATCAAGTTTTGGGTTCGAGATCAGAAAAAAAGCATAAAATATAAATAGAGATATTTATGAGGTGAAAATATGGTCATAGCAATAATTAATCAATACGAAAAAGGAATAAGGTATTTCTTAGGCAGGTATGAAACGGTTTTAGAGCCTGGGCTGTGCCTAAACATTCCTTTCATCCATAAGATAGACAGATTAGACATGAGAACAATAACGATAAAAATCCCTAGACTCGAATGCCTTACAAAAGACAATGTGTCTATTAAAATAACTGCTGCAGTTTATTACAAAATTGTAGATATACAAAAAGCAGTACTAGAAGTAGCTAACGTGGACTATACTGTAATGCAGTATGCACAAACAGCAATGCGTGACGCTGTTGGAAAATGGGAACTGGACAAATTATTGTCAGAAAGAGATACCATAGGTAAAACCATAGAGAAAATTGTTGATACTGAAACTGCTAACTGGGGTGTAGATATACAAAGCATAAAAATCCAGGACATTGAAATTCCTGAAGATATGAAAAGGTCTATGGCAAGAGAAGCAGAAGGAGAAAGAATAAGAAGGTCCCTACTCATTCTCGCTGAAGGTGAACTCGAAGCAGCGAAAAACTATGCAAATGCAGCAAAAACACTGAAAACTTCAAGCGGAGCGATGCATTTGAAAACTCTGCAGGCACTCACTACAAGCATAAGTATGGAAGACGCTCCAACACATATTTATTTAGTGCCAAAAAACCTGCTCAGAGCCCTTGGTGCACTCGGAAGCACATCACTAAAAATTAAAAAATAATGCCAAAACCTATAACTAAATTAAATTTCATGAAAACAAGTATGCTGAAGAAACAATGTAGATCGGATAAAATGTAGATAAACCTAAAACCACTATCAAAAAAACATCTTTACCGTAATTCAAACCTAATATCAAAGAAATAGAATAAACGATAAAATACGTATACATCAATAAGTACTTGTCTATTATCGCACTTTTTGAATCTGTATCTGTTACCTTCAAGGATTGAGTCTTCAAGGCAGATAACAGGCCTAAAAACAAAGGAAACATTAAAATGGAAATGATTAATGCATACCTTGGAACCCTTACTAAAGATTCGCGCTCTCTTTCTAATTCCATCATCTTTAATAGATGTTGATGCGAAGCTATTATCGCATCCCTAAACTTATTGCCTATGTGATAAAGCAAAAGCAAATTCGAAACTAGCTCTTTTATTAGAGATGAACTTATCAAATTCTTTGAACTAAAGTCTGAATTAAAACTAGAATAGCGATTAATTAATCTGATAAGTGAATTTTCAGTGCCAATGCTTTTCATGTCCCTGTAAAGTTCAGAAAAAATAAATGAAATATTTCCATATTGCTTTTTTGACAATTCCCTTATCATATCATCAAAAGACATGACATTGTCAAGAGTACTTATGTGAAGATACGTGTTTGCCATATCTTCTACTCTAAATTTGGAGTAACTACTGTAAATTGAATAAGCAGAATAAATAAGAAATACGAATGAAACTATCAGCAAATAATAGTCTAACTCAAAAAAAATCATGAGATAGAAAAGAATCAAAATGACAAAAGACTTGATGAACTGGATCACAAATCTCTTCCAATAAATCAAATCTTGTATACTTGGATTCATCAACTCTGATATTACAAGCAAAAGCAATAACAAAAAAGAAAGAATTACATTTGAAGAATCGTGGCTGTCAGAAAAGAAAAATGATACAGCATTAAAAAATAGAGGAAATAAAACACCAAAAGAAACAAAGACCAATATAATAAACGTATACAAAGAAGCGTACTTTTTTACATCGTTTATATAATATTGATAAAAAATTTGATAAGATGATGAAAATACTTCACTGACTTTGCCTGTCTGATAAGAAATAATTAAAAACTCTGAAAACATCTCAATTCTGTCGCTATACCAATCAGTAAAAGAGTTCTTAACTGCTGAAGAAAAGTCACTTCCTTCGTCTAACCTTCTCAAAAGTGCTTTGAAATTTTTTGATAACAGATAAATATCGTTTTCAGCCAATATTCTAACCATCTCATAAATGGAAATAAATGAGGAAAAGGACATAACATTTCCTGTTATTTTAACAAGTTCGTAATGAATAATGTTCAGTTCTCTCAGGTAAGACAGAAGTGGTAAGAAATATAAGATTATTACGACTAACAGGAAAAGTAGAAGTGATTCATAGATATACATTTGAAAAATAGTAAATGAAATTCCTGAAACTGAAAATGAAAATAAAATTACAAAGAGTAAATACTGCTCATAACTTATACGCGTATGAATGATTTCTTTTACTATGTTCTCGCTAAATCTGTTGTAGAGCTTTTTGCGAAACTCATAAGATGAAAAAAAATTTACCAACAAGTTCTTGGACTTGTGATCATAATTTCGCATAGATCTCATCTACTTTTTTTGAGAGCTCATAGAACGCTAGCTTCTGACCGAGAATGTCTTTGGCAATGTTTACAAACTTCATAAGCATATCGTAATCACTGATTCCTACTTTAGACATTTTGAACTTAGTTTGTTCGTCTAAGCTTTCATAAAAAGTCCTAAACGATGTTGGAGAAGAAAGAGCACTATGACGAATTAATAAGTCTGCCCTAGGAAAATAAATATCGTTTAATTCCCTAATCTCAATCAACTCTTTTTTACCGTTGTTATCAGTTAATTGCCTGAATCTACGAAGATTAAGAATAGCGTCAGAAACAGAAATTACATCATTACTTATTCCGTAATTCTCAAACCTCTTCAGCACTTCTCTGGAAGAATTTGCATGCATGGTTGTATAAAAACTCCTTGCCTGACCAGATAACATGCACTCAACTAATGCTTCTGCTTCTTCCTTTTTCCTTATCTCGCCTATAACTAACCTGTCAGGCCTCATCCTCAATGAATCCCATATCAGATGTTTCAATCTTATATCCCCAAATTCAGACAAATGAACAACGTGGTCGTTAATAAAATTCAATTCACGCGTCTCTTCAATCACAAGTATCCTTTCATTTTGTGAAAAAAACGAAGAAAGTGCATTCAATAAACTTGTTTTGCCACTAGCTGTGTTACCTGATATTATTATGGAAGAATCGCTTAGTACAAGTAGCCAAAGCAGTGCTGCTACATCTGAACTAATAATGTTGGAAGAAACAAACTCACATAAGCTATAGGGAATCAAATTGAATTTTCTTATAGTTAGTTCACAATCGCTTATAGGATTAAGTGTAGCATGTAATCTGCCTATGTTAGAAATGTTGGCATTTAAATAAGGAATAGAATAAGTTATTCTTCTTCCACTTTCTCTGGCAAGTCTGTTAACCAATTCGATAAAAAAACTGCGATCTGTTATCTTCAAACCTGTTTTCAACCAACCCTTACCTTTAACATAGACATACACTGGTTTGTTTAAACCTATAATCGCTATCTCCTCAACATTGTTGTCTCTCAATGGTCTGTCAAAAAAAACAGTGTTGGACACTAATATCTTTATCAGCTTCTCAAATCTATCAAATTGATCTGGACTCAAGTAATAACCTTTGTCATACGCAAAGGAAGTCAAACTGTCTTTCAAATTTGTCAGATCAAAATCAGTGATCAGAAAATCGTTCAAAAATATGCTTTCGTTTTGTGTGATTATAGGGATGTCTAAATCATACTCAATTTCTCTGGTTTCATAGGAGTAACCAAGCATAAAGAGTTATTGCTCGTATCAGATTAAAAACATAACAAGCATCTAACCAAATACTGACTAAATTATTTCTAGATTTTCTCATAAAAATGTTTTAATGACCATTTTGTGAAAATTTGAAGGTAAATTTTTTATGTGTTATGCAAATTATAAATGTTATTCGTTGAATTAGGTGATTTTATGATTGTTATGAAATTTGGTGGCTCTTCAGTAAGAGACGCTGAAATGATAAAAAAAGTGACAGAAATAGTAAGAAGCAGTTTGGATAGAAAACCTATAGTAGTTGTTAGCGCGTGCCAAGGGATAACTGACCTTCTACTGAAAGCCATAGACGAATCATTTCAAAACAAGCTTGACGCTTACTTGGAAATAGAAAAAAGGCACAGAAAAATTATCAATGACTTGAAACTCAAAGAAAATCTGATTGAAGACCTGTTGTCTGAGCTGAAAAATCTGTTAACAGCAAATTACTTCATAAAAGAAAAAGGTAACAGACTAAGAGACCACATAGCGTTCTTCGGAGAGCGTATGAGCTCAACCATCATAGCTGAATACATGAAAACTACTGGATTAAATGCTAAACAGTTTGATTCTGGTGATTTAGGATTGATTACTGACGATAATTTTGGAAACGCTTCAATTATGCATAACACTTATGAGCTCATAAGAAAGGCTTTCAAAGAAAAAGTAAATAATCAAACAATACCTATTATAACAGGATTTGGTGGCAAAACTTTGAATAACGAATATACTACTTTTGATAGAGGAGGCTCTGATTATGTTGCATCGATATTCGGAGCTGCACTCAATGCAGAAGAAATACAAATTTGGACAGACGTAAGCGGGATCTATTCGTGTGATCCTAGAATAGTACCTAATGCAAAAAAAATAGAACTCATGGCTTTTGAAGAAGCCTCTGAATTGGCATACTTCGGAGCAAAAGTACTTCATCCTAAAACTATTCTGCCTGCGATTGAATCAAAAATACCAGTTAAAGTACTGAACACTTTTGACCCAGAAGATAAAGGAACTACTATCGTTGATAAATGTGAACACAATGAAACTACTAAAATACTGGCCTTGTCTATAAAAAACGCAATAGTAATAGAAGTAAAATCAACCAGGATGCTTGACACTTATGGATACCTTGAAAAAGCTTTTGCCATCTTCAGCAAATACAAAAAATCAGTAGACATGATAACAACAAGCGAAATAACCATAACATTAACAGTTGATTCAGATAAATTTGTCAAACAAATCAGCGAAGACCTAAAACAAATTGCAAATGTCAAAACTTATGGGAATCAAAAAATAGTTTATGTGTTATGTAACCCAAAATTCGATAAAAACGAAATCGTGTCATCAATTTTCAGGATTTCACAGGAAATAAAAGTTAATATCCACATGCTTTCAATGTGCTACGATACTATTAGTATAGGATTAGTAGTAGACGATAAAGACTCGGTAAAACTTGTTAAAGAATTACATAAAAAGCTCATAGAAACTTAAATGCCTAACTTAATAACATTAATAACATAAAAAGAAATAGCCCTACCAGGATTCGCACCTGGGTCTTCGGGTCCAAAGCCCGACGTACTTGGCTGCTATACGATAGGGCTATCAATAACTTAAGTAACGTAACTAATATGATAAAGTAATCAATCCTTTCTGTAAACAGTCAATGGTATGACACCTAACAAAAACTCTCTCTTTGCAATCTTTATGGAATCGTCTCCTTCTAAAACTTCAACTAATGGAGGTGCACCATAGCTCAATTGTAAAGCACGTGCTCCAATAATTCTAGCGATCTCATATCTACTTAAATTAAAATTACCATCACTCTTTTCTTTCATCGTATTCACTCATTATACATGCTGTTAATTTATAGCATAAAGAATAATTTATAATTTTTACTATCCAAGTCGTTTATCAATACTTTAAAAACATTTTACAAAATAACTATTAACGTTGAATAAATAAGTTTTTGAAAATCGATAATTTAGGAAGGTTTAGAAAGGGCCCGTAGCTCAGCGGTAGAGCGGCAGTCTTATATGACCCGTTCTGCTGTAGGAGATCAGAAATAACCTTGGAAAGGTCTAAGAGAGCTGTAGGTCGAGGGTTCGAATCCCTCCGGGCCCATAATTAAATATAACACAACTCGAATACTAATGCTCTTTTAATTTTAATTTATATTATCTATAACTGACTCGTATGAATAGACAAGAACTCTACTCAATAACACTGATAACATTTGTTAGCATAACTTCTATTTTCGTTAGCTATCAATTTTTTGCAATTAATCAAAATCTAAAAAGCACATCAAACAATGAAACGAGCAATTTTTCATATACAATTGTCACAACTTCATTTCCAGTATATTCGATAACCAAGGAACTTGTAAAAGAAACAGGCATACAAGTTAAGTTACTGCTTAAACCAGGAATGAACGCACATTTCTATGAGCCCAAATTTTCAGACATTCGTATAGCAGATAAATCAAGGATTGTTATTACAACAAATAAATACTTCGAAATCTGGGCAGAAAAATTAGCACAGGCATTGGACAGAAATAAGGCCAAATCTTTTGATGCAAGTGCTTATGTTGAGATGCTGTGTGAAAAAAATGATGAAATTACTTATGATGTCAGTGAACAAAAGAACGAATGCAATTTAGATCCTCACGTATGGCTGTCTCCTAAAAACGGTTTGTTGATTGCTAAAGGAATAAGGGATTTGCTGAAAACCGAATTTCCATCATATTCGGAAAAAATTGAAATGAACTATCAAAGAATTCTTGCAGAACTGAAAAAAATAGACAGTAATTATGAAAATATCTTGGCAAATTGTGAAAACAAAAACGTCTTTGTTTATCATAAAGCCTTAGGTTACCTTGAAGCACATTATAACATAAAGCAAGTGCCTATTTTAAATAACTTTGTACCTGAAGGAGAACCGTCTACAGGTCATGTAGAACTTATCATCAAGCAACTCAAAAGAATTAACGCTTCCCATATACTCATGGAACCTTATCTGAATCAAAAGAGTATCGAATACTTGAAGGATCATGGAATAACACCTTTGAGTTTTGATACAATGGAAGTCTACTATAAAGAAGATGTTGATAATAATATAACATATACTCAGAAACTTGAGTATAACCTGGTCCAGTTAACCAAAGCGTTGAAGTGTGTTAAAAATGAATAACAAAAATTATGAACTCATATTCGAAAATGTGTGGTTTTATTACGGAAACTATGCTGTGCTTGAAAACATATCCTTCAGAGTCAAGAAGGGAGAGTTTTTGGCAATACTTGGTCACAATGGAGCAGGTAAAACTACATTAATGAAGTTGGCTCTTGGCATATTGAAGCCATCAAAGGGAAAAATAACATGGCTGTTCCATGACTCTGAAACTGTTGAACCACAAAAAAAAGAGGAAACAAAAGTTAATAACATTTGTAAGAAAATAAGTTATGTACAACAAAACCTGAGCGAAATAGAGTTCTCTTTTCCAGCTAATGTAGAAGAAGTTGTTTTGCTCGGAACATTCAACAACTCGTTAAATCAAAAACGGCTGTTAGATAACTTATTTTATTCCAAAGAGCACAGAAATTCTGTAGACAAGGTATTGAAACTACTTAAAATCGAAAATCTCAGAAAAAAATTGATAGGTGAATTGTCAACTGGACAACTGCAAAAAGTGTTCTTGGCGAAAGCCTTAGTGTCTGAGCCAGAAGTACTTTTCCTTGACGAGCCAACATCTGCCATGGATCTCCAAAGCCAAATAGAATTCTATAGTCTGCTAAAAAAACTTAACGAACAACAAAAAATAACGATTATCTTGATATCACATGATATCGGCCAAATCCTGAATTATGTAACTAGAGTAATTGTTCTAAACAAAAAAATAGTTTTTGAAGGTAATACGAATGAATTTGACGCTAACAGTTTCTTTAAATTGACAGAAAAAATATGAGAGAGGAACTGAGCGATTATGCTAATCGAAATTTTGAATTATCCTTTTTTTCAAAGGGCTATTATAACAGGATTGCTTCTTTCTGTATCTTGTGCAATTCTTGGCGTTTTCCTTATCCTAAGAAGAATGGCGCTGATAGGCGATGGAATAAGCCATATCGCATTCTCAGGAATTATTTTAGGACTTTTCCTTAACATCTATCCTTTTGAAATAGCAATCATTTTCACTCTGATATTTTCTATGTTAATTGTTGTAATAAAAGAAAAATTCAAGATTAAAAATGACGTTGCATTAGGGATAGTTTTTACCATTGCCATGGCTTTAGGAATCACGCTGTTAAGTGTATCTGAAAACATTAACATAGATATCCATTACTTTCTATTTGGCTCGATTATTTCGGTTACTCAAGAAGATGTCATTTATTCAATGATACTTTTTGCTATTGTAATCACATTTGTTTTATCTAACTATAAACAGTTGTTTTACGTGTGCTTTGACGAAACCAATGCCATGATTTCAGGAATAAACGCAAAATTACTCAATATTCTTCTAGTTGCTTTAACAGCGATTCTGACTATAGTTTCAATTAAAATTATAGGAGTGCTTTTAGTATCATCGTTCTTGATCATCCCTGCAGCTACTGCAATATTACTTTCAGATTCCTTCAGAAAAACATTGGTTTATTCTTCAGCATTTGCATCACTGGCAGTCATATCAGGGCTATTCCTTTCCTATTTGCTCGATGTATCCTCTGGCGGATTGATAGTTCTAATGTCTGGACTCTATTTTTTGATAACTGGACTAGTAAAAAATTTTGTCAAAAATTAAATATGAAAAGGTGCAGATGATGACAGAGGTGATCTCTGAATTGAATTGATGATTGATGAGCAGACTGATGCACCTGAAATAGTTAAAGGAAGGTTTATAAATGTTAATTTTATTTTTTTTAGCATGGGATCACAAGAATCTGATTTGAATAAAATATATGGAAGTAGTGAAACTGGAGCTTCTGGTATTCCAAGCAACTTAGCCAACCCATTTCTCAGAATAGTCGCTTTTGTAATAGACTCTATAATCTTAGGAGTTGTTGCTTTTTTGTTCTTAGTAGTATCTGGGTTCTCGATGGTCGCAGGAGGCGCTACTCTTTCTCCTCTAGCAGCGATTACACCTATCCTGTTTATGATTTTCGCTATTGCATACTTTCTTGTCACAGAAGGTATGATGTGGAGCGCTTCACCAGGTAAGAAAATCGTAGGAATAAAAATAGTGAAGGAAGATGGTAGTAACCTTGACTTGGTAACTGCATTAATAAGGTTGGTTGTTAAAAGCATTCTTTTCGCTATACCTTTCGTGAATTTCCTGATACTTCTGGCAAGTCTGTTTTTCATGTTCACAAGTCCAAAAAAACAAGCAATTCATGACATGATCGTAAAGACTTACGTAGTAGAAAACAAATAATTCTGCCCTCAAACGAGGATATTGTGCAAGCCATGCAAGGACAACCAGAATATCAGCAATATAATATTGACAACAATATAGGCAATTCAAATAACCAACAACCAGAAGATAATATCATAAACCAGAATAACATACAGTATTTTTTTGCAAATCCAGTAAACAGAATCATAGCAGAGATTATAGATGAACTATTGGTAGTTACAGTTGCATTTATAGTTGGTTATACTTTATTTGCATTAGGTATAAATACAACTAACCTACCTAAAAAAGAGTTGGTCGATCTTGTAGCAGAGATTACATTTGTCATTATTGTGATATTTTTATTTGTTTACAGGACTGTATGCGAAGGGATTCTTTTTAGCGCCACAATAGGTAAGCTCCTGATGGGAATAAGGGTAGTTAATCACGAAGGGAAAAAGCTAGACCTAATGACAGCTATCAAACGTAACCTGACAAAAACCTTACCTGAGTTCATAGGAATAAGTATTCTTTTCCATGTGTTAAACTTGATTTTGATCATAGCTACATCAAAAAAACAAACTGTACAAGACATTGTTGCTAATACTTATGTAGTAGTTACTTACACTAGTATGCAAAAGTTCAGATAACTAAATCTAAATCATAATAATACTATGTTTATGAGATTGCCTAAACCATAGCTGACTATTGCAGCAACCATTCCGATAACCATGAGCTCAAGCCCGTCTCTTACTATGCTCCTGTTATTAATCCAAGCCTTGTATGCGCCTATCAGGAATAAAATCAAAGCAGTGAAAATGGATGAAATTAATCCCAAAACAATAGCACTTTCATGAAAAATGCCAAAATATTCTGCAATCAAAACAGGTAAAATAGGGACAAGTGAACCTAAAAAAGCTGATACCCCCACTATCATGGCATCATTGACAGCTTTGTTCGTTTCAGGCTCTCGCAATTCCAGCTCTTCGCGCATCATGAACTGAAGGAAGCGCTTTTGGTTCTTTGTTATGTGCTCTACTATTTGTTTTAGCAACTTGCCCCTGAAACCCTTTCTGTAGTAAACTTCGTAAACTTCTTTTTTCTCTTCTTCTGGATTTTTCGAAATTTCTTCTTCTTCCTTCTTCTTCTGAGAATAGTAATAATCAGAAGAGGCCTTCGAAGAGGTGTACGCGACTGCTGCCATGGAGATACTCTCTGCAAGTGCAGCTGCCAATCCTGAAATCAAAGCTATTTTGATACTGGTAGTAGCAGCCAATACGCCTAAAACTACTCCTAGTGTGTTAACTATCCCGTCCTGTGCACCCAAAATTATTTGTGAATATACAGAAGCTATTCCAGAATGCTCTTTCTCTATATGTTTTTCAAGGTCGAAGTACTTCTTCTTTACCATATAAAATAAAATGTTTGACAGTGTATTTATACATGATGAATAGAGCTCTGATTGAGGAACTGGAAATCGTGCTTTCACAACCACACTACAATCCTTTGTATGTCATTTTTTTCTTAATAATGTTCGTATTAGGATTCTATGCAACCTTCGCAAATTCATTTACAGCTATCACTCTCTTACGTGCACAAAAATATGTTAGCTCAGGTAAAATACCTAAAATATTGGTTATGTCTATTGCTATTGCTTTGATTGTACCAGTACTTACTGTATACCTTGGAACCATACTCAATGAACCTTATGCAATCGCCATAGGGTCTGTTTTTTTTGTACTGAGCTTACTAGGAGCATATCTAGGATCAAAAAGCAGACTTGACCTCTTAAGAGAATTAGGGTTCAGTACTGACGAATCAGCTAAGTATTCCTTTATACTAAACTTCCCTACAGGCACCTGGGAAAATGAATTAACATACTTCATAAATTATTCAATCAAAGTGATAATTTTCCTGCTGAAGCTCGGCGTAGTCGTTTTCGTTCTTCAGCAAATCTGGCCGTTTATCAAAAAGTTCATGTTCGCAATTTTAAGTATTGCCCTCTGGTTTTTAATCAAAGTTTACATGATCTACTGAATCTCCAAATCCCTGAACAACTTGTAACAAATGGATCAGCAATAACCATTATTAAACACTTGAGTTGATTATTCTTGTATGGAAAAAATGATAAGAAAAATACTGGCACAACCGTTTGAAATAGACGAAAACCAAAAACAGGCTGTTCTTAACAATTCAAAAGTTATGAAACTACTTGCCTGTGCAGGTGCAGGTAAAACGGAAACTCTGGCAAGAAAGGTCTG
Source organism: Microcaldota archaeon (assembly GCA_026414265.1). Lineage (GTDB taxonomy): Archaea > Micrarchaeota > Micrarchaeia > Anstonellales > SKW190 > SKW190. Next base: position 18,400 of record JAOAJI010000001.1, read on the forward strand.
CTACTTGATCCTTGTGGAAAACCTCGAACCTGAAGAGATTGTTGTGTTTACGTTTAACGTCAGGGCCGCAAAAGAAATAAAAAGAAGGATCTATGACAGAATGGCGTTGTACGATTTAAAGAAGTGCAGAGTTGGTTAAAAACTGTTAGCGATAAGTCACAGAAGCAATATATACATGCATTAAGATACTTCTGTGAATTTTGTAGGAAAACACCAAAACAGTTGATATTGGAAAGGGATAAAGAAATTCGAAATACAGATCCTAATTCGAGAACAAGAATAAGAGACTTGGTTCTTGACTTTAGAAAATACTTGGAAAAAGAGGGTTATGCTCCTAAGAGTATAAACTGTTGGGATGGTGCAGTAAGAAGTTTCTTCACAGCAGTACTATGAAGAGCTGGGATGATCAATGTAAAGAATTATAGTGAAAGTCAAATTGCAAAGAGAAAGGATTTGGTGCCTACTTTAGAAGAATTAAAGAAAATGTTAGATGTATCAAACTTAGAAGAAAAATTCAGAATAATCTTTATAGCACAAACTGGAATGAGAGTGTCAGATGCTCTTAAACTCAAAGTTAGAGAATTGAGCTGATAATTGCATTAGAAAGAATTTATCCTGGCTCAGAAGTAAGAAACAAAAAATAAAAAAAGGAGAGAACAATAATTTTTACTTTAGTCTAGGTCTGATCCGCTAGGCATTCCTCCCTGGTCACCGCCAGGCTTAGGAGTTGAGGACTTGCCTTTGGAAGCGATCAAGTCATCGATTCTTAGTATCATTTTGGCTGCTTCGTAAGCACTAGCAACTGCCTGTTTCTTTACCTTTGTAGGTTCTATGACACCCAAGTGCAGCATGTCATCGACTTTGCCTTCGTGTACATTGACTCCGTAGTGTTTCTTGCCTTCCTTGTGTTTTGCTCTTAGTTCAACAAGTACGTCTATTGCGTCCATGCCTGCGTTCTCAGCCAACGTCTTAGGTACTGATTCTAAGGCTTCTGCAAAAGCTTGTATCGCCAATTGCTCTCTACCACCTATTTTCCCTGCGTATTCGTTGAGCTTCAGAGCCACTTCGATTTCCACGCTACCTCCGCCTGTAACGAAGCTGCCTTCCTCTAATGCGCTTGCGATTGCTCCGATAGCATCCTTCAATGCCCTTTCAGTTTCGTTTACTACGTGCTCTGTTCCGCCTCTTATGAAAATTGTTACGCTCTTAGGGTCCTTACAGCCAGTCACAAATGTCATTGCTTCTCCAGCGACTTTCTTTTCTTCAACGTGTTCTGCATAACCCAAATCTTTGTCTGACAAGTCGTTTAAGTTTGATACAAGTCTTGCACCAGTTGCCCTAGCTAACTTGTCCATGTCGCTCTTCTTCACTCTTCTCAGAGCGACTATTCCTTCTTTTGCCAAGAAATGTTGAGCCAAATCATCTATGCCTTTTTGGCATATAACAACATTGGCCCCACTCTTTTTGACTTTATCAACCATTTCCTTCAACATTTTTTCTTCTTGTTCTAAGAAAGCACCCAATTGCTCAGGTGAAGTGATTTCAATTTTTGCATCAGTCTCTGTTTTTTCTATTTCTAAAGCACAGTCTAGCAATGCGATCTTGGCGTTTTTGACTGACTTAGGCATACCAGAATGAACGATCTCTTTGTCTATAACAATACCTTTAATAAGTTGCGTGTCTTCAGTTCTACCACCTTCTTTCTTTTCAAGTTTTATTAGTTCAGTATCAACGTTTATTTTACCGTTCTTAGTTTCTGCAACAGACCTAACTGCTTCAACAACCATCTTTGCTAATAGATCTTTTGCTTCTCCTACTCCAACAGTTTTAGAACCCATTGACACCATTGCTAATTTAACCAAAGTGTCTGTATCTTTCACGTCTACTTTGGATGATACATCTGATAATATTTGTTGGGCTTTTTTAGCAGCAAGATCATAGCCTTTAATTATTGTGCTTGGATGTATGTTTTGGTCTAATAGGTCACCAGCCTTCTTTAACAGCATACCTGACAATAGTACTGCAGTTGTTGTACCATCGCCTACTTCTTTATCCTGTGTCTTTGCTATTTCCACCATCAATTTAGCCACAGGATGCTCTACGTGCATTTCTTCTAAAATCGTTGCTCCGTCGTTCGTTATGACTATGTCACCGAGCTCAGACACTAACATCTTGTCCATACCCTTTGGACCAAGAGTGCTTTTTATGGCCATTGCAACAGCCAAACCAACGGCTATGTTGGTCCTCTGTGCATCTCTACCCAAGATTCTTGTAGAGCCCTCAGGCAAAATTATATACTGCTGACCTTCCAAATTTTTAGTCATATAATTCACCCCTTCACTTATTAACATGATTAATAGATAATACCCAACCTAAAGTAATTGATGTAAATCAAAAAACCGTGAATTTTAGATGCAAATATATTACTAACAAAGAAAGCTTTTTAAAGGTTATATCAACAGTTTATCTCTTTTTTTCTTCTTTGGCTTTGAGATAATATTTAAGAAGTAAGTTTTCCGGATATTTAATTATTTGAATTTGGTCTTCTTCTATTGCTATGTCTCTAGCAGTTCTACCAAGATCGTCTTTAGCATTAATATCAGCTCCACTTGTAATCAAGTACAAATACATGTTTAAGTCTCCTTTTCTTGCTGCTTCGTGAAGAAGAGTGGAATTCAAGTTTGTTGGATCTCTAGTATTAACATCATAACCTGATTCAAGAATTTTATTCAATAACTCCATATTGGACTCACGAACAGCCTCAAACAATATCTTAACAATTTGCTCTTTTTCAGTACTGACATTCTTATTTTCATAGTCGTTCAATGGATATTTGCCCTTGAAGTTTATTCTTTTAAGATTAGGATTGTTTTCTCTCTTTTTGTAGTTTTCCATTTTATCACCAACCATGAATCAATGAAAAATTATTATAAAGGTTACTCATATTTCTTAAGTATTTCAATGACATGTTGATGATTTTTTCTTTCTGCTAATTCTAAAGCAGTTTTGCCTTGGTTATTTTTATTATTGATATTAGCCCCGTTATTCAAAAGCAGTTCAAGAACTCTAAGATTACCTATGGATGCTGCAACCATTAGAGGAGTGTTTCCATAAATATTCGGTTTGTCTATCAATGAGCCTCTTTTTAACAGTACCTTTGCAGTTTCAACGTTGTCAGAAAATGCGGCATAATGTAAAGGGATTTCTAGTTTCTTTGTTTCAGCGTTCACATTAAAGCAATAACTCAGTAAAAGATATACCATTTCAGCGTCAGCGTATTCAGCAGCATAGTGGATAGGTCTCTCTAAACTTCTATTTGGTGTATCTACTTTGGCGCCATACTTCAATAATTTCTTTATCAGATTCTTTCTATTGAATTTAGCTGCGTAATGAACAGGAGTGTCGCCTTCTACGTCTTTCTTAAAGACATTTGCATTGTAAGACATCAACAGATCAATTAAATGCTCGTGGCCTTTAGCAACTGCTAAATGCAAAGGGGTTTTAGAGTTAATGTTTTCATAATTAACAGGAATGTACTTCAATAACAGTTCAACTGTTCTCAAGTGCCCGTTCAAAGTAGCAAGATGTAATGGCGTGTCTCCGTATTTGGCTTCTACTAACGGATCTGCATTGTTCATTAATAACACTTCAACTATTTTCGTATGACCATGAAGTGCAGCTAGATGCAATGGCGTTTCCAAATCCATATTTTTGGCATTAGCTAAAGAGCTGTTCAAAGAAAGTAGATATTCGACTGTTTGAACGTTTCCAGAAATCGCTGCCAAATGTAAGGGAGTGTTCGATTTATGATTTCTTACATTAACTGTAGCGCCTTTTTCAACAAGTAGTTTAACAACTTCGTACCTGCCTTGCCATGCAGCAAAATGTAACGGAGTCTCGTCATATCTGTTTCGTGCATTGACATTTGCGCCATGTTTTATCAACAACTCAACTGTTTCATAATTACTGTCTAAGGCAGCTATGTGTAACGGATACCTGTCAAACAAGGTATAAGAATTCACAGATATACCTGAATTAACGAAATTGATGATTCCTTCAACATCGTTATTCCTTATTGCAGATAAAAATTTAGCCTCAGTAAGAGGATCCAAAGAGCGAAATTTACTCTTATAATCTTGAGATTGAGAACTACGTTGATTTCTGAAGGATTCTTTTCTCATGCAGATTATTTTGTTATAAAAATAATAAAAATATTACTTTATGTTTGTTGTCTTATCAGAACTTTCTTCCATCATGAAACTTTGTATCTCTTGCAACACAGACAAGAACTCCTTTAGACCATCTTTTGTGAGTTTTGGTACAGGTACTTTTTTCCCAATCTCATCCATATCCTCTGAAGACAATAATGTTGAGCTAACGATTGGCGCAACAAAGATCACTCCTAAGCGCGATCCTGTAGATATGCTGCTACTTGTAGCAATCCTGTTCTGAACCGCGTGTTGATGCAAAGCATCAAGCTCATGCAATACATACATTATATCTCCGCCAGTATTTCCGAAGTCTGTAAAGAAACAAAATATGTAATCAGGTTTAATCGCGTGATGCGAATTATGAGATTTCATACTAGATATGTTTCTTATGTAATCTTGATTGATCTTATCATTGGTTTCTTCAATAACTTTCCTGCAAGAAGAAACCATAGCTCTTAAATCTGTGCCTTGTCCTATGACAACAAATGGTAGTTCCAAGAAATATTGTGATCCTAGTTTTTCATACGAGAATGTAGACGGAGTTACCACACTTTCTTGGAACTTATTATCTGATACTGATAAAATTTTCAAAGTCAAGTCTCTATAAAATTTATGCCCAGCATTCTGCTTAAGTGCTTCTAAATATCCTAATACCATGGCAGATACATGATACAGAGAAAACTCTACAGGTGTAAGCTCTGAATCACTTGAAATTTGACGATCCATCTGACCCATACTCCCGCTCGTATCTATTGCTAAATACATTACCAACGGCTTCTGGAATAACGATTTACCTTGATATTCATCTACAATTACTTTCTTCCTTTTAAACATCGGAACTCTTTGAGTACCTTGAACAAAGTTTTCTGCAGCCTTTCTTACATCAAGATTACCGCGTAACTTTGAAGGAGTAGATTCTACTAATAATTGACCATACATGTACTGTGAGAAATAGTCACGATACACTTCTACTAACTGTGAATCAACCATAACTGATACTTTAGAAGTTACATCTCCTTCAGAGATTTTTTCAGAGGAGGTAGACTTTTCTTGATTTTTAGAGTTAGCATTTTGTTTGTTTTTTTCTTCTTGCTCTTTATCCTTTTGATCTTGATTTGAACTTTTTTCGTCCTGCTCTTGTGACTCGCTTTCTTGATCATTAGCACAACCTGAACCTGATGCCAGCACTAAAGCTAACTTGTATCTTTTCAAAGCTGCCAACAAACTAACAAGTTTTATTACACTAACTATTGACGTAAAACTATCGCCTATGTTTTGTTGTGCATGAATGTAACTTTTCACTTCATCTAAGGAATCAAAAATTCGTTCAACGAATCTTTCTGCTGTTTGCTCATCTAGAGAATCTGAAACAATCTTTAGCGAAAATTGACTTCTATAAAGTTCAGAATCAATTTTAAGATAACCTAGAATAGCGTTCAATAAAACTTGCTGGTCTAAATCAACTAATGATGAAACATAAACTTGATTGTCGTAAGGAGACGTTTGAAAGTAAAAATGAGTAAAGGATATCAACAAATTGGTAATCAATTCATACATGGATTTTGAAAACTGACTCATGGAAGTTGAAAGCCCAAGTTTTTGTATGTCTATGTCTCTCTCAAGCAATAGCCTATCAATTCTAGAATCTTCAGTTATATTAAAAAGAACACTAGAAAATGAAATGTCCAACAAAACCACTACATTGATTAATGTTGCTTTTTCAGAATTTGGGTTTTCATCTGAAAGGATGGTATACAGCTTCTGCATATGTTCAGGATTGTCTGGATCTATATCAGAAGGAAGAGCAACTTTTTGCTTAAGATCACTGTATCTTCTTAACAATTCATCCAGAGCTTCACGCCTTAATAACTTTAAGTAATCAACATAACTAATTTGTGATTTATTCTCCTCTTTTAGTATCTCTTCAACCCTTTTAACACAAGCAAGTAAAAACTCAGAAGCTGCTTCTATGTGCAGATCTATAGAATAACCTGTACTATCCTGAATGTCAAATTTCGTTGAATACATTATGTCCTTTTCAGTCAAATCTCTTACTCTGCTTTTGTAAGTTCCAAATGAGATGTGTGCAAACTCATGATATACCAAGTTCATTGCCAACAAATAATTCAGCTCTTTAGAAGGGAATAACATTGTGTATGGGGTCAAGTATACATAAGTGCCGTCAGTGTAGGCATATCCACCTGATGACGAAAGTCGTATAACGTCATTCTCTAAAATCAACGACTTGGTGTCTTTTTCTAGTGCACTTACTGTACCTTCGTCTAGATTGAATCTTGTAGCTATTTCAGAAATTGGAATCTTTGCACGAAAAATATCAAAAATTCTGTTTGAACCTGTAGACAAAGGCTTGTAAATAGAAAAACCTTGTTCATCGAGTTCATAGATATAGCCTAAAATTTGATTGGCTGACATTGACCTAAGAGTCATTCTCTTCAGTAGTTCTGTTGTTGTTGTTGAATCTAAATCGCTGTTTAGAGAATTCAGTAAATGATCTAGGTCACGTTCTACGAATAAGCTCAATACAGAATTTACAATAGAATTGACAGATCTCAAAGGCAGATTCCTTGATACTAAAGATAGGATCAGATTATTAAGATGATAGTAATCTTGAAAAAACTCTGATTTTAATTTGTCAAAATTTTCTTTTATGTTGTCTACGAAGCTCTGGTCATTCCTTTTTTCTGATAACTCTCTAACTTTAGTATCGAGCTTTTGACAGAAAATCTTGAAAAGCCTTTCTAACTCCTTATTTAAATAGTAATCAAATACTATTCCCTGCTTACTATCTATCTCAATTAATCCCTTTAATTTTTCATCTAATATTTGAACGCCGTTCAAGACTCCTATTAACAAGTTTTCACAATAAATCAATGATTTAGGAAGTGATAAAATTAATCTAGTTACGTAATCCTTTTGATTAGAGTCATTGAATGAGTCAAAATCATACTCAAGATAAAACATACCTACTGCTGCTGGCTTAAATATACCGCCTTTCGGATAATTTATCACCAGGTAAGGATCTGAAAATAAAGAAACTGAATCAAGCATAAACTTGTTTCCAACAATTTCTACGTATAAATCGAAATATGACTTCAGTATGTCTACAAATTTCAGTATTCTCTGATCAACATTTCTAAGCACTAATAATTGTTTTAACTCTTCAAATGAAGTTACTTCTCTTATATCTTGTGAGATTAAATTAGCAAGAACAGTGTTCTGGAATATTGGAGTTTTCAAAGAACGCGTTATTAGATCTACACTCTTTAAGAACAACAAATACGATGAATTGCTCTGATGAAAGAAGCTCAAATCGTCTAATAAGTCATTTACTGATCTAAATTGTTTAAATATGTCGTCAATTAAACCTTTACTAGCTAATCGAACTATGCTGTCCTTGCTACTACCAGAAAATTCAGTCGATAGCATATAAAATCGAATTCTCTTAGCCATCAATAATGATATTCTGTATAAATTTTGATACTCTAATTGTTGAAGATCCTCTGTCTGTGTAAAAATAGTATCATAAGAAACAATTCTCAACTGATTTAGTTTTATCGCCTTAAGTAAATCTCTCTTTTCTAACTTGATTAGTAATTGGTTGTAAATTTCTAAAGCAAGCTTCTTTTCAAATTCATATATTGATAAACCAGCAAAATTAGCTCTTAATTTAGTATAGATCTCTATAACTTGTTGGTTAAGTTTTGTTTTTTCTTCAAATCTTTTTGGTAATTCTTGAGATGAGATGTCAAATAGAAGCTTGACAAAGCTCTTAAAGTTCACCTGTTCATGAACATTATCGTCTTTTTGATTATCTTGTTTTCTTACTTCTGATTTTTTTCTACTTTTAAACAACCAAAATGACATTTCATCGACCCTCAGATTCTGAATTTTCTAGTCTACTTTTTAGGCCTTGAGCAAATTCAGAAACTAATTCATTTGATTCTATCTCATTTTGTGAATACTTTTGAAACTTGTCAACCATATATTGACTATTTAATTCCTCATAAATTGGCTTCCAGAATCTACTCCTTGAACCTGATGTCAGAAAGTAAAGACACGAAACTGTCGTACTTCCTATAGTAATGTATATCTGATTAAGTTCTCTCAACATATCTACAGTTAAGTCGTAAGCTTTGTTTTGATCATGAACATACTTCATTATTTGGTTAAATAAAAACGCAAAATCATCCAAATATAGCTTTATGAATTGATGGCTTTCATTTTTTGCATCTTGCAATTGGAATATTCCACTAGGCAGTACAGGGGTCTGGAAATCTCTATAGAATAGGTATGTCGATGCCCTGTTCAAAAAGTTGTCAAGAAAGTTCGTAGTCAAATTCATTGTAGCGACTATTCTGACATTCTTCAAATCAAAAACTTCATCTCCTATCGTTATCTGCTCCTTTGTTAATAAAGCATTCAGCTGCTGCGTGTATTCTTGAGTCATGTCTATCTCGTCAATATGAATTATGCATACTGTCTCTGGTGAGTCTCTAGCAGCCCTCAAAGCTTTTACAAGCTCAGTTTCCTCCAAGCTTCGACTTTTATCTCCAGATTTAACTTTAACACCCAGATCTATAATCGATAATTCCCTTGCATTCACATAAAAGTATTGCACTTCTTTCCTTTCTCTACTAAGCTCTGTAGCTAAAATGTCTTTAGCTAATCTAACCATCGTGCTCTTTCCTTCCTGAGGCGCGCCAGTCAAAAGAGTGAATCTCTGACCTGTTATCAAACCTCCAACTATACTACACAATGTCAAAAAGTGATGCTCTGAATAAACAAAGCTCTGAGTCGTAATGCCATTTTTATCTTTCATGTCAAAAATGTAAAATTGATTTTCTGAAGGAACATCATTTGAAGCTTCAAGCCTTTGATTTGCTCTTTCTTTATTCTTTAGCTCAGTCAGAATACTAGCAATCAATTTATAAGACCTGTCGCTCTCACTTAATACAGTCATCGGACCTGTTGGTAACATTGAAGTAATTATTATAGCACTCAATAAATGTGCCTCTAACTTTGAACTCAAAGACTCATATAATTCTTCCTTCTTACTCTCTTGTGATATATCTGATCTAATAAGAGATATTTCTCTTTTTATTCCATAATAAGTCGAACCTAAAGAATAACATGAAACAGAAATTGACGAATTCTTATCAGACATGTAATCGATTACAGAATTTTTTAAAAATACCAATGAACCTAAATAAGTCATCAAAGCGTTTTTTATAACCCTGATGCTTGGACGTCTCACATTTGTATTTGTGATTTGTTCGTACATTGCAATGATCTTAGCAACAAATTTGTTCATTTTATCTTTTATTGTTTCGTCATTGATTCCTGCTTGTTCAATTAATTTCTCAACATATGCCTTTAGAAACTCTGTAAGTTTTTCATGTTGTGGATAGCCAAAAACAACTTCATATAACCTCTCACTGGTAGATTCAGGTATGAAATTACCAGAAGAATTGTACATATTCCTTATGTTTCCTGTTGCAACTACAAACAACCTTCGCGGTACAGGTATTTCAATTTCTATTCTCTTTCCTTTCACTTCAGGATTGGTTGAATTATCCAAAATTTGTTCAATGGAATCTACCAATGCTTTGAGTTTTTCATATAACATTTCGAATTTCTTTTCATCTAATTGGCCAAAATATCTCGATAAATTTCTTTTCTCCAAAATCAATCTAATGTTCTCTTTCAGTCTTTTGAGTTCTTCTATATCTTCATGACTTATCTGGTCGATATTGAAACCCAACCTAATAGAATTTGGAGTAGCTTCTGACGTTGTCGTTGAACAGATCTGGTCAAAAAAACTATTCAAGTTTTTGGCGCTTCTTTCCTCTTCGCCTTTTCTGTGAGGCAACTCACTCAATTCGTCCAATAAAAGAATAACAGATTTAGGCGAATCACTCAAATAAGTGGCAGTTAATAACGTTAATAAATTGTGCCTTTCTTTCACATCAATTCCCAAATTGAAAATGTATTCTCTGCTAAATATAAAGTCAGTTGGGGAATTTAATGAAGGCAAAACAACTATGTAAGTATCAACAATACATGCTTGTTTATCCAACAAAAAATCATGTAAATGTGAAACTATTTGTTTGAACTTTTCTTCATTTTCCACCATGAAACTACGCTTTAATATAGACGCTATCGTCTCAACTAATTTAGCCTTCTCATCATCTGTGTAAACGTTATCAGCTATATTCTTTAAGATAGGAAAAATCGTGTTAGAACTAAATAATTGAGAATATTCAGGAGTGTTAATCAAGCTTGAAATCGCATCATAATCCTTAGTCTCGCAAGCCCTACAAACGCTATGCAAAAAATTATGCATGCGATTTAAATCTTTCATTGCTATATCAACAAAACTATCCAATTCTTTTACCATCTCTCTAAACTCATGAATCGCGAAGTGCGTCTTACCAGTACCAGGGTGACCAACAAAATACATAACGTTTGTACACGGATCCCCTAAAATATAATCTAAAAATCTCTTGAAAACTTTTAAGTAAATCTCTGGGCTCAAAACCCTATAGGAGATATATGTTGATGAACCTTCTACCTTGGTAAACAAATCCAATAACTGAGTATATCTTTTATGCGTAATTGCCTCTTCAGCAAGAGTAGAAACACTACCGAATGGCCTAATTCTTTCTGCATGTCCAACTTCAACTCCTTGATGACGATTTATTTTTAAAATTCTCATTCTCACCAACCTCTCAATAGATGAATTCATTGATTAACAATCTAGTCTCACGATAATCATTATTATCATTAGGCATAGGGCCTTGCGATTCACCTCTCGCAAGTTTGTTTAGCTCAACCCTTAAATGAAAGTATTCTAATAATTTGGTTGAGATTATTTGCACGTCATTTAAGGACAATTCAATACTTGAAAATCTATCTAAAGAATTTTGCATCAAATTAAAGACATGATAGATTTCGCTTCCGTTCGAAAACATCTGATACGATGTCAAATAAGTAAGAAATTCCATTAGGGAATAATGTGAAGGGTCAAATATGAAAAAATCATCTCTGTCTGTTTGACTAGTATCACTGTTCTCTAGGTCATCAGAATGAATAATAAATTGAGAAAAAACTTTTTCTAAATATGCAGTAGGTTTTATTGATATTAATAAAGGCTCTAACAACAAGTATGGAATACTATAGATGTTGAGAACCTCCATAGAAGCAAGAATGATAAAGAAATCAACAGATGGAAATCTTGCAGTTCTTAATTCCATCAATAATGAATTCTTCATTTCTTCTGAAAGGTCGATCCTTCGTGATATTATGTGCTCAACAAATGCTGCATATCTGTGGTTAAATTCACTCAAAGAACTCAAAAAATCATTTATTGCTCTGTGATTAGTAGATTCTAATAATTGCATCAACTTCTCTTGATCAATAAACAAGCTAGAATAAAGTTGAGCAAGGGTATGCATTTCTGAAAGAGTTGCTTCTATTTCTGTAAAATGTCCACTCGTGATGAGTCTGCTTTGTATAAGTTGAAATACAACAGGTAATTTTGAAATGTTTTCAGATGGTCTTAATTTGGACATTTGAATAGAATAAGATAATGGAACATATCTTGTCCTTTCCAAATATTCTCTCTCTTCTACACTTAACAGCAATGGCCTATAATATACGTAATCAAGTATTCCTTTCAGTAAAATTGATGACAACAAAACTTTAGTAGATTGAAAACCTTTGTCTTCAGCCATCAATCCAGTTGGAGCAGAGCCATTAAAATATCGTGCCCTATTAATTACAAAGGAAGTAATAATCTGTCTCAGATATTGTTCGAGCAAAAAAATATCCCTATCTATATCCAACTGACTTCTACTGAATGAACCTTGAGATATTAAAAAAAACCGTCTATAGCTCTTTACGAACCTTTTGTATTGCTCGTATTTACTTTTATAGAATTCTTTCTCTTGCTGAGCCATAAAACCACTGTTTTGTATAACATATAACACAAAAAGACTTATAAACCATGTTTTTATGGCAACAACAACTTTAAGTAGAATAGTGGTGATTTGACTTCTTTTTTTGTTTCTTCATTTGCCAACATGTCTGTAAGAAGTTGTCTGAACTCTTTTTTTGTCGCAGCCTTGTTTATGAACATGTTGAATAAAAATTTGAACCTTGAAATTCTCTGAATAAAGTAAGACATTTCTAGCTCATGCCTTAAGTATTTGTCTAACATCAATGAATATTCTTTTAGCAAATCTGAAGAAATGGGTAATTCGTCTCTTTGTTTTTCGAAAGCTTTTACAATAACTTCAGAAGCAAACTTTGCAGATGTTACTGCATTTGCTATGCCTTCGCCTGAAAAAGGATCAACTAAATGTGCAGCATCTCCAACTAAAACCCAGCCATTACCGTATACTTGTCTCCTAAAAGAGCCATTAGGGATATTCCAAGCGCCTATTTTACCAATTAGTTCCGCATTTTTCATTCTTTCAACTATCATAGGGTTGGTTTTGATTATCTTTTCAAGTAAATGTATTGGATTAATTTTTCTTTTCTGTGCATCAGAAGTTAACATACCAAGCCCTATGTTTGCGTTTTTGTTTTCTAAAGGAAATATCCAAAGATACCCAGGTAATACATCTTCAGTAAAAAATAACTCTATGTTGTCAGATAAACCTTCAACGTTCTTCCAATAACCTCTAACTGCTACAGCAGTATGCTCCTTAGACGGTTGAGGTAACTTGAGTTCTCTAGCTACTACTGAGGTAAATCCGTCTGCACCCACTACTACTCTGGAATAAAATTCTACAACTTCTTTTTTTTCTTTGTCTAACACTTTAACTCCTATTACTTTGTTATTTTCAAATATCAAATTAGTACACACTGTGTTTTCTAAAGCTGTGACATTTTCGTTTCTTTTGGCTGCTTGAAAAACAAGGTTATCTGCATCTATACGTCTCACTATGTATCCAGCACAATCCAAGCCTTTTGCATTTGGATAAGGAACAGTGACACTTCTATTGTTTGGTGCAACCATTGTCAAACCACGTACAGGGGCCTTATTCAGAGCATCAAATTCATTAATTAAACCCAATTCCCTGTAAACACTTATGGTCTTTCCACTGTGAGCATCCCCACATATTTTGTCTCTTGGATACTTTTCTTTTTCAATCAGTAATGTTTTTAGACCAGCTTTGCCGAGAAATAAGGCTGTTGAACTGCCAGCAGGCCCTGCGCCAACCACTATAGCGTCATAACGATTGTGCATGTAATCAATCACTTAAATTGATTTTTACATAGCTAAATTAAAAAACCCCATGTGTTTTCCATATTGCCTATGCCGTTCTTCAAATTGATAGTTTTGTCTTTGGTTTTAATTACCAACTCTTTCATTATTGCTGGGTATTCATTATAGTACAGATGAGACGTGATGGGCAAATCAAATATTGATTTAGTGAAATGCCAACAAGCGTTTGAATACGATTCACAGTAACCCTTTACCTCTAAATCAAGGTCTTTGCCATATAAAATATGCTTGTAATTTTGATGATCAACTCTAATCGGATCTACACTCAAGTCCCTGCAATAATAAATCTTGTCTTGGTTGTAATCGTAATAAGTTAAATCATGAGTGATTTTGAACAAAGGATTACCTAAACTTATGCTATTGCTAATATTACCTTTCAACATTTCCTTACCTAAAAAAGATACCATGTAAGTCACATAACTTTTATCAGGGAAATGATAGATACCCCAATACCATTGAGGTATTGGTGCAGCTACAAGAATTCTTTGGAAATATGCAGTTCCAACAAAATCATATGACTCTCTTGAGGATTCATTACTATAACTACCTTTGAGCTCTAAATGCTCAATCCTCAAACCCTCTACTTCAAAAGGTCCAAAAAATTTGTCAGAGTAATTTGGGCCTACATATTTGCTTTTGTTTTTTTGCTCTGCGATGAATTCAAACTTCTCATCTTTTTTATCAATTTCTATAACATATTTACCTTCTTTTTCATAGAATTTAGTGAATGCCTGTTTACCATTTGATATCAACTTCCTTTCTTTGGGATTAACTCTGAATTTAAGGGTTTCTAAAATGTAGTCTTCGTGCATCTTGTTATGTTGATTATCGTAATACCAACTCGCATGTGCTCCGTTCAAAACGAATTCGTTATTATTTTCATCAAAATCTATAGTTTCTTTCATGTACATTTTGCAATCATTACACTGAATAAAATCGTCCCTTTTTGTTGACCACAGGATCATCAACTGCCTTGTTTTAAACGTTTTTTCAGTAGATTCATCGTGAATGAAAAATAACCAGAACCACCAGAACCAAGCACCTTTTTGAAGATGCAATTTAGGTTTCCAGATATAAGAATAAAGCTGTTTCCTCTTTTCTTCGCTGTCGTGAGAGCCAAAAATCAAGTCTGACATAAAAAATCATTATTATTTTTTGTGAAAAGAATTTAAATGGTAACTTCATTGAACAAATATGAAGAAATTTAAACTTGGTTTGATCGGTTGTGGGTTCATAGGACAAACTATTCTTAGACACTTTAAAAATAACGTAGTTTGGATTTATGACTTAGATTATAGTAAAATCGTTGAAGTGAAGAAAAAATTCAAAGCTAATTTTAAATGCCTTAGAGAGTTAGATAAAAGCAACTTAAAGGAAATAGACCTAGTCGTTGAATGTGCATCTCAAGAAGCAGTTAAAAAATACGCTGGAATAATCCTAAAAGAAACGAACTTGCTTATTGCTTCTGTAGGTGCTTTAGCTGACACTAATTTATTTAATAAAATTATAAAGATTGCCAAAAAGAATTACACGAAAATACTTGTTCCTAACGGAGCAATAGGAGGTATAGACGCACTACAATCATTGGGAACGCTAAAAAAAGTCAAACTCACTACCATAAAGAATCCGAAATCACTTGGTTTAGACGAAAAAACAGAGCGCGAAGTAATATTTTCAGGAAATGCTGAGATAGCCTGTAAGAAATTTCCAAAGAACGTAAATGTTGCAGCAACTCTATCGATATTCGGCTTGGGATTCAAGGATACTTTTGTGGAGATAATAAGCGATCCAAATGCCAAAAGAACCAAGCATGTAATAGAAGCTGAAAGCGATTTTGCAAAAATGAGCTTTGAAATAGAATCAGACACTTCTAAGGAAAATCCAAGAACTAGCGTAACAGCCGCAAATAGTATCATAAAAACAATAAAAAACCTAAGTGAAGGATTTGTAGTAAATGTTTGATTTCGTTTGTTTTAATAAAATTAGTTAAATTTATAATATGAAAAATTATGAATTATAGCAGATACTTATGCAAATTAATTTATCTAGTTCTTTCGATAAATGTTGGGATGTTCTTCCACAAGTTTCGAGAAGCTTTGCCTTGTGTATTAAAATGTTGCCTAAACCAATAGACAATCAGATTATGGTTTCTTATCTGATTTTTAGATTGATAGATACTGTTGAAGATTCTAACATAGAAAAAAAATCAAAGAAGTTGTATTTTCAAGAGATAATTAGAGTGTTTTCAAAAAAATTATCCCAAGAAAACTTAGAAGAGTTTAAGTTAAAATTGCTAAAAAACATTAACTGTACGTATGAAAAAGTTCTTTTAGAAATCATTCCTTTGCTACATGAAGCGTTTTTTTCATTTCCTCATAAAATTAGGAAAAGAATCCTGTATTGGGCAAAAGAAATGGCAAAAGGCATGTACAAATTCCAATTCTCTTTAATTAAAACTATTGAAGACCAAAACAAATACAGTTATTATGTAGCAGGTGTTGTTGGTTATTTATTTACAGACTTGATTTACCTGAACAAAAAAGTAACATACTCCACTTACAGGAGATTACTGTTGTACGCAAACCATTTTGGATTAGCACTACAAAAAATAAACATTCTGAGAGATGTAGCAAAAGATATCTATGAAAATAGATACTACTGGCCAGAAGAACTATTAAAAAAATACGGAATAGATTACAAGAAATTGTTTTCAGTCAAGTACAGGAAAAAAGCCATGAGAGTAGCTGCGGAACTCATAATTGACACAAAAAAATATCTTCACGATAGCATAAAATATATAATGGAGTTGCCAAGCAAAGAAGTTGGTCTTAGACTCTTTTGCCTGATTCCGCTGTTCATGGCAATAGAATCTTTTATTAAAATTTTACAATCCAATGACTTGTTCAATGTCAACTCAATAGTTAAAATATCTAGAGAACAAGTTTTTGAAATAGTTAACTTTGCCACTAGTGTCGCTTCATCCAACGAAAAAGTTGTTGAATGGTTCAATAAGAAAATGATAGATTTAGAAAAAGAAGTTATAAATATAAATAAATACTGACGCTTCTTGTCTAAAGTTTACCACAAAAAAGCCAAAGATTTATAAATCCTATCATGATACATTCATGATAGAAGCATGATACAATCACAATCGGATCATGCTTCTACATGTAATCACAGGCTTTCTGTGATTGAATGACGCTGGAGGGATTACACATCAATAGTGTAATTAAATTAATTAGAAGTGATTAAAATGGACTCTGATATAGATAACCAAAACCAAGAATCTATCAATAAAATAAAAAATTTTGCAGACTCAGTAAAAACTGAGTTGCTACAAATAGACAATAATACATTAAAAGAATTCAATGATCCGTTATTCATAGGAATTCTCCTCTTCAAACTACTAGAAGAGAGAGAAAACACAAACAGGTTGCTCAAAACATTATTACAGAAAATCGAGCAACTCGAAAGAAAAATAGACAAAACTGATTCTCAAGGAATTAACCTAGAATCAGTCCAAGAAAAACTAGAATTGAATTTGGATTTATTACCAGAACAAGATCAGAAAATTATAGAATTAATTAAACTGAGGGGAAAGGTTTGTGCTGCAGAAATAAAAGAAGAATTTAATTACAAAGGTGAAAACGCCGCAAGTGCGAGACTAAACAGATTGTTTGCACTTGGTTATCTGAAAAAAACAAACGTAGGAAAGAAGGTCTATTTCCTACTGAACGAATAATGGATCATTTAAAAGCCTCCACAGGCAACGTGTAAATTATTAATTTGTTAATGTGCAAGGCGATTATACCAAAGGCAGAGAGATTAATTTTCATAAATAATAAAAATAAAGACCAGTTTTTTGCCGAAAATAATAAAAGGCAAATTAAAAAAATTTAATGCTTCTGCCTCCCTCAAGAGAAGTTATTCTAGCTTCTTAGCAGAAGAGAAAACAACCCCCTCAAAAAACCCTCCAGCGTCAATTTCCTAACTAAGATTTAACACAACTAGGCTTTTCTTCTGAACATTTTTTCAATATCTCCAAAAGTAAGTTTAATGACTACAGGTCTTCCATGAGGACAAGTAAACGGCTTCTCTGTACTCATTAATCTTTGAATCAAATCACTCATTTCTTTGAAACTCAGTTCATGATTTGCTTTGATCGCGCTTTTACATGCTTTCAAAGCCATTTTTTCTCTAAATTGTGCATCATCAATATTTTGAGTGTTTACAAATTCTTCTAAAATTTCTTTAATCAGATTTTGTCTGTATTCCAAGAACTCTGGTATGGCTCTCAAAACAAAGTAGTTATCACCAAATTGTTCGATTTCAAAGCCTTGGGAATTGAATTTATCAATTAACATAGACATCAGTTTCGATTCTGCAGCAGTCAAATTCAACGTGATTGGCATAACCAATTCTTTTTTCTTAAGTTCTTTATTCGAAATCAATTTATCGTAGATGATTCTTTCTTCGGCTGCATGCTGATCTACTAAAACTAATTCATTGGTAGTTTCAAGCAGAATGTAAGTCTTGTTAACTTGCCCGATTATTCTGTAATTTGCAAACTGTGCAACGTTATTTCCTTTTGGAGCAGACAAATTTTTTAGAAATTGCTTGTTTGGCTTTATTACAGAGCTAATATCTTTTTCTTCAAAAACGAGCTGTGTTTTTTGTTTGTTTAAATCATTGAGACTAACAAAAGACTTTCCAGTCCTATTATCAGGTACTACGCTAGTTTTTATACCAATCCTTAATTCAGAAGAGTTTTTGAGATTCTCAGTAAATTTCTTGAACGAGTCTTTAATCAGAGAATAAACCTTTTCGATGTTAAGAAATTTTACTGACTTCTTGTTAGGATGAACATTTACGTCAACTTCTTCAAAAGGCAAAACTAACCTCAGAACAAACACTGGATTGGTGGCTAAAAAAATCATGTCTTTGTAAAGGTTTTTGACAAACTCCTCTATTTCGTAGGATTTAACTAATCTGTTGTTAACAATCAAAAGCTGATAACTTGACGACTTGACTGAGAAACCTGGAATAGAATAATAAGCAATCAAATTGTAATTTTCTTTTTGTGACTCAATTCTAATAAGATTTCTTGCTATATCATAGCCAAAAACTTCACGTATTCTTTCTGATTCAGTTGATTCGTAGTATTCCTTGTATATTTTTTGGTCAATCAAAATTGTGAACTTAACATTCCAATAAATTATTGCAAAATTTTCAATCAATTTCATTATATTGTAGAGCTCATTTTTGAAGTTTTCCAATTGTTTTCTCCTAACAGGCATGTTATAAAACAAGTCTTCCACAATTACTTCTGTGCCTTTTGTAATAGCAGCTATTCCTTCAGAGATAACCTTGCCTTCCTTGAGCTTAACAAAATAGCCATTTTGACTATTTTCTGTTTTACTTTTTATGGTTAAAATAGCTACTCTTGAAATACTGGCCAGAGCTTCACCCCTGAAACCCAAAGTTCTGATTTTTTTCAAGTCATTTTCATCAGAAATTTTACTTGTTGTATGTGGCAATGCACAAATCAATAGATCTTCTTTGTCCATTCCGTCGCCGTTGTCTCTCACTACAAGTGTTCTCAAGTTTTTAGACAGTTCTATAACGATTCTGTTCGCGTTTGCATCTATGGAATTCTCAATTAATTCTTTGATGACGTTCAAGGGTCTTTCGATAACCTCCCCAGCAGCTATTTTTTCTTGGAGCTCTTTGCTCAAAAACTTTATTTTCATAAATAACACTAGTTTTCAAAATAATTTGATAATTTGTTTTGCTTAATCTGGTTCATATTTTCTCGAACCAAACTTTTTTCTTCTTGGTTAATTAAATTACTACTTATAGCTTTCTTCTTTTCCTGCAACTCGAACATTTCCATAAGAAATTCTGCCTTTTTGATAACGTTGTCAGGTAAACCAGCAAGCTTTGCAACGTGAATACCGTAGCTTTTGTCTATTTTGCCTCTCAAAAACCTGTAAGTGAAAATTATTTTTTGATTTTCCTCTTTTACCTCAACATAATAATTTACTACGTTATCCAAGTTTAGCTCAAGCTCGTTCAATTGATGGTAATGAGTTGCAAACATTGTTTTTGCTTTGATGTGCTTAGCGATATATTCTGCAATAGCATATGCAAGACTTATACCATCGTATGTAGAAGTCCCTCGACCAATCTCGTCCAAAATTATGAAAGACCTTTCCGTCGCATTATTGAGTATAAAAGCTGTTTCAAGCATCTCAAGCATAAAAGTAGACTGCCCAGATACTATGTCGTCTCTCGCACCTATTCTTGAAAATATTTTGTCTACTATTGGAATCTTTGCCTTCTTTGCAGGTACAAAACTGCCCAGATGAGCCATGACAATGGCCAAAGCAGTCATTCTCATGATCGTAGATTTTCCTGCCATGTTAGGGCCTGTTATTACAAGTAATCTTTCTTTTTCATTCATTAAAATGTCATTAGGAATGAAATATGTCAGTACTTTTTCCATAACAGGATGTCTTAATTCTTTGATTTCTAAATCAAAAGATTCATGCATTATGGGCTTAACGTAATCATTTCTTTGAGCAACCATAGCAAGTGAATGAATACAATCTAAATAAGAAATCGCTCTAGACAAGTAGAATAAATTATTGTAGGACTCGTCAATTTTTTTCAAGACTTGTTCAAAAAGTTCTTTTTCCAAATTCGCGATTCTTTCATCCAAATTTAAAATTTCTATTTCTTTCTTGTGTAATTCATCAGTGATAAACCTTTCTGAAGAAACTTGGGTTTGTTTTCTTATGTAATCTCTTGGTACTTTGTCAAGATTTGCTTTTGATACTTCTATAAAGAAGCCAAAAACAGAGTTGTATTTGACTTTCAAAGACTTTATTCCTGTTCTTTTCCTCTCACGTTCCTCGTAATCCAATAGCCAGGAATTCAAATTACTTCGCAATGACTTGAGTTCGTCTAATTCTTTTGAATAGCCTTGTTTAATCAAAATCGATTCATCAAAAGTATCGTCTATAGCCAAGCTTAATTCGTTCATCAGTGACAAAATATTACTCAGATAGTTTTCAACGCTTAACATAGTTTCTTGAGTCAAAAATTCAGGATTTTTAACAAATATACGTTCAAACACTTCATATGAATCAGCTTTTAGAGAATTTACAATTTCCAAAGAATGCTCCAAAGAATTTCTGAGTGATAATAAATCCTTCTTGGAAGTATTTCTTAGTTTTATTCTAGTCAATACACGTTCAATATCAGAAATTTCTTTTAGTTGGTCATGAATATAACTAAGGAGCTTGGAATTAAAATAGAATTTCTCAACCAAATCTAACCTATTGTTGATTTTATCAATTTTTCTTAATGGCTTTGTGAGCCAAAACTTTAGTAATCTCTTTCCCATGACAGTAGAAGTATAATTCAGAACAGAAAATAGAGTATTGTTTTCAGAGCCGTCTCTCATGGATTTTACTAACTCTAAATTAGTTGCAGTGTTACTATCTATTTCAAGATATTCATCAAAATTTATTCTTTTAACAGTACAAAAATGAGATTTGCTCAATTTCAAGTTCTCAGCTATATACTTTATCAGATTGGCTATAGGGATAATTTCATTATCACTTATACCGAAACAAGATAAGTCAGAGACTTCAAAGAACTCTTTAAGAAATCCTTTAGCTGAATTTAGCTCTGCATTTTCAACTACTGTATAAAACAAACCTCTTTTCTTTAAAGATTCGAGAATAGAAATATCATTATTGTCTAATATCACTTCTGATGGTAAAAACTTGTCTAAAATTTCATCTAAAGCATAGTTAGAGAAAAAGAACAATTCTCCTGTTGAAATGTCTGCCATACCATAAGAAATTGCTTTAGTCTTATCTGGCTTAGACACAGAAAGCAAATAATTGTTAGAAGTAGACAGAAGATTCTCTTCTATCAGTGTACCTGGAGTAATTATCCTTACCACGTCACGCTTTATCAAACCCTTAGCGAACTTAGCATCCTCTAACTGCTCGCATATGGCTATTTTTCTTCCTTTTTCGATTAATTTTTTCAGGTAGTTGTAAACAGAATGGTAGGGTATTCCTGCCAAAGGTACTTTTTTTTCCCCCTTTCCCTTAGAAGTCAATACTATGTTTAAGTCCTGTGCTAGTGTCTTTGCATCGTCAAAAAAGGCCTCGTAGAAATCGCCCATACGGAAAAGAACTAAGCAATCATTGTGCTTCTTTTTAATTTTAAGGTATTGGAGAACTGCAGGCGTAAGATTAGATTCATTTATGTTGTCTGAAATGCCTTGAGTTTCCATATGATATTAATTCAATACGTTAAATTTAAAGTATGAGATGAAATAAGAATTACTATTTCTGATAGGGATTTAATCCTTATCTACAAAAACTATTTTGATGCCAAAATTGAATACCGAAAAAGTAAGTAATTACAAACGATTTGTAGTTAGAGATAAAATAGAAGAGGCAAAAGATATATTTACTCTAATTTTTGACAAAAACTTGAAGTCATTGCCTGGACAATTTGTAATGGTATGGCTACCTGGAATAGACGAAAAACCGTTCAGCATAGGCAATGACAATCCTCTTGAATTGAGCATAGCAAAAAGGGGTAGCTTTTCATCAAAACTGTGTGAATTAGAAGTAAATCAAGAAGTTTTTGTCAGAGGACCTTATGGGAATTGTTTTTCCATAAATGATATTAGAGCTAACGATCTCCTAGTACTGGTTGCTGGTAGTTATGGATTAGTACCTTTAAGATTCTTATTAAATTACATAGCAAAAACAAAAAAAGATCTATTCAACGATATTGAGATTGTATTAATTTATGGAGTTAGAACAAAAGAATTTATAATGAAAAATTTACCAAAAAGCAAAAAAGTTAATGTCGTTATAACAACAGACGATGGAAGTTTTGGCATGAAAGGCAGAGTTACAGATGCTCTAAAAGACATACTAGAAAAAAACGTACATGAATATACTAATATCCACGTCATGACCTGTGGTAATGAAAAAATGAGCTTTGCAGTAGCAAAACTATGCGAGAATTACAAGAACGTCAAACTACAAATGTCATTGGAAAGAATAATGAAATGTGCGATAGGCATATGCGGTCACTGTGCCATAGGTAGTAAGTTGTGTTGCAGAGACGGAACTGTTTTTGGAATAGAGATCTTGAAAGAAAACGAGTTTGGGAGAATTTGGAGAGAACTTGACGGAAGTGAAACAATTCTATGAAAAGTGAAGATGACATAGACTTTGTTTTGGTGAAAAAAGCAAAGGTAATTTCAAAAAGCAAGATAATAGAACAAGACGTGTTGTTTAACTATAAAATTATAAAAGTTGGTAAAAATTTGCAAGATGATGCCAACATAATAATTGACGCAACTGACTATTATTTGATGTATGGGTTTATTGATCCACACGTTCATTTAAGAAACTTTAGTGAATCATATAAAGAGGATTTTGAATCAGGAACCAAAGCTGCTGTTCATGGAGGAGCAACTACTGTAATAGATATGCCTAACAACAAACCTTTTGTAGACGATCAAAATAAACTTGATAGAAAAATTGAACTAGCTAAAAACAGCAAGTTATATTGTAATCTACATTTTTACTTAGGGATAAGCAAGAATAATATAGATAATTTTTTTCAAGTAAAAAACTGCATAGGTTACAAATTATATGCTTCACAAACCACTAATGTAGAAGAAAACTTGAGCTTTGAAGAATTAAAAAAAATACTAGTTAATTATGACAAAGACAAAACTCAAAGACCTTTGTATGTCCATGCAGAAAAAGTAACTAATCATGTAACAAAAAACTTAGAGGAGCATGAAAAAAGCAGAAGCGAATTTGACGAGCTTGAACTGGTTAAACATTTGTGTGACATCAATAAAAAGATCCACATTACTCATGTATCTTCTCCGTTCACAGCAGACTTTCTTGTAAAAAATCGAGTTTCTTTTGATTTGACTCCTCATCACTGCATGTTCTATTTAGATGAAAACATTGTTTTATCTGAAAAGGCACAAAATCTTCTAAAGGTTAATCCTCCGATAAGGAAAATAGAAAGTCAGAAATTCCTGACAGGATACTTAAAAACCAGTTATTGCTTATTAGGATCTGACCATGCACCGCATTCAATGGATGAAAAATCTGATGAATTCAGTAAATGTCCATCAGGCATAAGCTCCTTAGACGTAATATTGCCACTTTGGCTACACATATTCACAAATATAGAGGAAAAGCATTCAGGAATGAGATTATTGGCAGAAAAGAATTTGAAAATGTATAGGAAATTCAGGATAAAAAACAAAGGAGAAATAAAGAAGGACAATGTAGCAGATTTGGTCATCTTCGAGGAAAAAGAAGTAAGAATAGACACGTCAAATTGGTTTTCGAAAGCAAAAAAAAGCCCTTATAACGGTTTTCTCTTAGGATATAAAGTAGTTACTACGATCGTGAATGGCAAACTAAGATACCATAATGGAAAAGTTCACGAATGATTTAAAAAATGTTATAAATAACATATTAATATGGAATATAAAAACAATAATTCTCTATTAGCTCAGAGACCAAACAAAATAATAGGTACTCCTCAACAAGATTTCATCAGTAGGAGATACCTGCTGTCAGGCTATTCTCTCTTAGTTTCCACATTACAAGAATTAAGAGAAAGAAGGATAATCTTTTTTGAAAGTCAAGAAAAAGAGAAGGCTAAAATCCATGGTTTCGAAAGAGAGACATATACAGTTAAAACCACAGAAGAGATTTCGTTAATCTGCATTTCTGGGAGGACTCACGAAGAAGAAAAAAGTTCAGAGTTCGAATTGAGAATAGTGCCATTGGTGTTAAACATAAATGATAGAAATCTTTTATTAGGAGAATTTCTAGTGAAAAAAAAGAACAAAACATATCCAATACTATTTTACAGGAGTAGTGGTAATACAAGAGGTTATGACTCAGGAAAATGGAGAATCTCTGCTCTTAGCCTAACAATTCCAATATCTGCTCTTGTTGATAATCCAAAAAAAAGATCAGAGAAAGATTACATAAGTTTGTTGAAAGCTTTTGCTAATTCTGATTCGTTGAATTCATTGGATTTAGATTCTTTCAACAGATTGTTTTATCAGATTTATGAAAGATATATACCAGTGATTGCCAGATATAACAATTCCAGGTATCTTGCACTGACAAGTAAAGAGGAACCACGTGTAACGTATTTGATAACTAAACCAGAGTCTATAGACCTTCGCTACTTCTGGCTTATCAAACTTAAATTAGACGATAAGCTAACTGAAGATGTGAAAAGTGAAGTAAAAAGAAGACATCCAGAGTTCACAAAAAGCGAAGATTTTGACAAAATGATCTTGATAGATGCAGACGTCTTTTTAAGACTAGACGATTTTCTCGAATCTGTATATACTCATCTATTAAGCAAAGGTAAATTAGCGAGATTAGATGAACGTAATGCTGATGTAAAGATAGGCAATGAAACCTTAGTTGAATACCTGTGGAAGCGTCAATTACTTTACGTATGTCCTTACTTACCTTATTCTAATGTTAGAGACCTAGAGGAGTTACCGACATATTCCCATGTGTTTAGGACCTATCCTGCTTTTTCGATTTTTGGTGCTTATGGTTATATTTGGTAAAAAAAATGTTCATAATGCTTCTTTACATAGTTATAATTAATATAAAAAGGTGATGAAGATGCCTGGAGAGGATATCATTATTGAAAGTGCTAATGAAAACACAAGTAATGAAAGAATTAAAGAATTAGAACAACTTAAAATGAATTATTTAAAAGAGTTAGAGAGACTACAGGAGGAAGAAAGAGAACTAATGCAAAAAAAAGATTACGAAAGTATCAAAAGACTAAATCTAATAATTAGGCCCAATATCGCTGCCGTTAAAGAACAACTTGACCAAATTGAACAGCAACTAAGTTATGAGAGTTTATCACCACTAGATAAAAAATTTATGACTTAGAAAAAAATATAGAAGAACTACAAAACAAAATAGAAGAGTTAGAAAAGCTTGGCTTTAAGAGAACTGCTGATCAACAACACGACTTGACAAGATCCAGAAGTGAGCTACAAGAACTACAACGCGAACTACAAATATTAAAAGAACTCAAAAAACAAGACAGCACAACTGACACTACTTCGGCTGGAAAAAATAATACTGGTTCTAAAGAACCTGCTAACAAACCAGATCAATCAACCTCTAAAAATAATCAAGACGTTAACTCTGATAAACAACCTGAACCACAAAAAGAGAATACGAACAAACATGCAAATGTTGATGTAAGTTCTCACGTGGATACACTAACCAAAATAAGAGAAAAATCACAAAGGATAACTGGCAAAGCGTCTAAAGTTAGAAGTATTACTTTTTTTTCACAAACTTTCCTGCCTGGGCAGTTCAACAAGTATTAAACAAACCTCAGGAAAATCAACAACAACCACAAACTGCTGAAAATACAAACACACAACAAGGTAAAGAAGATGCTCTTAGAGTAGTAAAACAATCACCATATTCGTTAGCAAAATTAGGCCTTGGTATCGGAGTTCCTTTAGCTGTAAGCGCGCTGAGCTTAACAACCAACTTGCTATCAGGAATGCCGATAGTGAATGGAATCGTATCAGGAGTTGGTGCTGCTATAGGCGTGAAAGCATTGAGCGATACTCTTGCTAAAGCAAGTGTAATAAAAAGAACTGAAAAAGAAATAAGAAGTGTAAACATAGAATTGCTACACGTAGCGATAGAAGAACAGAATAAATTGACTATTCCTCAACTAGGTGAAGCATTAACAACTACTCATGCAGACGTCTCGCTAACAACGATTTACTCTAAACATTATGAAAACTTAAGAAATTACCTAAACAACAATCCAGGAATGATATCTAGGTATATCAGAGCAGTAGCTGAGAGAAGTGTTGCATTGGCAGCCCATGATACAGTAGAGATGACTGAAGTTCAGAAATTCTTAGAATCGCATGTACAGGGAATTGCTGCTTTAATCGCTATAAAAAATGGAGCAGAATTCATTACAGAAGAACATGTTAAGAAGGCTCAAGAAGAACTAGACAAGGAAATTCAAAGCGCGAGCAAAAAAGGAAAATGGTACACTGCATTGAGATGGTTTATTTCTGCGATAGTTGGTATAGTAACAGGCTGGTTTGCATGGTTTAAATCTTCTGAAGCAACAACTAGCGCCAATAAAACAGACGCATCAAGCACTACGAATTCTCAAGTGGAAACAAATCAATCTGCCATAACACAACACGAAGGCGTTGTTACACCAGGAATAATAGATATCTCAACAGCAAAAAGCGATGTTCAAAGATTGATTGACTACATGAAGAACAACGAAGAAGTAGTTAAAAACATGTCATTCAGAGAGATAGTAGAAAAAGCAGGTCTACAAAGTGAAGAAGTTAAACAACAATTGATTGAAAGCTTTGTCTATACAGGTAAACCAATAGGTTTGGAAACACTTAGAAGATTCACAGGCTTGGACCCTGATTATTTAGCAGAACACGTTGTCAGAGTTGATGCAGCAAGAGATTCTGCAAATTTATCAGAATACCAAAAACTTTTGCATGAAGTAAGTAAAGGATTCGAAGAAGCCAAACAAACAGTTGATAAAACAGATCCTAAATGGAAAATTGCTCTAGACGCATTAAAGAAGCGATTAAACGATAAAGGAATTAACGTGGCAGAAGGAGGTACTCACATACCAAAAAGAAAAATAGTTTAATCTACAAAAGACCTTTTTTATTTTTTTACGCTCCCACTGGGATTTGAACCCAGGTCTTAGGCTTGAAAGGCCCACGTCCTTGGCCGGGCTAGACGATGGGAGCTTTAATATACTTTTTTGAAAAGAAGATTTAAAATATTTTTTAAAGTGTTGCAAAAATATATTCAGGTATGATAAACTTTAATTAGAAATAAAACCAATTCATTTATATTTTTGCTTCTTATTACTAGTTTTACTCCTTGTATATTATGCTTTATACGAATTAATTTTTCTTTTGTTCGTAAGTTTCTCTCTTGGTTATCTAGTTACTAGAGAACATTCGCTATTGAATTTTGGATATGGATTAGCTTTGCTTGCTATTATTGGAATTATATTTAATTTGGTAAAAATACCAATAACTTGGGAATTGTTTTTAGTACTTGGTATTTTAGCAACATTTGTAGGTAAGAAATTATTGAATTCGTATTTTATTGAAATTCAGCCCCACAATATAAAATCAGATACTGTTTTCAATAATATTATAATTGGACTGCTACTAGTCAATTCCATAATCTATTATGTTGGTGCAACAAATTATTTATGGTATGAAGACGGAGACCCTTGGGGTCATGCAATAGGAGTATATGTGATAAAGGAAAACAAAAGTTTTTCAACCTATTTTAACGAATTGCCGATTGAACTTTTTGAAAGATTGTATATTGAACCTTATCCTCCTGGTTACGATATTTTGCTTGCATTACTTGCACAAATTAACAATTCCATCATGTTCACACTTAAATTTTACAATGCCTTTTTAGTTGCATATACTTTAATTCCAGCCTATTTTCTTTTTCTTTTATTGAGTAAAGACCTAAAATTTTCAGTTTTTGCCACTTTTGTTTTACTCATGCTTCCTGCATACATGTCTCATTTCATTTGGGCTCAGACATTAGCTATGACCTTTTTCTTATTAGGGTTGTATAGTCTGGCAAAGGTTATTGAGGACAAGAAATACGTGTTGGCTTCTATAATTACCATAAGCGCTTTGGCATTAACACAGCCATCGGTAGCCGTTATTTTTGTTCCTGTGGCAGGAATTTTGGTCTTATCAATTTTAAGAGAAAAAGGATTTGATATACAAATTTTGAAATACTTTTTGTTGATCGGATTTCTATCATTGATAATTCCTCTAATAGTTTATTGGATCCCTACGTATCTCAAATTCGGTTTTGAAAAAACGTTATATGGCATTGGATTATTTGATGCAGAGCAAAAAAAAGCGAACATAGCTGAAATGTTTACACACAGAACTTTAGACACTTCTGGAGGATTTGTTTATACTTTGGATGATTTCATAAACGCTAAAGAGTTTGGAAAAATAGACCAACACATAGGTATAGGAATAGTTGCCAGTATTTTGTTAATCATAGGCTTTGTTTTGTTATTCTTTGTGACTTTAAAAAACAATAAATTTGTTTATACTTTTGTTTTGTTATTCTTTATTTTTTCTATAATAGGAGTACAAGGAAATGCATTACCAGTAAAATTATTTCCACACAGATTCTGGGTGTTTTTCGCAATTCCTTCAGCTTTCATAATTGTATATGCAACTTTTTACCTATTAACTTTGTTAAAGAATAACGTAGCTAAAACTTTGCTTGTTGTTATAATAATTATTCTTATAGGATACACATCTGGGCTCCCAAAGTACAAAGTTCAAACAGACATATGGCCACCTTATGTGTTCAAATCAGATTATGAAATAGATGGATATGGCAAAATGATGAATTTAACTGATAAAAATTCAAGAATATTTAGTTTATGCAACTCTGACTCAATCATAGTAGGATACGAGAGAAAAACAGATATACATTTAAAAGAGCATTATTTGTTCAAAAAAGCCATTCAAAACAAGACTGTAACTGTCAAAGATGTTGATAACTATGTTAAATTCAAGAACTATACTTATGTAATCATAGACACTAGTTGTATTTCGTATTACAACGAAAAAGAAATTAACAACATGCTTAACTATTTTTTCTCAAATACAGAATATACTATGATTTACAACAACCCAGGTTTTTTCATGTTCAAAAGAGTAAGATAACAGCAATCTTTTAAACTAAAATAACCAAATATGTTTGCTGGACCAGTTTCCTCTGTGATCGAGATGGATCTTACAGCGAATATTCAAATCCAAAAGCAATTTGACCTAGCTAAATTAATCCAGAAGGATTGTTGGAAAACTATTTTGATCGATTTAATTGAGAGGGAAAAACTTGATCCATGGAATATAGATATCGTTGAATTAACTTCCCATTTCATTAAAGAAATAAGGCATATGAAAAATTTGAATTTATCGATACCTGCAAATGTTATTCTTGCATCTTCAATACTGTTGAGATTTAAATCAAGTTCACTGAAGGATTTGGTAGACTATGAGCAGAACTACATCATAGAAGAGGATAACAATTACAATGTGAACCAGTTAATTGAATTGCCTAATTTAACACTTTTGACTAGATTACCAAGGAAAAAATTCGTCACTTTAGACGAATTGATTAAAATGGTAGAAGAAGTGATGCACAAAATAAAAATAAGGGCACAAAGTGAACTAAACAAGCAAAACCAGAAGATGATAGAAATTAAAATAGAAGGCTATGATATCGAGAAAGAAATGGAAAAAATATTGAGTGTGATGAATGAACTAAAAGACCATAACAATATGCTCACTTTCAGCATGCTCACAAACAAAGTTGATAGAATTGAAGCATTTCTCCCTCTTCTTTATCTGAGAATGCACAACAAAATCTTATTGATACAAGAAGAATTCTTCGGAGAAATAATAATTTGCTTAAATGGCATTAACTAATTTCTTGTGTAGCTTTTTTATTGTCCCAGAGGAAGTAACAGGTATCAATCTCACATCTGAAAGAAATGCACAAGCAGATATCAACTTATGAAAATTGAGATGATCAACACATATTACCGCAATTCTGTCTTTTATTGATATAAGTTGAATTTTTACTTGAGATAAACCTACTTGACCAAAAAGAATTGCATACTGTTTCCTGATCTTTCTTATTATGTCTTTATCAATCTCTTCTGATAGTTCTGACTGGATTAAAAAAGCAATGTACCTTTGCTTGAATTGTTTAACTTTCATTATCATCACCTAAAAAGTTTTGATTTGATATCATTTCTTTAGCTATATCGTCTTCTACGGAAAAAACGGATTTAAGAATAGAAAAATGCTCGTAATATGACCTCAGTTCATAAACTGAAGAAGCTAAACTACAAGACTTTAGTTGAATTTGATTCATGATTGCAAAGTCTACAATTTTTTTGTAAGTAGATATTAGATAGACATTTTTAATAACACTGGAAATTGGAATCAATATCGTTAAACGCTTTTTTCCATTTACTTTCCTGATCGAATTAAGCTGATTAATTATTGAATTATCTGCAACCAAAACACAATTACTGAAGTTACATTTCTTTGCTTCTTCTACTTTGTGAATCAAGTTAGGTATCTCATCCAATCTGATGATCCTTTTGATACCAAAAAATCTATACTCTGGTAGTTGATGAAAATTCTTAATTATATCTATATTAAAATTATTGTCAACTACGTCTATAAATTCCATAACATAATTCTATCCTTTGTTGATAAGACCCCTTGCTTTTCTGCCTTGGTACGTTAAACCCCTATAAACCCTTCTCTTAACATTTTTAGCAGGTATTTTGATTGTAGATGCGTTAGGGTCAAACAGAATTACTTCATAGAAGTTGTA
Source organism: Microcaldota archaeon (assembly GCA_026414265.1). Lineage (GTDB taxonomy): Archaea > Micrarchaeota > Micrarchaeia > Anstonellales > SKW190 > SKW190. Next base: position 49,479 of record JAOAJI010000001.1, read on the forward strand.
TTGACCATCTTCTCCAATGTAATATGAGTTGAGGACTTCTAGGTTAGTAAACTTTTTCTGTGCTCTTTTTTCTGCTATCAACTGATACGATTCATTTCTGGTAACATATCTGAAGTTACTACCTGGTTTTCTACCTTTAGCAGGTTTTTCTCTTTTTCTTTTGCCTTTTCTAATTCTTACTCTCGCAATAATAAAGCCTTGTTTTGGTTTGTATCCTAATACTCTAGCTCTAGGGAGATTACTAGGTTTTTCTACTCGTACTACAGAAGGCTGCTTTTTCCATTCAATGATCTTCTTTCTAAGAGATTCAGACCTTTTCTTGTACTCTTGTATTATTGTCTGCTTGATATACTTATAAGCACCCATGACTATAACCTCTATTTTTAGATAACTCAAATTAATGATAGTAATGTTTTTAATAGTTATTATATAGATGGAAAATACTATCGGTGAACGTGAAATGGGAAAATTTCCTGAAGCAGATAGACTAATTGCTAATACTAAAATCTGTTTTAAATGCAAAGCCAGAAATCCAAAAACAGCTCAAAAGTGCAGGAAGTGTGGATACAAGTATCTAAGACCTAAGAACAAGGAATTGGCTGCAAAGAAAGGCGCTTAATTTTTGTTATAAAAGAAAGCATTATTGCACTTTCTTATTGTTTTTTTTAACACATATTTTTTAAATAGATGGGTTTATTTCTTTCTTTAGGTGTTAGCTTATGGCAATTGACGATAGTGGCAATGCTCAAGAAAATGAAGAAAAAAAGAAAAATGAAGCAATTGAAGAAATTTTATCATTAAAAGATCCGAGCAAGAAAGAATCGAATAAAGGCACTGAAGAAAAAGGAAACAAAGAGAATCAAGGAAGCACACGTACAGAAACAAAAACACAAATTGAAAATTCAGTAGATAATCAGATACACCCATTGGTAGAGCTTCAGGAGATAAGAGAAAGGTGCCAAAGATTAGGGAATTTCAGCACTAAAGCAAGAAGTGCTATTCTTTTTTTAAGCAATTTCCATGCCTGGGCTCTAAAACAAGTCTTAAATCATGTGAATGGAATACAAACTAAAGATCAACAAATAGAACCAGTTCAACAACCAAATCAAAAGAGTTTTGGAAAGGTAATTGCTGGTGTTGTTGTTCTACCAGGAATGACAATGGCTTTAGGGCATCTCTTACCTGCAACTGGCTCGATCTTTGGCATGTTTACAATCCCGTATGCTCCAATCATAAAAATTGGATTTGGAATTGCAGGCTCTGCACTAGCCTTGAAAAATCTGAGCGATGTCTTGGCTTTCAAGAGGGTTGATAAGAGAACCACTAATGTAATGGAAGAAATAGAAGAGTTGTTAAATGAACAAAATGAAAAGATAATAGAAGAGGACATTAGAGATTACGCAAAAGCGTTGGCTGAGAGATTAGTGAACTTAGCAGCGCATGGGAATAACTCATTAAACTCTACTCAGCAACAAAACGATAACTCGATTGAATCTATTATGAATAGAGGATTAGGAACACTCAATTCATTGATACAAAGGTATAAAACAGATAATCAAAACTATCAAGAATTTGATGCAAATAAACTTCTGTTAGAAGAGATAGAAAAGTCGAGAAGAAAAGGGAGAATTTTTGCATGGCTAAGATTCTTCGGCTCTTTGATTGGAGGAATTGTTGGTGCATTTGGATTAAGGGCTTTGTTTGGCTTATTTGATAATCATGACCAAACCATACAGCATAAACAAGGAATACAAACAGAAGAGAAGATTACAGAGACCCAAAATAGTGCAAAATTAACTGAGAGCACTAATCAAGAACAACTACAATCAAATACTGCAAACCAAAGTTTGTCTAAACCTACTCAAACCCATGCAGTAGAAGAAAAAATATCTAGTGATAGAGAAATTAAAATAAACAAAAGCGATCAACCTATTCCTAAAACAGAAACTTTGCCTGAAACAAACAAACAGCAAATGAGTGGAAACGTGCCAATTAATAAACCAATAACAGATACTAAAGATATAATCGCACCGTTAACTCCACCTAAAGCTACTGTACCTGAAATAGTATTCCAGCCACCTGAAATGCCAAAATTGATAGACCCTTTTGAATTACCTAAAGACGATACAGTTACAGAAGACAGTACTACTCAACACTATGAATCTTACAAAAGTGCAGAAGGTATCAAACCATTGAATAGTAAGACAGTATCAGAAGCTATAGATCCTTTGGCAATGAACAGAATCAGCGAAGAAGAAATTCTAGAGGCATCAAGAGGCAAAGTTTCTGCTGAAGAATTACTTGACAAAGATAGCGTACAAACAACTACAGCAAAAACAGATGACATTAGAAAACTTATTCAATACATAGAAGAAAACAAAGATAGGATAGATGGAAAAACCTTTGAAGAAATAGTTAAAAACGCAAAATTAGAGGATAACGAAATTGCTGAACAAGTAATCAAAAGCTTCCAAGAAAAACAAGGAAAATTAAATGACGAAAGCTTGGACAACTTCAAGAGACTTGGAAAGATAGATCCAGATGCATTGACAAGACACGTAGAAACTATGAAAGAAAGTAGAGGAGTTGAAGAAAAGGCTTATGATATTTTTGAAAACAAAATCCTACCTAAAGATGTAAGAAATGCATTTGACGAAATGGATACAAGAAGATATGAATTATCAAACTCATTCAAGGATGCAAAAATACCTGGGAATGACGAACATGACTTGCAGAAGTACAGAGCGGCTGAACAGAAATTGAGAGAAGCAAACACAACTCTCAGAAATTTGAGCGAAAAATATATGAATCATAAACTAACCAAATAAATTCACAGATCAACATTGTCAAACTTTTTCAAATAATTAAGACAAGTATTTTTTATTTCTTTAGTTGGAATAACAACCACTATGCCTTCATTAGGTTGACCATAACATAGTAATTGATGCTCTTGCATCAACACCATAATGGGCAATGCAACTAGATCCTCTTCTCCGATTATTCTTATAACGATTGGTTCATAATTAGATATAGTTTTCTTATCGTGAAATTGATTAATCAAAAATTTAATCAATGACTTGTTTAGCATTCCAGGTGGATTTTCAAAAACGAATTGGTTCTTGAATTTATTATTCAACATTTCTTTAGATTTTTCGTCTAATTCTTTTCTCATGGTCTTAAAATCAAAAACTACCATGGAACAATTAAAACCTAAATCAATTAACTTAAGAATTGTTGAGTCACCTACTGCAATTATATCACGTCCATTCAATTGTTCTTTGACGACATCGTCTGATTTGATCACAGTACCAAAAGGTTCTCTTAATTTATCTCTCAAATAATCCGGTAATTTAAAGAATTTAGAATCATTTATCATAATGAGTTGTAAGAGTTTGTCACAATAAGATTTCATACAAAGTTATATGAAAGTATAAAAATAAAAATTAAATAATTGAATTAGCTGATGTGAAATTGATGAAATGTGAAGACGATGACTGCTATGAAACTGAAAATTTAATTGAATGTGTTTACTGTAAAAAATTTTTTTGTAGAATGCACATCAAACCTTTACTTCCTTTAGAGTACAAGTTCCTCAAAAGGTATTTAGAAGATGACAAACACGAATTGATAAAGAAAGTGGAATTAAAAATGGGCCATTTCTGCAGAGAATACGCAAGATATATTGCATGATTTAATCAAAACAACTTCGTTATCAAAACCCCAACTAGAATCGCTAATATCATTGATGGAATTATAGCAACCAGTGCAGGAAAAACAGTCCTTCTTTTCATGAGTGCTTCAAGCATTATATTAACAGAGAATATGCCTATGATCAAACTCAATAGCAATCCCACTAGACCGTTAGCAAAGAAATTGATCGTTGTAAGTGTTGAAAACATAACAAGATCACCGCTACCTAAGTCGACTCTACTGTAAACCCTTTCTTGGGATTCTATACGTTTTAAAATTAGTTCTGCATCCTTTTGCTCAATTCTATTAGTCTTAATATCAGATTCTATCATTTCCTTAGCTTTTTCTTTTTCAATCTCAACGTACGAGGTCACGGTCATAGGTAAATTATATTTAACTATGTTTTCTGCAAAATACACCATGTGCTTTGTTACGAAAACAGAAACAATATCATAAACTAGTAAAAATAGCGAGAATATTATGATGGTCGTGAAATCGAAAACCAACAGAATAATGATTGCTATACCTGTTGCACTTATAATGGCCATCAAATCTTTAAGAACAACGTACTTTTGTTTAAGAAAGTAAACAATAATCGTGAGCAAAATAGAACCAATTATGAGCAACAGAATATCAAATTGCATGAATAGAGGCAGTAACATCGAATAAAAAAATGTCAAACTGGGAAAAAAGAAAACTAGAAATTCGAAAGACATGGCAACTTTCTTGACATGCAGAAACTTAAACAGAATAATCATGAAAATCGTTACAAAAACTAAATTCACTATCAAAGAAATCCAATTTATTTCACTGTATGATTGTTCTATTTCCTCTTCGATAACAGATCTCAAAGCATTACCTGAAGAGCTAATATGATTATACAATCCAAATATTGTCAACATTGTAGAGATGAGCAGGTAAACGAGAATCCTATTTTTACCAACTAGTAAATCTTTAAAAAAATCATTCATAGTACCACTGAAAAGTTTCTGTTAAGCCTGGTCAACTAATCTATACTTCCCATACGTTACCATGTAAAGTTCTCCTTTCTTCTCTAAATCATCAATGATTTTTCTTGTAGTTGAAGAATCTATAGAATATCTTTCTTCTGCTGTTTTAATTAATTGCTTTTCGTCTATTTCATTAAATTTAGTGAAAAGCTCTCTTGCTATTTCAATTATTATATTGTATTTATCAAGCATTGATTTCGGCTTTCCTATAGTTATCATATCTATGTCTATCCTCCCAGTCTCTCTGTCAACCAAAATCCTGTTTAAAACGAAGTCCATTAAAGAAATTGCCCTTTTAGCATCTGATTCTTCGACTATTTTGGACATCCTCAGTTTCGCACTTGCCTCGCTCAACCTTATCAAGCCTTCTATTTGCCTTGGAGTTATAGGCACTGCACCTTGTGATTTACCTATTTTTCTTAACTCAACATAATAATCCCTTATAATCTTCATAGCCTCTTCTGATAAAACAGGCCTAACATTCTTTCTCATATATGCAATATATTTTCTTAGAATCTCTGGAGAGATTATATCGTCATCTGTTATTTCAGAGTATTTTTCAGGTATTGCTTCTGCACCCAATTGATGCCTTTTCAAAATGAACTCAGCTAACGTAGAGTCCTTTTGCTCGTCCATGACGTCGATAACAGGGAAAATCAAATCAAACCTTGATAGAATTGTTGGAGGGATATCAAATTGGTCTGCTGGAGGTTTGTTTGGATCAAACCTACCTCTTTTAGGATTTGCTGCAGCCAAGATCGCTGTTTTAGCCTTGAATTTTGCAACTATGCCTGCTTTCGCTATGCTCACTGATTGTGATTCCATGACCTCGTGCATCGCAGCCCTTTCGTTTTCATCAATTTTGTCGAATTCGTCAATGCAAGCTATTCCTCCAGAAGCCAGTACCAAAGCACCTGCTTTCAGAGTCCAGCCGCCTTCACTCAACTCATCTCTTTCTGCAGAGGCAGTTAAACCAACACCAGTAATACTCTTTCCGCTAACAAATATGCACTTAGGAGCTATTTGCTCTACTTGTTGTAAAAACCTTGTTTTCGCAGTTCCAGGATCGCCTATCAATAACAAGTGAATGTCTTCACGCATTTTTGTCCCCAAAACGTCTTTGTCTTTGGTACCTCCAAACAACTGCAGAGCAATCGCTAATTTTACTTCTTCATGACCATATATCATTGGTGCTATTGATTTCGTAATCTTTTCAACGATTCTTGGATCTCTTGCAAGAGCTAAAATCTCTTTCTCGTCATCTTCAGAAATCTCGATTTCCTCAAAATCTTTTTGTGTATGAGAGAAATTGATAACCTCAACGTATTTTGTGTAATTGTTTGTTTTTTTGCCTTTCCTCAAGTTTATTACAGGCCTTATTCGCATTATTCCTGTTACTATGACATTATCACCTGGATTAATAGTGTTAACCAAATCGTCTTCAAATATCAATTCAATTTTTGCCGCTGGTGTTCCTCCTCTAACTCGTTCTAGAATTTCCTGTGCCTCAGCCCTCTGCAAATCGATGAAATTAGACGATTTTTCATCTAGTTGAAGCGCAGGCTTTTTACATACATCACATCTCACAGGAAGCTCTGTGTTCTTCAAAACATGGAACTTTTGCGTAGAATTGCATAAAGAGCATCTCAAAACTGCTTTTTCTACTCTATGCAATACCTCAGTTCTCTTAGTAATGAGTGCTTTGAAAGTTACCAAGCCATCAATGTTTTCAGATTTTATGTTCTGAATCAATAGATTCCTGTCTGGCCAGTTCTTTAATCTTATGTTAGGCTCGAAATCTTCTAATCCAAGGTCAACACCATGTTTTTTTAGCTCTTCCTTGGCCAACTCCAAAACTAAATCAGGGTTTGCTTCTAACGCATCTATCAAAACAGGACTGAACAATTCCATTTCCCTATAGTCTATGTAAAAACTTTTTTTATCAGGGTAATAGGCTAAAAAGTCCTCGATTCTCTTTTTCAGAATGGTTGAAAAGAACTTTTCCCATACTTCAGCTATCGTATCTACATCTAAATTAAATACTTCGATATTTTTTGTTCTCATAAAATCAAGCTTGAGCAAATACTTATTGCATAGAAAATTTTAAAATCACATAAAGCAAAAAAAGGTTTTTATTGTGAAAATGAGACATAGCATAGATAAGGATGTATGAATTACTAATGAAAAGTAAGGCAAAAAAAAACTCATCTATAGTTGTAATAATAATATTGTTTCTTGCCAACTTACTTTTATCACAAGTATCTCTAACTTTGGACAAAAGCGTTTATTACAGAGGAGAAGTTATTTATCTTAACATAACCAACGTAGGTAATTCTAATTATTCGTTTTCTCAATGCAGTAATTTCCTAATACCACTAGTTTTTCGAATATACGATAAAGACGGTAATCAGATTCATCTGTTTGACCAAAGAAACGTGTCTTGCACTACCTTTGTTCTAGAACCTAATGATTATATTTACTTTGCATGGAACCAAGAAAATTTTGTGAACAACCAATTCTACAATAATTTAAAGAGTGGTATTTATACAGTTAGAGTTATCGACTCAAATGGTAAGGTCATAAACACAACGAACTTCAGAATAGTAGAACCTCAGGCAGATAGAATAGTTTTCAGAGCAAGTAAAAAGAACTACATGAAAGGGGAAAAAATCGAATTTCTTATAATAAATAACGCAACTTATGACGTAGAATACTTGACATGCAATCTGGATTTGAAGATCTACGATAAATACAATGCACAACTGAACATCCATAAGCCAAATTTTAAGTGCAACGCAGACACAAAGAAAGTAAGTAAAAATAGCGTAGAAGTAGTAGCTTCATGGAACCAGGAATTTTATGACCTAAGAGCAAATACGTTCATAGCAGAACCTGGAGATTATAGAGCCGAATTCCTGGGTTTTTCAACCTCATTCACCATTCTCCCTGAAGAAGAACTCGGAAAAAAATTTTCTATCAGGACAAACAAATACCAATATGAGAATAACGAAGAGGTTGAGATATACTTGACTAACTTGGGAAACATTAACATACAGTTTTCTGTTTGCGGAATAAATGAACTAAAAATCTTTGACGAGAACAGAAAACAATTGAGACTACATGAAAAAGAACTGATCAATTGTCAAGCAAAAGCTACTGTTTTACCTGGCAAGACAGTTACATTAGCAACATGGAACTTAACACATTACCTGTGTGATCAAAACAATAAATGCTACAGATACAAGGTGCCAGGAGGAAAATACTACATACAATTTGAAAATAACGAAATAGAAATCATGGTAAAAACAAGGTCTGATGAAACCATAAAAGAAAAGCCGCCATTCCCTTCTCTAAACAATTTCAAGTTATTTAACATAACGCTGAAAAACGGATGGAATATGATAAGTTTACCTATGATAGGACAAAAAAGTATAATTTCAAACAATTGTTCAACTGAAGTTGTTTTCGAATTCACTAAAAACAGTTTCGAAATAAGGAACATAAGCAATTTAGAGCACAACAAAGGCTACTTCGCATATAACTTTGCTAACGAGTGCACCATAACCTTTATAGGGAATAATTACTTAACGAAATCAGCTTATTCATATAAACTCAATAAGGGCTGGAACTTGATAGGAAGTTCTTACGATGTGATAAGAAAAGAAGAGCTCAAAGGTTGCAGTATTTTGTCTAACATCATAACCTATTCTAATGTCAACAAAGACTATGTAAAAGCAGATTACCTAGAACCTGGAAAAGCATACTGGATTCTGGTTAACAATGATTGTGACCTAAAGATAGGTTAAAATATGGAAAGTAAATTCGCAATGATTGAAAATAACTTAAACAATATTAACTTAAAGGTTAGAGAGGCATGCGAATACTACAACATCGACTTTAATAAAGTAAAGATCTTGCCTGTAACCAAGTTCGTTAAAGATAGAGAAATCTTTGAGTTCCTAATTTCTAAAAACTACAAAGAATTTGGAGAGAATTATTACCAAGAACTCGAACAAAAAGCTAATTTGATGAAAAATGTAACCTTTCATTTCATCGGGCACATACAATCAAACAAAGTAAAAAAGCTTTGTCAAATTAGTAATCTAAAATACGTGCACTCGCTATGTAGAAAAAAAATCGCTGAACTATTTGCGCATTACCAAGAGCATCAAATCAAATTTTTCATTCAAGTGGATTACACAAAAAAAGAAAACAGGAATGGAATAGAAGAAGATAAAGTGTTTGAGTTCTATGATTATTGCAAATCTTTGGGATTGGACATAATTGGCTTAATGACTTATCCTTTGGAACATCAAGCAGAAGAGAGTTACTCTAAACTCTCTGAACTAAAGAAAAAATTGGAGAAAGAAAAGAGAGCCAAAGTATTGTTATCTGCTGGAACAAGCAGTGATTTTGAATTAGCTATAAAATACAATACAGACATACTCAGAATAGGAAGAGCTATTTTCAAAAACATAAGTAATAACTTTTAGCGCTTCTCAAGTGGAAAATATTCATGGAATTTGTCAACCACGTCCTTGTAAGAACTCACAACAAATTTAGCGGATTTACTTACTTTTTCATCCTTTGGATTGTATGCAATAGAGATGTCTGCAGATTTAAGCATGCTTATGTCCTGGAGATTATCGCCTATCGCAACAGAAATATCTGCATTGAACTTGCTCTTTAGATCAGTTAAAAGTCTGCCTTTCCAGTCATTGGGAGAATATTTTCCATACACGGGCAAAACTTCTTTTAGTTTGTTATCAGATAATACAAAGCTATGAGCATAAACAAAATCAAAACATAAATCATTTACCTTAATAAAATGGTTTATCAAATCAAGATAACCATCAGATAATATACCTATTTTTGAATCTAATTCTCTGAATTTGTATATTAATTCCTTGACGTAAGGAATCAAATGCATTTTTTCAGCAGCTTTTGATAAAATTGAACTCTCATAACCCAGTAACTCGTTAGCTATAAGAATGAATCTTTCTTTTGGATCAGAATTAATTAATAAACTCTCTAAATGTTTTCTTTTATTAATTATATCCCCAATAACACTTATCGATCTTGGTTCTGCAATAGTCTCATCAAAGTCAAAAACTACTAGTAACTTAACGCTTTTTGAACCCACGGTTAACTATAATTGCGAAATTAATTAAATTACTTTTATCAATAAGGATTGTTATGCACGTAAACGTAAAACTGCCTGATGGAAAACTAATCAAAGTAGAAAAAGGAATAAGAATAATCGATTTGGCCAAACAGATCAGTAATAAACTTGCTTATGAAGGCATAGTTGCAAGGATGAACAATAAACTAGTTGATATGAGCACTATGATAACAGAAGACTCTGAACTAGAGATATTGTTGCCTGATAGCAAAGAAGGATTAGAAACTATTAGGCACTCCTGCTCACATGTTATGGCTCAAGCTATACTCAGGCTATACCCTGATGCACAGCTAACAATAGGTCCTGTAGTAGAAGATGGCTTCTATTACGATATTTATCTGACACATAACTTTACTCCAGAAGATTTGAAGAAAATCGAACAGGAAATGGAAAACATAATCAAAGAAGACCAACCTTTTGAAAGAGTAGAACTAGCAATAGACGACGTAATTAATCTTTATTTGGACAACCAATTCAAACAAGAAATAATCGAAGAACTAAGAAAAGATGGCCACAAAATGATATCTGTTTATTATAACAGAAAAACTAACAAATCACCAACTAACGCAAAAGAATTCTATGACATGTGCACAGGACCACACGTACCATCAACAGGCAGAATCAAGGCTTTTAAATTGATGAAAGTAGCAGCTGCCTACTGGAGAGGTGATGCAAAAAACCAACAACTCCAAAGGATTTATGGAACCGCTTTTGCTTCAAAAAAAGATCTCGAAGACTACGTCAAAAGGATAGAAGAGGCAGAGAAAAGGGACCATAGAAAGCTTGGCAAAGAACTCAACCTCATAATGATGCATGAATTCGCTCCTGGTATGATATTCTTCCTGCCAAAAGGGTTCATAATAAGACAAGAACTTGAAAATTTCATAAGAGAAGAACAGAAGAAAAGGAATTACCAAGAAGTAAGAACCCCAATAATATTGAACGAAAAGCTCTGGCACATTTCTGGGCACATACAGCACTACAAGGAAAACATGTACTTCACTAATATAGACGAGCAGTCTTATGCAATAAAACCAATGAACTGCCCAGGGCATATGCTCATATTCAAGAACCAAGCAAGGTCCTACAGGGAACTCCCTCTGAGAATTTCTGAAATGGGATTGGTGCATAGGCACGAGCTCTCTGGAGTTCTAACAGGAATGGTGAGAGTAAGGTCATTTGTACAAGATGACTCACACATCTTCATAGCTAAAGAGCAAATTGAAGAAGAAGTCTTGAACGTGATCAATTTAGTAAAAACTGTTTTGGAAGTGTTCAACTTCGAGTACCACGCAGAATTATCCACGAGACCTGAAAAATTCATGGGTGATTTAGAAACTTGGAATTATGCTGAACAAGCTTTGAAAAATAGCTTGGAAAAAGCACAGCTCAAATACACTATAAACGAAGGTGATGGAGCATTTTACGGACCTAAAATAGACTTCAAAGTCAAAGATGCAATAGGAAGGGTTTGGCAACTCTCTACAATACAACTCGATTTCCAGATGCCAAAGAAGTTCGAGCTCAATTACGAAGGCAAAGACGGAAAACAGCATACACCTATAGTCATACACAGAGCAGTTTTCGGGTCGTTTGAAAGGTTCATAGGTATTTTGATAGAACATTACTCTGGGAAATTTCCTGTATGGTTAAGCCCTGTGCAAATAGCCCTACTGCCTATATCAGATGAATACTTGGATTATGCAAAAGAACTGGAAAAAAAGTTCAAAGACAAGGGATTCAGAGTTGTTCTAAACGACAAACAAGAGACCATAAACGCTAAGATTAGAGATGCTCAACTAGAAAAAATACCTTACATGTTGGTCATAGGCAAAAAGGAGAAAGAAACACACAGATTGACTGTTAGAGAAAGAAACGGAAAACAATACGAACTCGAAGAAGAAGAGTTCGTGAACAAAATAGAACTGATGATTAAACAAAAAAAGAACATAGAATGATAACAATATCGGCCTTCTTTAGAATCATGTATTCATGCTTTGAAGTCTTGCTGATATGATGTTCTGTTTATTGGCTAGTTTATGTTCTACTAATTGTTCATAATTTTGCGATTGAACTTCTTTAAGTCTTTTTCACAACCTCACGCTAAGGTAAATTTATTTTCTCTGTCATTATGCTTAGAAAATAGAACATAATCGTGCCTTTAGTTAAAAAAGTTCATGAATGATTTCATGATCAACATCCAAAGACGTTTATTGATGAGCACCTTTAATGAAGACATAGTCATTGACATAATAGTCACTTTTCAAACATATCTTTCTTAGGAAAGTTTTGAAGCAAAAGCATAGTAGACACAAGTATACATGTTCATAATACATAATATTATCACTAGCATCACATGAATATCTGCGAATACACTTGCATAGTTAGTAAAAAACTTAAAAATTTAGCTTTGGTATTGTGGTATTTGTTATACAAATACGATATTTTTTTAAAACTTTTCCTGCTCTATAAGGATATGGAATCAAATGAGCTTGAACAAAAAATAGAAATGATGCTTAGTAGAATAAATGAACTGTACGATGAAGTTGTTAATCTAAATGTATATAAAAGAAACTCCTATGACGAATTCGTTAAAATTTGTGCTGACTTGTTATACTACATTAATAAATACAAAGATACTAGTAGTATCATTTGGAACTCGAATCATGGCCATCTAGGATTGTTCATAAAAATAATGGAATTAGAATATGCCTTCTTTGTTAAATATCACAGAACGAATGCCTTACCTTGGTTCCTCGTAGCAGAATTCAGGCCTAAAATAAGAGACGTTGCAGAGGACATACTCATGTCTTACAAAGAAGAATACTGCCCAATACCTGGATTACACGAATGGTGCAGACAATTACTTAAATACCTCAATAGAGTAATGACCAATGTTAACGCATTAGAATACGTTGACAAAGATTATGGAATTAAATTAGCAGAAAGCTTGAGATCCAGTTTAGAAAAAAATACGCGCTTTAAACAAGCCAATAATGATCGTCTTCATAAAAATAACTTAGATAAAAAAAACATACTCAGAAACTAAATGCGTTATTCAACTAGTTCTTAAGATTTGCTGCTGATCTTAGACCTTGTTGATCTCATAACATGATAGTAGTACTCAATAACCGATTCGTAACCTGCTCTGTAATAATAGAAATAGAGAATTCGGATTATGTAATTATAAACAACAAATAAAATGAGAACATCCAAACCATAAACTAAAGAATAAGCAGGCAAAGCAGAAAAAATCGCTGTTAACATTCCAGTGAACACCGAAAAAAACGTAGTCCTGAAAGTATATTTGTCCTCGATAATACTTGGCTTGAAACTCTTAGGTAAATCACCAACCCTGCTTTTAACTAAGAAATAACACTCCTTAACAGCATTGTTGAATAAGAACATACCAAAGATTCCTGTTATCAATGCCAGTAAAAATACCAGGCCGTTAGCATCTGCAAAATTGCCTTGGGCAATGCTAGGAAAAAGAACATACTTAACTATAACAAATATAAGAATAGTAACTATCATCGACGTCGTGATAAAATTATCCTGCTTTTTGTAAGTCTGCTTGGCGTGTTCGTAAAGCTCTTTCATACTTACAGGCGCTGCCACTGTCACTGCCACCACACTTCAAAACACACCAATTTCCACTTCCTTTCAGCATAAAAAACCAAAACTACCGCCACTAATCCGAAGCGCCCCATCTACTTCCTCATATCTTAAACTAATTCAACCACCAACATTCAACAACTTCAAGTCGTCTTTACATTGACAGGTCATGTTCTACTGAAAGAGTCTCAGTGGAAGGTCCTCACTGGTACAATAAGTGAGTCGCAGTCGTCTTTACATTGACAGGTCATGTTCTACGACCGGGCCGTAGCGTGCTCCATATAACCCAGTTTGTAGAAGTCGCAGTCGTCTTTACATTGACAGGTCATGTTCTACAACCTGTAATGCAAATTACAACTGCGACTTATGAGTGTCGCAGTCGTCTTTACATTGACAGGTCATGTTCTACTGGTGTTAGAGAGTTGAAGAGGGTGTTTTTTAACACAAAGTCGCAGTCGTCTTTACATTGACAGGTCATGTTCTACTTTGAAA
>JAOAJI010000020.1:0-22042 GCA_026414265.1 Microcaldota archaeon
GTCTAAAGCAGTTTGTTGAGCAAATGTTATTTGACCTTCGTTAATTCTTTGTTCTAATATGTGCTTGGCTTCTTCAAGAGTTATGTATTTGATGTTTCTAATTTTATCTGTGGTCAACTAAGATCACCTACTAATTTGTAATTTTTTTAAATGTACAGGAGGCACTACAATTAATTTTTTTCTTTCAAAATCATGGATTTCAACTTCATAAGATTTTCCTCTAATCCCGACAATAGTTCCTAATTTGCCTTTGAATCTAGGATGCGGAAGACCTTTTTGATTTATAACAGGTTCAACAACTACTTTATCTCCTATATTGAATTGCTTTAGCATGTCTATAGCAGTCAGTTTTCTTTTCAGTTTAAGCTTTCTTGTAGCTCTGCTTAGGGTACCTCTAGATCTCTTCATAAAGACACCGTGTTTGTTCAAATTAATCTTACTAAAAACACTAAGTAAAGCATATTAATACTTAATTAGTATTTATAAATATTGTCATTGTTAAGTATTTAAAGGTGTTTATAAACATGGCTCCTTCAAAAAGGATAGATGTACAGATTACTAACATGGTTGCCTCTGCAAATTTTGAAATACAATTAGACTTATATACAGTTGCTTCAGAGCTGCCTGATGTTGAATATGAGCCTGAGCAATTTCCAGGTGCAATTTTGAGATTGGATGAGCCTAAGTCTTCCTTACTTCTTTTTAAAAATGGTAAAGTAATTTGTGCTGGCACTAAAACGAAAGAAGAAGTAGAACAGGCATTAAAGAAAGCGTTGAAGATGCTTTTGCCTTATGCGAAAAAAAACCCAAATTTTTCAATGAGTCCTAAGTATGAATTTGTTAATTTAGTAGCTGCAGCTAATCTTTATTTGAATTTAGACCTCTATAGGTTAGCATATGAGCTAGAGGATATAGAATATGAGCCTGAGCAATTTCCAGGGGCTATATTGACTTTGAAAAAGCACGGAGTTTCTTTACTATTATTCAAAAATGGGAAAGTAATATGTGCAGGAGCAAAAAGCATAGAACAGATACACAAGGCATTAGAGTTTGCATATGACCAATTAAAAAAATATCCTGCAGAGTAGTTTCACACAAAAACAAAAATTTTTTAAGGTTTTGCAATGCATTTAAAAATTTTATTGCTGACATAACATAAGAGGTTGTGTGAGAAGTGGTGTTATGGGTATATCATCAAATGGATTAAAAAGTAACTTAAAATCATATAAATTGAAGGCCCAAGGCGCGTTTGAATACATGGTTAGTTATGGTTGGGCAATATTGATTGTTATCGTGTTAGGGATATTATTATTTTCATTGGGTGTATTTAATCCAAGTCAGACACCAACTGCAAGTGGATTTGTTTATATAAGGCCTATCTCATGGTCTTTTAGTGGTGGAGAGGCTCATGCAAGTAATATCACTATTGCATTTGAAAACGTTGCCGGTCAAAACCTGGTCATGTGGGTTAATGATACTTCAGTTGGTTCAATAAAATTCAAACAAGGGGGGTCTGTTGATTGCTATTTTAATACGTCTCTTAAAAACGTTACATTAAAGGACTCCTCTGGAAATGACTTAATTATAACTGATAATAAAGCCGCAATACCGGTTGGAAGCATAGTTACTGTGACAGGTAGAATTGGCGGAGCAACTGGAGACAATTGTGGTGGTTTGAAAGCTGCATCTTATAGGTATACAGTTTTCATATCTGCAAAGGACGAATATGGAGTAGTGAAGACGGACACAGGTTTGTTGACGGGGAGATATATATAAAATTTTAATTAAAAAAAGCAGTAAAAAGATTGGCGGTGATAGTTGGATGGTGGCTAAAAACAAGAAAAAAAGAGCCAATGAAAAAAATGTAAATAAAAGTAATCAAAGTAAAGGTACGAGAATAAAACGCGTTAGTAGAGAAGTCCAAGATAAAAATAACAAAAATCGTACTTCTGAGCAATTATCTAGGATTATTAAAGAGTTATTTTACAAGAAAAACGAGTTAAAAACAAAGATAGAGAAAATGTTTGCAGAAGATTTGGACTTGTCTCAATATTTAGAATGGCAGAAAAGATTATCTAATTTATCTGATGAACTAGAGAAACTGGCTAAACAAGAGTCTGGATTAGATAAACTAAAAACACATGGTAAGATGCTTATTGAACTTTTTGAAAAGGAACTTGAGTTGAAAGCTAAAGAACCAGTTATTGTACCTTTCGAGTACTTGGATGAAAAAAATCAGAGAATTAGAGGTGATATCAGGATCGAAAGAGACATTTACGTTAATGCAAATGCCAACATCATGACTTTGTTGTTTGATAGTAGAAAGCATACAGTTCATGTTTCTCAAAAAAAGCTTGTTGAACTATTATTAGCAGGCAAAATAGAAGGTCCAATAATTGTTGATAATAAAGAATATTTGGTAAACATAGAAAAAGCAATAGTGTATTTGAGGTTAGCTAAAGCTATTAATGCTTTAAAACGTGAAATAGAACTCCTTCAGAAAGAAAATGCAGATGAATTGGAGTTAAATGAACTCAAAAGCATTCAAGTTTCATTTTTACACGATATAACTGATTTAGCCCGTCATTTTGTGCATAAAATGCAAGAAAACAAGGCTAAAGCATATTATGAATCATATTTGTATAAGCTCACAAGAGCTAACATGTTAAACGATGCAGTAAACTTATGCTTAGGCGCAACAGTCCACTTCACATACGAAGGAAAGAACATGGTTGGAAAATTAGTAGGCTTGCTCAATAATAAGCTTATTGTTGAAGTAGAAGACAATAAAGGTTATTGGTTGCTCAATCCAAAAAGGCTGTTTCATGTAGAAATAGATAATATTGTTTATGTCAGACCTGCTGACATAGTTCAACAGATCGAACTAAAGGAAAGAGTTAATGAATTGTCAAATCAAATTTTGGATTCAAAATCTGACCCAAACAAGGTTTTGCGAAATGCTTTGTCTTTGCTAAAATTTGTTGAAAATAATCCGAAGTTGCTTTCAAGAATACTTTCATCAGCTAAAGATTACCGAATGAACAATTCGCGTGATTCAAAAGAAAAAGAAGAAGCTAAAAAATTGGACCTAAGGTATTTCAATCAATTAACAGAAGAAGAAAAAGTATTAGTTGTAAGAGACGGCATTATGAACCTATAATTTTTTGTGAAATACTTTTTTTATTATTTACGTGCTTACTAACAGCTAATTTTGTGTAATCTTCTGCACCATTTATCTATTCTCTTTATTAATCTTTTTATGAAATGTCATAAATGTTTTATCTTAATTGTTACTTGAAGATAAACTAGTAAGATCGCTTATAGCTATATATAAAAAAGTCTTTTATTGCCCTGGTGGCTCAGTGGTAGAGCGTGTGCTTGGTAAGCACAAGGTCGCGGGTTCGATTCCCGCCCAGGGCTAGTATAGATGCAGATTTAAAGAGAAAGGTTTTTATATTATTAAGTTGTTATTGAAATAGACAAATAAAAAATTTTGTTTACGAGGTGTGGGAAATTGAAACTCAAAGCACAAGGAGCATTTGAATACATGATCAGCTATGGCTGGGCCATATTAATTGTTATTGTGTTGGGAATATTGCTGTTTTCTTTAGGAGTTTTAAATCCGAGTCAGACGCCATCTGCAAACGGATTTACAATTTTGAGGCCTGTATCATGGTCTTTTACAGGAGGCAATTCTCATCAAAGTAATGTAACAGTTGCCTTAGAAAATGTTGCTGGTCAGTCATTGGTTTTGTATGTTAACGACACTAACAAAGGTTCGATTAAATTTAAAAAAGGCAGTTCTTTACCTTGTTATTTCAACGGTACTTCAGGTATTACAGTAACTGATAGTTCAGGTAACACTGTTCCTGTAACTTCAAACAAAGTTTCAGTACCGGTAGGAGGCATAATAACGATCAGTGGATTGATTGATGGTAATGGAAATGGAACAGCTGATTCAAATTGTGGTGGTTTAATTAACGCAGGTTACAGATACGATGTACAATTAGTAGTAGAAGATGAATATCAAATCATAAAGAAAGATAATGGTCTAATAACAGGTAAATTTGTTTAAATTATAGTTTTTGCTATATTCTTTTTTGTTTTTTGCTTTGATGAAAGCATATGTGGATAAAACTATGAAAACTTTTATCATGTTGGTTTGGTGAAAAAATGAAAAAAACTTGCTGTGAAAAAGCAATTTTGGAGGACCTATATCTTCATTTTAATGAGAATAGAAAAATGAAGGCCCAAGGCGCATTTGAATACATGGTTAGTTATGGTTGGGCTATATTGATAGTTATCGTATTAGGAATATTATTATTTTCTTTGGGAGTATTTAATCCAACTCAAACACCAACGGCTAGTGGGTTTACGTATCTAAAACCAGTTTCATGGTCGTTTGATGGAGGAAATGCAGATTCAGCTAATGTAACATTGGCATTTGAAAACGTTGCTGGACAAACTGTAGTTGCATACATCAACGATACTACACAGCAATCAATCAAGTTTAAGCAAGGCGGTTCTTCAGATTGTTATTTTAATACATCAATTAAAAACATTACTGTAAGTGATTCAAACGGTAACGTTTTACAAGTAGTACAGAACAAAGTAGCTGTACCTGTAGGAAGTATAGTCACTATTTCTGGTGCGATAGGAGGGGCTGTTGGTTCAAAATGTGGCGGTTTAAAGAGTGCATCTTACAGGTACAATGTTTACGTTGTAATGGTGGATGAATATCAAGTAGTTAAAACAGACAACGGATTGGTAACAGGCAAGTACGTTTGAGTAGCACAATCTTCTTAGTGGCGATAAAGTTTATAATTGTAGCTTCTGATTATATATCAGTCATTGAGGTGATGAAATGTTTTTCAAAGGTCAAGGCGCATTTGAATACATGTTAAGCTATGGATGGGCTATATTAATAGTAGTAGTGCTTGGAATATTATTATTTTCCTTAGGTGTTTTGAATCCTACACAAACACCAGCAGCAACTGGTTTCACTACACTTAAACCTGTTTCATGGTCATTTAGTGGCGGTAATGAACATGGTTCAAACGTTACTATTGCATTAGAGAATGTTGTAGGACAATCTCTATCTATGTATGTAAATGATACCTCAAAAGGTTCAATAAAATTCAAAAAAGGAAACTCTTTAGACTGTTATTTCAATGCATCTTCAGGTATAACTATTAAAGATTCTACAGGTAATACTATATCCATAACTAATAACAAGATTGCTGTGCCTGTTGGTGGTATAATCACAATCACAGGATTTATTGATGGAAATGGTAACGGCACTGCAAATTCAAATTGTGGAGGAATAGTTAATGCTGGATATAGATACAGTGTCCAGGTCGTTGCCGAGGACGAATACTTAGTTACTAGAAAAGACACCGGTACGATAACGGGCAAATTCGTTTAATCATCTCATTTTTTGTTTTTTGATTATTAAAAGTGAGGTCTTTTAGCATATGCACAAAGTTACATTAGATACAAAAATATTCCCACTAGTTTTAAAAGCATATAAGAGGTCTGAGGTAGAATTAGAATTAAATGTAGAGAACAAATCTGAAAATTTTTTATGGATCGAAATTACAGTTAATGTGCCTAATCTGATTTCATTGTCTAACGTCAAAGACTTGTCTACAGGCTTGGTAAGGTTAGGGATATTCCGCCCGGGTCAAAAGAAACAAAAAAAGATAAAAATATATTCACATGGAAGAACTTATCCTGACGAGTATGTTATAGATTGGTTGATGCTTTCCTACGATGAAGAGGCAGTATTATTTGAGCGAGGCGAAGGAAAGCTTCACTTGAGGGCAGTTGATGAATACTCAAAATGAAAATAGTCAAGAGCTTGAACTTATAAGAGATCTGCTTCTAAAATCAAGAAAAATATGTATAGTTGGTCTTAGTGATAAACTCGACAGGCCTAGCTTCCATGTTGCAAAATATCTGCAAGAGAATGGATATGAAATTATACCAATAAATCCAAACATAGAGTCATGGAACAATATAAAGGCCTATAGATCAATCAAAGAGGTTACTAAAAAAATAGATATCGTAGACTATTTTATTAGACCTGAAAATGTTTTTTCTTTAGTCCAAGAGGCATTGAATTTACCATCTCAGTTCTTACCAAGAGCTATTTGGCTACAGGAAGGAATTACCTGTGATAAATGCAAAGACCTGGCAGACCAAAAAAAAGTACCTATAGTTATGGATAAGTGCATAATGAAAATGCATTATAAGATTTTTAAGGACAGCAATAATGCCTGATTAAGCAGATACTATGTATTGATTATCATTTAATACTGATGGATGAAATTTTATTCCCTTGCTTAATTAATGTCACGTTTTTTGTTAAATTAGGACTTTTAAGAAGTTCCAATTTTATTTCTCTAAGTACAACTTCGTATGTTTTGTTATCGCTAATTATCTCTAAGTTCGCTGTGGCTTTTATATCATGTATTGAATTATTGTAATTCTCAAGCATTTTAATAAATAGTTGCGTGATGTTATAGTTGTTGATACTTAATTTCAGAGTATCTGTTTGAGATGATGTAGAATACGATAGATTATACTTTTTTGCAAAGGCTATTAGATCATTATATAATGTTGAGTTTTGGTCAATGTTGTTGATGGATAGAGTTTTGATATTAATTATTTCAAATGATATTTCTCTGTATTCTGTTGTTTCATCAGGCTTCAAGCTGATTACTTGTACAATTTCGGAACTTTCAGATAGAAGATAGGCCTCCAATGTATATGTAATATTATTATCTTGCAGAGGCACGTAATCTCTGTCTAAATAGGTTTGAATTACCATGTCTTTGTCTAATTTAATTATTTTATCAGAAGCTAAAAATTGAGACCCGTTTTTGACCATCAATGAGACTAACAGAGTTACTTGATATTTACTCGGGATATTTTGTATAAAATTTTTCACGTCCTTATTGTTCTTTAAAATGATTGAATAACCGTTTTGGTCTTCTTCTGCATATATTATAGAGAAATTTTTCTTTATTTTATTAACTATTTCAGTAAGTTCTTTATCAGGGTTAGTTATTGTTATGGTTTCTTGTATGTTAACCAATTCAAGAGGTCCTGAATAAATTGCTTGCACGATCTTATTTTGATTTCCATTATTTGTATTGGAATTTATTTGATTTGTTGCATTCATCATTAACGGAGCTATTATTTGAATAAGGAAAAGAATGAACAATAAGCTCGAGAAAAGAATAATTGCATTTTCTCTTGTCATTTTCATGTTATCACATGTTTACTTAGAATATGTTGAATATGAATAAAGAAAATATTTTAACCACCATAGTAATTGTTAGTTTCTCTTTGTTCTTTGTCTAAAACACTGTTTGGTTTGTTTATTTTTGGTCTATAGTTGTCTTTGTCTCTCCTTATAGTTATTCCGATGTCTTTCAAAAACAAATTGATACCTTCTTTTTTGGGCAATATACCATGGGATATACCAAATCTACTACTTTCACCTGTGAATGGCATAATCTTACTGGTCAATAATTCTATCATTGCTATGTCGTGTTCTACAATCACAAAGGTAGAACTTTTTAGTTGCTTTATTTTATTTATAATAGTTGAAAATTGCAGTCTTGATTCGATGTCAAGGAATGCAGAAGGTTCATCAAGTATAAAAAGTTGTGCATCTGTGCTCAAAGTTTTTGCAATAGCCACCTTTTGCAGTTCTCCTCCTGAAAGCTCATCAAGGTATGAGTCATATAGATTATCAATATTAAGTTCTTTTGAAAGAGTGTTCAACGCATGTTTATCATCTGCATTAGCTAGGTACTCATTTACTTTTATAGGTTCTGTTTTAATGTATTGAGGTTTGTATGCAATACTTACGTCATGTGCTTCTATGCTTCCTTTGTCTGGTTGTATTTGTTTTGCTAACATGGCTACAAACAAGCTTTTTCCTAATGCATTCTTGCCTATGATCCCTATACAGTCGTTTGCTTTTATTATGCCTTCATTAGCTTCAAATTTGAAATTTTCATAATTTTTTGACAGATTGGAAAATTTGATCAACACTTGATTTGTATTCAAATCTTTTTGCTCGTACTGCTTGAAATCTATACCATAATTTCGAATCCTCATGTTTTCATTTTTTAAGAACCCATTTAAGAACTCGTTAATTCCATTACTAATATTTTTTATTGAGGATATGATGCCATAGGCTTGTTCTTCTCCATAAAATACGATACAATAATCGCTACTGTAATCAAGAATAGCTAAATCGTGCTCTACCAGATAGACTTTTTTTTCTGTGCCTATTTCCTTGATGTATATCGCTAATTTTAACCTTTCTTTTATATCCAAATAAGTACAAGGTTCATCAAGTATGTACACGTCTGCATTTTTGGCTAAACATGCAAAAATTGCGATTTTTTGTAATTCTCCGCCTGACAACATTGAGAATTTTCTATCTAGGAACTTTTCAATCCCAAATTCTTCATAGATGGTCTGAGCAATGTTTGAGTCCATCTTCGTAGTTTTGAGCAGTTCTTCTACCTTCTTATCTTTATACAGTTCTTTTAGTCTTTCTATGTTTTGTGGTTTGTAGGAAAATTTTAATTTATTTTCATACAAGTCATTGAAATACTTTCTGCTTTCAATCGGCAAGTTTTTAATTATCTCAGATGAATTGTCAATGGATTTATTGAAGTTAGGTTTCAGCACATTTGCCAATATCTTTACAAAGGTTGTTTTTCCTATTCCGTTTTTACCAATTAGAGCAAAAACACCTTTTCTATCTGTGTTTACTAAAACTTTGCCGTAGAGCCTGAAGGAATTAATACCATAAGAATGTATGTATGAATTCAGTTCTTGTGGTAAGTTAATGATGGTTATGGCGTTTGTTGGGCATCGCTTAGGACAAATCCCACAGCCAGTACATAAAATTTCGTCAATGACTGGATACCCTTCTTTATCAACTTTGATGCAATCAAGTACACCCATACGAACTTCAGGACAAACTTTTATGCACACATATCCGCATTTTTCTTTGATGCATTTTTTTCTGTCTATGATGGCAATTCTGCTCATTATTTTTTGACCTCTTTAAATCTTCTTCAGATCGATAGAGTTGAGTTAATAGATTTTGATAAAAAGTTATTTGACTTTTAAGCTTTTTAATTGCATAAAATCAATATCTTTATCATCTAAGTCATAGAACTTAGAAAATTTATTTTTATGGTATGTTGCAAAGAACCGATAAACATAGAAGTTTTTTTCAACTTCTTTTACAGAGCAATGATGTTTTATAGCTATTTTATCTGATATGCTTCTTTTTTTATTTCTAAGCTCGTTTATTTTTCTTATAACCGCAAAAGTAGTAGGAAACTTAAATCTGGACTGTTTTTTGTATGTGTGCTTTTTAGACAAAGCTGTTCCTACAACTGCTAGGTCAATAGAATATTTAAGAAGTTTCCACGCTTGTCTTTTTATTATTCTTCTATCGAAAATATCTGACTTAGATAGGTAGTTTAGCACACTAGAAATTTCATCTAGAGATTCATATTCGTTTACTATGTTTTCAAGTATCCAGAATTTGATGGCCGATATGTCCATGTCTAGCGCATTTAAATGCGTTTTTATGGTTTCTATGTCTTTAGTCTTAAAAACAATTATCAAAAATTCAAATATGTTTTTTTCGAAGTCTCTTTGTGATTCACAGTTACATGCTAATAAATCGTTAAGAGCTGCTCTTATATCGCCATTGGCGTTTATAGCTATTTTTTCTAAATCGTCTTTATTGAATCCCAAGTTGTGTTTTTCGTTAATAGTTTTCAAAAATGATTCAATTTCATTTGTTGAGACTCTTTTGAACTCAACACAAAGGCTCAACTCACGTAACTCGTTGAAGTGTCTATTTTCGTAAATGTCATCTGCTGTCATATATACAAAAGCATTTGTTTTTTTTAAAAAGTCTTTAAGCAGTTTTGGTACTTCGTTATCAACGTTTAGAATATTACTGACATCATCTATTAATATCAATATTTTTTGATTAAAGAGGTTGGTGTTGTAATCATAGTTTTTTAAGGTCTTTGCGAGCTCTTCTTTGTTAGTTACATTTTCTATTCTACATAGGCTCATGTTGTATTCATTAGCTAACAGCTCTGCGAGAAGAGTTTTTCCAACGCCATTTTTTCCGTAAGCTAATACGTGCTTTCCCTTACCTGCTAGATAGTTTCGTAATTCCAGTGAAATTTTATATACTGCTTCTTTGTTGCCTATGAATTCTTTTAGAGCTTTTGGTTTAAAATCAAGTAATTGCATACTTGTCACACGTATACTATTTCATAATCTTTATCTAAAGTTCTAATACTGTTTGTAAGAATTTCTCGTTGAGATGCGTTCAGGCTTTTTTTGTCTATCACGAAACCTTTAACAGTTTCCACTGATTTGTTAATAGCTTGCTGTAACATTTCTTTATCAAGGCAATCAACTACATATTTGGAAAACACGTGGCTAAATATATAGTCACTGTTTATAAGCAACTCTGTAAATTTTTTTGGATAATGCGTATTCCCTATTGCTATGAAGGAAGAAAATTTACGATATGCATCTAAGTTATCATCATTGTCAAATTTTTCAAAAGTTTTTAGAATACAGTTTGCAACGCATTTACCATACGTTTGATTTTTCCAATTCTGTTCATCAGACCCAATTTCCACAAACATTATTGGTGTATTGAGCGAAGGCCCGTGATGGTCTTGTTCTATCACAACTTCTATATTTAAATTAGAATTGATGACTTCTTCATACAGAATCTGTATATACGTTTTCAACAACGAACCAAAACCTATTGACAGTTTTTTTGATTCACCTCCCATCATAGTATTTGTAACTTCACATACATTTCCTGGAAAGTGGGCTGTTAGACAAGGAAATGCTGATTCACTTTTGTGTTTGCTAGGTACGACTAAAAAAGAAAAAGGCTTAATGAGTTTGAGTTGATTAATTTGGTCGTCTGTTATAAGCAATGCATTATCTACTTCAAAGAAATTAGCCTTAGTGTTACTGTTCATAACTAATTCTCTTAAATTGTCAGTGATATTTTTTGCAGCATAGATGTCATTTTTACCTGTGATAATAGTGCCCATAGTTATCATGCGTTTGACAAATTATAATTTAAAAACAAATATAATTCTAAGTCGCTACAAGAGTATTTTAAATTTATTCATACAAAGATTAGTTTAATGAAAATCATTTTCAATAATGGCAATCCGTACAAAACTGTAGTTACTTTACTTTTACTCTTAATTTTGATTCTAATTCTTTATTCATTCTATAATTTTTTTAATTTCAACAATCATAAAGATGAAGTTAACAATAAAATAAAACCTCAAGATTTCCATAAAAATAGAATTACGGTTATTGTAACAACACCTATCTTATATTTGTTAGCACGTACGATTGCAGAGAATTCCACTATAATCGATGTACAACCATTGCTTACAGCTCAAGACATTCATGAGCATACACTAACATTAAAAGATTACAGCCTCATTGAAAATGCAGACTTAGTTTTGTTCGAAGATGAAGAGCTGGAAGGCTATATTAAAGATATCAAAAAAGCTACAAATAACCATAGTAAATTTATAGAGTTATCAACCTTTTTTCCAATTAATGATACTATTCGTAAGTCTGAATTCAACGAAATTGAGGATCCACACAGGTGGATGTCTCCTAAGAATGTTAAACTTTATCTTAAGGCACTGAAGGACGTATTTAGTAATCACGTGTCTCTAGAAAGTAATTTGTATGAGATAAATTACAACAGGGCAATTAAAAAAATAGATGCGCTACATAACGATTTGCAAAGCTCAAATATAAATTGTTCTAACAAACTTATCATAACAAGCCACAAATTTTTAACGCATTATTGTCAAAGTTATAAGTGTTCAGCTGAATCTTTGTTGGATATTCATTCACACGAGTCTGAAATGACGCCTTTAAGGTACAAGAAATTACTAGAATTAATTAAAAGCCAGAAAATAAATAAAATATTAGTAGACAGGTCTGACCAGAGCTCGATTGTTGACAATTTCATAAAAGAGAATTCATTAATTAAGGCAGAGCTAGAAACATTTCATTCATGGGATTCTGTAATTAATTTATGTAATTATAGTCACAGCAATCAGCCCATTTCATGGCTCGATTGTTATGTAAATACGATGTATTTAAATGCAAAAACAATCTCTGAAGCAATGGGGTGCTGAAGTGGTTTTATTAAAAAATCCTTTCTGCGAAAAATGTTGCGATGAGGAAAAAGACGTGAAGAAAAGTTATGCAGAGGAGCACAGAGCATTACCTAGTAAAGATACCATTATTGAGATTCAAGATATGTCTTTTGGTTATGAGAAGGAAGTAAACGTAATAGAAGACATATCTTTAAAGATATTCAGAGGAGACTTTGTTCTTATTTATGGTCCAAACGGCGCTGGGAAATCTACTTTAGTCAAATTGATATTAGGTATAGAAAAACCAACAAAAGGCAAAGTATTACTATATGGTTATGATAGTGCTTCAGACAAAGGTCACGTGTATAGAAAAATATCGTATTTAAGTCAGAGAATTGGTTATAATGACAATGAATCGTATTATTTGACTGTAATGGACGTAGTTTTGAGCGGGTTTTTAGTCAATTTTAAAGAACCAATTTTATTTTATTCTCCATCTCAGTATAATAAAGCTGAGCACTTAATGAAGCACTTAGAAATTTATGAAATTAGAAACAAACGTTTGACTGAGTTATCATTAGGCTTGAAACAAAGAGCATACTTGGCTAGAGCATTGGTAAGTGATCCTGAGATTTTAATATTAGATGAGCCTACAATAGGTGTTGATCAAAAAACAAATACAATTTTTATGAACTACTTGAAGCACTTAAACGAGGTCCATAATATAACCATCTTACTTGTATCACACGATTTTGAACAAGTTATTGACTATGTAAAAAGTGTATTATACCTTAACAATAAAATAGTGTTCTATTGTGACAAGGAAAGAGCAAAGACTATGTTGGCAAAGAACAGATACTTTTAACTTGACCTGCAATAGTTTGTTGGACGGATGTATTATGTTTTTTGAATTGTTATCTATCTATTCTTATGAATTTATGCAAAGAGCTCTGTTAGCCAGCATATTGATTGCAGTTCCTTCTGCTATAGCAGGTTATTTTTTAGTTATGAGGAAGCTTTCCATGTTGGGCGATGGTATTGCCCATATTTCTCTACTTGGCGTTGTAACAGGAATAATAATTAAGATAAATCCTATCATCTCAGCAGTTGCCTTATCTGGTTTATCAACTGTTATAATAGAGCATCTCAAAAATTCAAAAGTTTTAAGGTCTGACTTATCATTAACACTGCTTTTTATAATTTCATTAGCTATTTCAGCATTGTTAATATCCAAGTTTAAACTATATTCTCTTGACATAATGTCTTTATTTTTTGGTTCAATTATCGGGATAACACATGAAGAGTTATTAATCATGTTTTTTTTGTCTTTGATTAGTACTCTTATATTGTATTTATTTAGATACTATTTTCTTCTATTCTCGTACGATCATGAATCGTCTAGTATTTTTGGTGTTAATTCTAGTCTGATAGGTTATGTTTTTGCTTTCCTTACAGGTATTATAATAGCTTTCAGTATAAAGATAGCTGGAATATTGTTGATTTCGGTTTTGTTGTTATTGCCAACATTGATAGCTAACAGAATAGCAAAAGGCTTTGATTATTCAATTATTGTTTCTATCGTTGTTTCCTTATTAACCAGTTTTTTCGGCGTTACATTATCTTATTTACTAGATATCCCAGTAGGTGCGTGTATAGCGATTACGTTTTTTACGATCTACGTTATAACGTTAGTAGTAAAATAATGGCAAATACATGAAAAACACTTATAATTTTTTCTTAATAATAAGTTGAACGCTAATAAAAGAGGTTAAAATATATGATCAAAGTAGACGAAATTCTGATTAAGAGAGCAGTGTTTGTACTAATTTTTCTGTTTTTATCTGTTATGGCATTTAACATTCATTTGTCGCACATAAGGTTTTTTTCAGATGATGTAAAAAACGCTCCTAAGACATTTACACTGTTTCAGTTTATAGGTCCAACTGCTGGGGCTTTCTTATCAACATCTTATGGTATTTTTGTTGTTATTCTAGCACAAATAATAGATTTCATTATTAAAGGCAAGGAATTTGTATTGGCAAACATATTATTTATTTTTCCATCTTTGGGTGCAGTTTACTTCTTCTCTGTCTATGTAAAAAACAATGCGAAGAAAGATTTGGTCACTTATGTAATTCCTATTATATCCATATTACTCTTTGCCGTTCATCCTGTTGGGGGTCAAGCACTTTTGTATACGGGTTTTTGGCTCATCCCAATAGTAGTCAAGTTTTTACCGAGGAATTTATTTTTGAGGTCATTAGGTGCTACATTTACAACACATGCCATAGGATCTACTATATGGCTTTATTTGTTTGATACCAGTCCATTGTTTTGGTATGCTCTTATTCCAATTGTAATAGTTGAGAGAGTTACATTTGCTTTAGGTATATCTGTAACTTTTGTATTGTTAAATACACTGATAAACGCTCTTACTACGAGATTCATTGAAATTACAAGGTTCATAAATGTTGAGAAAGAATATGTTATAAACTTGAGTTTGTGGCGATGAGCAAACACAATATAAACACGATATGAGGTATCAACTGGAATAATGCTTTAGTTCCTCTTTTAATTTTTATTATTTTTAATCAAGTTTGTGTTACGTTATTACAAATATCCTTTTTTAGTTAAGATATCTGACTTAGAAATAAATATAGAAGACAAGCTTTATGAAGAAGTATTTACGGAATTATACAAACTATTTTCGTCAAATCAACTCAAGCCAGTTTTGTTAGAAGATTTTGAAGTAAGTCAAGCCAAAGAAAAGGATATGATAGCGAAATTTGCTATTAGCAAACTTGTTTTATCTTTTCTTGATACAGGTAAATGGAATAAGTTTTCTGTGTATGTATCTAAAAGAGTTAAGAGTTATCTTTCATATGAAAAAGATTTTGAAGAAGCTGTAACAGCATTGACTTCATTCTTTAAAATTAGATATATTAAAGACGTGATTCGCCAAGCGTCTTCAGCACAAAAAACAAATTATTTAGTTCATTATGTTGATTACATTAAGTACGCACCATTAGAGATTGAATACGCTTTAGGCTTAAAGGTAGTACATAACAAAAATGTTTATTTAAATGAACATGAATTCGTAAGGTTATTAGAGGCTGCTACAAAAAAACATGTTTATGATTCCATAAACTTACTGCATAGGTTGCATACTAACAATACAGAAAATTTGAGCGAAGATTTAGTAAAAAAAGCTAAAGAATATGCAGATAGGCTGAAGTTGGATTTGTTCAGTAAAAATACCTATAACGGTGTCGCATTCAATCAAAATATGGATTACCCTCCATGTGTACAAAAACTATTAGAAAGGTTATCTAACTCAGAAAATTTGAACCACAATTCAAGATGGTATTTGGCATTATTCCTTTTAAAAAAAGGAGTTGAAGATAACAAAATTGTTCAGCTGTTTTCTAATGCACCAGATTTCAACGAGCAAATTACTACTTACCAAGTCCAGTTCATTAAGAAAAAAAATTATTCTGTTCCCAATTGTGAACACATTAAAAGTATGAGTTTATGTGTTGCAGATTGTAAAATCAAGAACCCATTACAATATAGAAAGAAAAAATAGCATTAAGTAAGTGATGATTTAATGCAACATATCAATAATGACCAATTTATAAAAAGCATAATAAAAAACTACTACAAAAAAGTCGATTTACACGTTTCATCTGTTTCTCAGCGTGAGTTTGGAATCGGGTTTTTTGACAAAATAGAGGTTAGGCATTTAAAATTTAATGACATTCGTGATTTGAGAGACTTTTTGGTCGAAAAAAAGCCGAGGTATGTTTCATATTCATCTGCTTTGTATTCTTATCCTGACTTGAGGCCAATGGAGAAAAAGATGCTTATGTCTTGTGAATTGACTTTTGACATTGACATAAATACAAATACTGTCCTTATCAGCCATGCTGAGTTAAGTAGTGCAAAAGAAGAAGTTTATAAGCTGATAGATGATTTCTTAGTTTCTGATTTTGGAATTACTAAAGATAAAATACTAATAAACTTCTCAGGTAACAGAGGTTTTCATGTTCATGTGATTGACGATGAAATAATGAGACTAGACTCAGAATCAAGGAGACACATAACAGATTATATTACAGGTAAATTATTTGATAAAGTTGACATTTTTTTCGAAATTAATAAGAACGTTATTAAGAACGGTATAACTTGTAATGATCTTGGTTTGAGAAAAAGACTTTCAGATGCTTTTGTAAGAGAGATGCACGTACAACATTTAGCTGATTTTTCGAAATTAAAGGAATCATTAATATCTGGAAAATACGAAGGTATAGTTCTTTTGAAAAACCAAAAACAAAAACTTCAAAAATTGTATGAAAGTATTAGAAAAAAAGTTTTCGTTAACATAGATGAAAAGGTATCTTTTGATTTGACAAAGCTGATAAGAATGCCAGATTCAATTCATGGTTCAACAGGAATGATTGCAAAGAAAATATCTTATGCAGACTTAGATAAGTTTAATCCCTATGAGAATGCATTGGTTAAGTTTAAAGGCGATGTAGAGGTCGTTTCTAAATCTGATTTAGAGGTAGCTGAATTTGAGCTTAATTTAAAGCAAAAAACTAGACACACACTGCCTATTAAAAAAGCATTTGTCTTAGCTTGTTTAAATTTAATAGACGTGCAGGCTATATTAATCTAGTTATGAGAATTTATATTAGTTATATTAGTTTAATATTTCTTTCAATTTCTTAACCGTTTCTGATATTTTCAACATTTCCAAGGTATAGTTAGCTTTTTTAGGTAATATTGCTAGAAGAAAGCAAATACTATTTATTTTTGATAAGACAATTCTCTGATAGTCTGTTTCTAGGACGCTTGTCTCGAAATCTCCCATATAAATTTCATCACTTAAAGTCTCAGAATAGTTGATTACGTGTGAGGCGTTTATTGACATACCTTTCCAATTAATAGAAGAAGAATTTTTGTCTAATGTCTCTATGATTACGCCGTCTCTTCTTATTACAGCTAAATGTGAAACATCTAATCTTATAAGATCTTGAAGTATTCCCTTTATCTTGCTTCTAATTTGAACAGATGAACTATCTACAGCTTCATTCTCAATAATTTCATTAATTTTTTCGTTCATTATACCACTTTAGATATTAGGTTATCTCTATACCGCTTTCTTGTACTTTGTAATTTATTTCGCATGGTAAATCCTCGTTTTTGATTTCATTACCAGTTAAGTTAAAAGTAACATCTATCCCCTGATGAAAACTAAACAAGTTAGATGATGATATGTAAATAACTACGCCATCAAAATCTTTTACACCAACGTACAGAAATTTAACTAGGTTCATAAGATTTTCTTCTCCTACCGCTTGTTTTAAGCCTTCAAGGTTATCTACAATTAAAACAAATTTTTTTTCCAATGAAAGCATGTAGGTTTTTATTACTTCTTTAAGTTTTTCTATTTCATGGCTTGACACATAGATGACTCTTGGTGTTTGTTTACCTATACTATACATGTCTACAAACATACAATGTCCTATTTCAAAATACATTTTTTTGGCAAGTTCTATTACTTTAACATAAGGAAAGTCTGTTGTGAGATACATAATTTTTATGTCTTTATTAAAGTCTATAAGCTGCATCAACAGAATCCTTATGTGGTCCAAATTTCCATAAAAAAGGTATGAGTTACTTGTTTCTAGCCCACCTTCTAATATAATGTCTAGTTTTTTTACTCCTGTTGATATTGTGTTTATTTTGAACAGAGGATTATCTTTTTTTATTAGTAGTTCAGGCAGGTCATTAGGCAATGGCATATATCAAATCTCTAAACTTTGATAAATTAAAAACTTATGTTCTTTTCACATTAACGTATAAAGACTAGCCTATTAATATTTTCTCAAGTTTCATGTGTGGTCCGCCATCACCAACAGGGACGTATTGCCCTAACTTTCCACAATAACCGTGAGAGAGTTGGAAGTCATCACCTATGTCTTGGATATTTTTGATAGTTTCTATTATGTTTCCTGACAAAATAACGTTCTTTAATATTTGTTGTTTTTCTCCATTTTTTATGAGATAAGCCTTTTTCGGTTTAAACACGAAGTTTCCAGTTACAGGATTAACGCTTCCTCCTGTCATGTCTATAAAGTATACGCATTCTTTTTCATCAAAAAGGTCTTCCTTTTTGGTTTTCCAAGGTTTGAAGTAAGTAGTCCTCATCCTTACAATGGGCATAAATAATGGATTTTGGCATCTTGTATTTCCAGTAGGTTTTTGCTTGAGCTTTTGTGCTGTCTCAACTGAGTTAAGGTAGTTTGAAAGGACACCTTTCTTAATTATTTCTACTTTTTGAGCTTTTATTCCTTCGTCATCGTACTTGAGTTTACCGAAGCCGATTTCATTATCGTCGACAATAGTTATTTTTTCATCAGCCATTGCTTTGTTGTAGTACTTTCTAAGTACAGAATCTCTATTTATTATTGAATCTCCTTCACTTGCGTGTCCTAGCAGTTCATGAGCAAGTACACCAGCCATCCTATTGTCAATAATAACACTATATTTGCCTCTTTTACATTCTTTAGCTTCTAATAGTTCTTTGACTGTATGAACAGCGTTTTCTATTGTATTTTCAAATTCTAGTTTTTTACTACCTTCTCTACTGCCGTGAGTCTGTGTTCCGACCTCTTGGACATCATTTTTCTGTGCAATAGCTCTGCATCTCAGGTATGATTCTGAATAAGAATATCTTATATCGCATCCAAGGCTATTTAAAACTCCTTTAATAGCTGTTATTTCAGAATAAGAGCAAATGAATGATTTGATATTAATATCGTATTTTTCTGCACTACGTTCTTTGGAGGTTTTGATTAATTCTATCGCTTCTTGTGGCTCAATGTTTTCGTACTTTTCGTAATTTTCATAAGTTTCTTTGCTTGCCAGTTCTTCATAGTCTCTTGCAATTTTTCCTTTTTTTGTAAACATGCTTTTTACTTTATGTAATATTGGTTTCACTTCTGTTAATGAGTTTTCAAAATAGTAAAAGTGTTTTTTGTTCCCGTTCATTATTCTTAATCCTACTTCTAGGCAATTTGATCGATTAATTTTCTTTTCTTTGTTTATAACACTGACTTCTACTTTCGTATATGCAGAAAATCTCAGGTCTATGAAGTAGTCTTTTGTCAAAAGTGCTTTTCTGATACTGTCAATTTCTTGGCTGATTTCTTTCAAAAGAATTTCATGATCGTAATTCATAAAATAATCAAGATGTAAATTATTTATAAAACGTTTCTAAAAATTCTACTTCAGAAAAGTGTAAGTTCTTAGCAGGAAGGATCATACAAAACGGCTTTTTGATCAAGTTATTTTTTATAAGAATTTCATAATCTTTGTAATCTGTGTAAACTATTTTCTGGTCATCATTGCCTAGTCTAGACATAACGAGAAGTTGATTCCCTAATTGTTTGTATATTCTTTTGTAATTCTTAAATATCTCAAAAGGTTCAGTAGTTGATAGCTCAGGGTCTATTAGAATAAGGGTATGGAAGTTGTTTTTGTAATTATTTATTATGTATGAATAATTAGAATCTTTAAGTGGCTCTGACTTGTCAGATTTTTGAAAATTTACTTTAGTAAGTGTTACTGTTCTTCCAAATTTGTACGAATTAAGACCAGACAAGCTTATCGCTACTTGACTTACTGAAACGTTATGAATCACGTTAAAGTCAATGTTTCTTTTTTTGCATTCAATTAAAAGAGATGAATGTGTAGTTGCATACAAAGGATCTCCTGAAACAAACAGGCATACATCTTCTTTATTTGCTTTGTTCAAAATTTCAAGACTTTCTACAAAGCTTCTATCTGCTTTATGTACATTAAGGCTTTCAAATATCGTCAAGGTTGTTTCGTCTATGTAGTTTGTATACACATCAACGTAACAATATTTGCACTTGCTCAGTAACTCTTGTATGATCAAGTTCTTTTTTATTTGTTCTATGTGATTAAGGCCTATGCCGGCAAGATAAAACAACATCCTCACCTACATTAAGTTAAACCATCAAGAGCATTCTCAAAAAACTTCTTAGCCCTGGAGAAAATCCAGGAATAGAAAAGACTAAGATAAAGAAAATGAATTCTTCTTTAGATTCAGAATACTTTAAGAGAAACAGTAGTGCGATTACTGATAAAAGAACTTTAATGATGTAGAAACTAAAGTACCCTAGGTTTTTCCCTATTATTTCAGGGACAACGTGCTGCTCAAAGTAATAAACTCCAAATTCGTCCATGTGTTCTATCGCATAATAGGTTGAACTGCCGTCTAAGGCATGTCCTATGATGGGCAGTAAGACTATCAGAATTGGAATTTTCCAATTCTCAGTGACTTTTTCAAACTCATTTTTCAAAAAATATTTGATTGAAAATAAAGTTATGGCACAAGGAAAAACAACTAGAATGATTATTAATGGTACGTGGTTAATGAACTTTATAGATAATAAAACAATTATTGCGTGTAATATAACAAGCGCATACGCTATTGTTAAGCTAAATTTTTCACTTGTTTTTAATCTTATTATCATGAGTATGGAAAAGACTAGAAAAGAAAAGAGATAGATCCCAGGGGAAGATGTTACAAAGCTGTATCTATAGAATCCATTTGTTATTTGGTCGAAAGCGTTTATTACTGTAGCTACAGAGGTATGTTCTAGAGCATCTGTAATCACTCTTGCTAGAGGAGCATAAATCATTATGGCTAAGACCATATATGCAAACGTAACATCTACTAACTTCTTTTTGATCAGATATCTGTAAAGTAAGAATACAGATATTAAAGCAATAATTGCATACGTGAAAGTATTAATTTCATTATAGCCACAGTGTTGGTTAATTGTTTCAATGAAGCATTCGTGAAAATTAATGGTTGGTAAATTAGATAATTTACAATATGATTTGATAACTTCGCAGCTTTGTTGTGCAATAGTAGTATTCATTTCGTTATTCATGGTTTCACATTTAACTTAGTGATCAAACAACCTGGTTTGGTTGAGTATAATGCTCTTTTTAATGAGCTTTAAGTAGTCTTTTCCGAAAACATTTTTTAAATATAATAATAATTCATCTTGTGAAGAAAATTCATATTTTTTGTTTTTCATGGCATCTCTAACGTTTTCTCTTACATTCCAGACGCCAAGCGATTTCCTGTATTCAGGATAAATAAATCTTATTGCTATCACTTTTGCTTGTTTGTTAATCCTTGATAAGTATTCGCATACAGCTAGTCTGACCGCATAATATCCTCCGGCTTGAATAGAATATTCTTTTTTACCTGTTACGAATTCGTGGTCGTATGTAAAAGAGTCTATAATATATTCTTTCATTTGATTGATGATTATCTCTTTTAGATTGATTTCATAAAGTTCGTATTCATAATTACCAGGTAAAAGTATAATAATGAACTTGTTATGCAATAGATAATTTTCAAAAATGTAGATTTTGTTTATTGATTGCTTATCAACAATCGTTTCGAGCAAGTTTTTAGACAGTATATCGTCTACTGCAGTTATGCTCCATCGAGTTGGGACGATTTTCTTGTTTATACCCAATATCCCAAAAGAAAATAATTTAATCAGGTAATAATTACTGAAGTTATTGTTTTGTAGCTCTAGTAGTGCATCTTTGGTTAATATTTTTTCTTGCTCTAGTTCTAGTACCTTCTCAGGGATTTTAAGGTTATTGCATATCTTTATTTGTTTGATTAAAACACTATTGCTAACAGGTTCTGTTATAATGTCATTTTTATCATAAATGTGAGTGCTTGTTGGTCTATTTAGTGT
>JAOAJI010000020.1:22052-22457 GCA_026414265.1 Microcaldota archaeon
TTAGTGTGATTTCTATTTCAGCTGGATTAGTGGCCATTGCCAATTCTTTTATATTATGAAATGTTTTTTCATTTCTTATATAAGATCTTAAATGATGTGAAAAAAGGTCTAATATTTCGTAGTAGCTCTTTGATTTTAGTTCTTGATAATCGCTGAAAAAGAAATGGTGGCCAGTAATTATAGGGCCTAGATCTATGATTCTGAGATTATTTTGGTAATCAGATACGAAAACGTTGTTTGATAAGCCAAAGAAATAATTCTTTTTACTAATGTTTTCATTATTAGCCATAGCCATCTTTAAATATTTAATAAAATTTTAAAGATAAAGTTCGATAAAATCATCTTCAAATTTTTCTATGTCCAATTGTATACAAACTGCTTTAGTTTTCAGTATTTCTGCTACAC
>JAOAJI010000021.1 GCA_026414265.1 Microcaldota archaeon
GAGTTTAAGGTTTTCATAAGCAGTTAATAATTCGTCTGAACTGGGTTCTTGAAAAACTATCCCAAATTGTTCACGTGCAATTTCTGGATTTTTTTGTACTTCTATTTCATTGATAAAAGCGTTTCCAGAAGTTGGCTCTAGGAGAGTAGCTAAAATTTTTATGAGCGTTGTTTTTCCTGCTCCATTAGGCCCTAGAATTGCAAATATTTCTCCTTCGAATATCTCTATGTTAACGTTATCAAGCGCAATTATTGATTCATCATATTTTTTTGTAAGATTTTCGGTTCTAATAATTGTTTTAGTCATAACATCATCTTGTATAAACTAGAGCTGAGACAGCTAATTTATTGAAATTTATTTAATATTGAGTAGATGAAGTAAAATACTTATAGATTATGTATGTTATTTGAGAATATATTTAAACTTAGATATAACTTGATAGATAAAATATAAAAAACACTAACTATCAAGAATTCAAATAATAAATAAAAAAAACCTACGTGATTTAAGCCACATTAAATTTACTTATTTTTTCTTCCCTTTTTTGTTTTGTTTTGACTTTTCTTCTTTAGAAACCTTAGTACTAACTTCTTTTTTTTCTTTTATTTCTTCTTTATCAACATTATGGAATGCAATTTTTTCCATTATTTTTTCGTCAGAAGTCCATATTTTGTAAGCTACCATTGTGATACTGACTAGAGACGCTGCTGCAATAAGCGTCAAAGGATAGTTTTTGTTAAAGTATCCTGAAAGTGATAGGAAACTCATACCAAGTAACTGTGTTAATATAAACAACGTTTTCATGTCTTTTTCTCCTTTGTGCAGCACGGCATATTGGTAAATCCAACCGAAAGCCATTATGGCGAACGATATGGTTACCAAAGGTTCGTTGTATATCATCAAACCACCCTAACATATAAGTCAGCTCTTTAGTATTTAAGCTTTATGTGTAGCTAAGCATTAATTTCTATTTCAGTAAACGTTAAATACTTATGAAGTGCTTTAGGTATTCTAATAACGTTTCCTTCTTGGAAGTTTTCAACAATCGCTATAAGTGTTCTTCCTACTGCAAGGCCTGAGCCGTTTAGTGTATGGCAATAGTAAAGATCGTTTTTTCTCCTGAACTTGATGTTTGCTCTTCTAGCCTGAAAATCAGTACAATTAGAGCATGAGCTGATCTCTCTGTATTTGTTTTGTGAAGGAATCCAAACTTCGATATCATAGGTTTTTGCGCTTGCAAATCCGAGATCTCCAGTGCATAGCAGTATAGTTCTAAAAGGCAGCTCAAGTTTTTTTAGGATGAATTCTGCATCTTCTACAAGTTTCTCTAATTCCTTGAATGATTCTTCAGGAGTTGTTATTTTAACTAGTTCGACTTTGTCGAATTGATGTTGCCTTATCATGCCTTTGATATCTTTTTGATATGCACCAGCTTCCCTTCTGTAGCATGGGGTATATGCAGTATAGTACTTTGGTAATTCGTTTTCATTAAGGATCTCATTTGCATGGAGATTTGTTAGAGGTACTTCTGCAGTTGGAATCAGCCATAAGTCGTCATTTGTTGCATATAAGTCTTCTGCAAACTTAGGTAGTTGCCCTGTTCCTTTCATTATATGGCTTTTTACCAAATGAGGCACGCAGAATTCTTTATAACCTTTCATGGAGTGTGTGTCAAGCATAAAATTAATTATAGCTCTTTCGAGTTTAGCAAGTTTATCATGTAAAACAGTAAATCTGTGTCCTCCGAGTTTAGCGCCTCTTTCAAAGTCAAACAATTCA
Source organism: Microcaldota archaeon (assembly GCA_026414265.1). GTDB lineage: Archaea > Micrarchaeota > Micrarchaeia > Anstonellales > SKW190 > SKW190. The sequence continues at coordinate 1,780 of JAOAJI010000021.1, forward strand.
ATTTCGTAGTGTGGTATAACATCTTTATCGAATTTTTTAGGTTCTAAGAATTTTCTAATTTCAACGTTGAATGACTCATCTTTTCCCACAGGTACACTATCGTGGCAAATGTTAGGTAACAACAAAAGAAGTTTTTCTATTTCTTCTTGTAAATATTTTTCTTTTTTTTCAATGTTTTCCAATTCTTCCTTCACAGTTTCTGCTTCAGTTTTGAGTCTATTTATTGTAGTATCAAGGTCTTTTAATTTATCTTTATTTTTTACAGTTTCTGAAATTTGTAGAGACAACTTATTTCTTTTATGTCTTAGTGCATCAGCTTTGAGTTTAAGTTCTCTCCATTCTTTGTCTAGATTAAAAATCTTTTTTAGGTTTTCCAGATCATAGTTTCTATTTACTAAATTTTTTTCTACCAAACTAAAGTTTTCTCTTATGAGTTTAATGTCAATCAATCATAACACCAACTAAATTCATTGAATTCATTTAGATAGTTCTTCTAACTCTTTAGTAATATTTTTTATTTTATCACCATACAAGTCTTTCAACCTTGTTTTTCCTATGATTGGTGTAGTACCTTTTATGTCTGTTTCTATTTTAACGACGATATTAGAGTTAAGTGATTTTGGATCGATTCTTGCAATGTCTTTAACAAAGAGGTTATCTTTGATATTAAGGCTTACAGGTATCCCTGTAGTTGTGTATGCTGTGAGTCTAGTGTCAATTGGGATATTCATTTCTACTGGGACTCCAAAAGGTCCTGTAAATAGAGTATTAACAGGTACGTCTTTGCTAATCTTTGCTTTATAGCTTGCATCAGGAATGGTAAATTCTATTTCTTGGTCATTTATTTCCGATAGTTGTTTAGCTAGAGTTTGAATCCTTCCTTTGAAAAACATAACGTAGTTATACGATGACCAAGCAAAATACAGTGCAATCAAAGCTACCACTATTGCGACAGCAAGTCCAATCTTGTATACTGCAGGAATTTCAGACGTTACTGGTTGTTTGTATGCATATTCATAAGGCTGGAAATTGGGCATTTGTTTAATGTTTTGTTGTTGATAATTCATTTGTTGCTCTTGGTACTGGCTCTGTGTTGTTCTTTCTTTTTGTTGAATTTGTTCATAGCTAGAAGATGTTTTTAGTGATTGTTGTTGAGGTTGGTTGAAAGATTGTTGTTGGGCTGTAGTTGTTGATGTTTGCTTTTGCTGTACATTTTGACTTACATTAGAACTTGTTTGAGTTGGTTTAATATCTGCTGAACTTCCTATAGTAGATGAGGTTTTTGATTTATCTACAGAAACCCCTTTCTTTCTCATCCACGAAGGTAAATTTGAGTATTCTTCTTTTTCTTCTTTGTCTGTCATTTATTCACCTAATTCTTACGTGGGCATATATAAATTGTTATGCAAAAGCTTTTAAATCATCAAAATAATACAATTGCCACCAACCAAATTACTATCGCAATCGTAATTTATAAATCTAAACAGAGAATAGCGTTTATTTTGAACATCTCTGAACTTCTTTTTCTTTAATATGATTTGATTTTTAATTTGTTCTGTTATTTATCAAAATAAAGACTTTTTAAGAGGTATACTAATGGAAATATCTGTTGACGAGTTTGGTCCAGAAAAAGTAGTTTTTGTAAGTGACAGAAAGACAGGTATGAGAGCTTGTACAGTTATCCACAATACAGCTAGAGGAGTTGGAAAAGGAGGAATTCGTTTTGTTCAGGATGTAACCATAGAAGAAGTAATTGGGCTTGCTAGAGCAATGACGTTCAAGAATGCTTTAGCCGACTTGCCATTAGGCGGAGCAAAAAGTGGTATAATGAACAATCCAAAATCTCCTAACAAAGAGGCAATATTACGTTCTTTTGCCAGAAAGATTTCAGAATTATTTGAAAAAGAGTACGTTGGCGGTCCTGACATGAACACTGGAGAAAAGGACATGGCGATAATTGCCGACGAAGTAAGGAATTTAAACGCAGTTACAGGTAAGCCTGAGGATATAGGTGGGATTCCACATGAATGGGGTACTACTGGTTATGGTGTTGCAATTGCTACTCTAAAAGTAATCGAGAAATTAAACATGGATATTGACAAAGGTGTTTATTGTGCAATAGAAGGCTTTGGAAATGTTGGTAGATTTGCCATGAAACTATTGACAGAAAAAGGCGTAAAAGTAGTTGCTGTCTCAGATTCCCAAGGCTTGATTTACGATCCAGACGGATTAGACTATGAAGAATTAACAGCAGTTAAGGACGCACAAGGAAGTGTCAAATATTTTTCGCAAGGGAAGCAGATGCATTCGGAAATGCTGTTTTCTTTGCCAGTTGACATTTTGATTCCAGGTGCAAGGCCAAATGTAATTAATCACTCAAATTATGAATCTGTGAAAGCAAAAGTGATAGTTCAAGCAGCTAATAATCCTATTCCTGTAGACGTGGAAAGAAAATTAATTGAAATGAAAAAGATAATAATTCCTGATATATTGGCTAATGCAGGGGGTGTTATATCATCTTATTGTGAGATGATAGGCAAAAAAGAGAGAGATGCAGTTTTTAAGGAAGTTTCTAATAGAATTTTAAATAATATTGAAATATTGTTTGAAAAGTATGTCCATGACCAACCATTCAATTCAAGAGAGATTTGCATGGACATAGCGAAGTACAGGATTAGGAAAGCGATGCAACTGCGCGGTTGGGAGTAATCTTACATTCACTTATCTAAGTGTATATTATGGCATCAGTTGAATATGATACTAGATATTTTGAAGAATTTGTTGGAATTTCTGTAGATGAAGCAGAGAAGCTTTTGCCTCAGTTAGGCTTTCCTGTAGAATTTTCTTTTGATTCTTCAGGTAATAAAAAGATTATAATAGACATAACTCCAAACAGACCTGATTTACTATCTATTGTTGGTTTGAAGAGGCTGGTAAGAAATTTTTTATCAGATTACGAAAGTGTGAGTAAAATTCAGCATAATATATCTGTAATTAATAATGAAGATTACCAAGTTTTTGTAGACAAAAACACACTTGGGATTAGAAATTTCATAGCTTGTCTGGTAATTAAAGACATATCATTAAACAGCGATTTGTTTAACGAGTTGATTCAATTTCAAGAGAAACTGCATTTGACTTTTGGAAGAAAAAGGAAAAAAATAGCGATAGGTTTACATGATCTTTCCAAGGTCAAGTTCCCTGTTTTTTTCAGGGCTTATGAACTTGAGAAGAAATCTTTTGTACCTTTAAACGAAACTAAATCACTGACCTTGAAGCAAATTTTGACAGAAATAGATAAGGGTAAGGAATACATGCACTTAGTGATGGACAACAAAGGTGTAATAGTTGAAGATTCTGAAGGAGTACTGGCATTTCCTCCTATCATCAATGCTGCAAAAACAACAGTAACTGAAAACACAAAAGGCCTGTTTATTGATGTAACTGGGACTAATCTTTATGCGGTGGAAAAAACGATAGATATGTTTGCTTACTTGTTTAATGATTTAAATGCAAAAATATATTCAGTTGTTGTTAGTTATCCAAGAGATGAGCGAAATCTGGAAAAAGTTGTTTATCCAAACTTAAGTTATTCTGAAATTGAAATTCCTGATTCTTCACTTGTAAAGAGATATCTTGGCATCAATTTAGAAAACAAAGAAATAAAAGAATATTTAATGAGAATGGGTTACAGTGTTAATGGTAACAAAGTAATTGTACCAGACTACAGAGTAGACGTTTTATCATATCATGATTTGTTAGAGGATATAGCAATTGTTTACGGTTACAATAACATCGAAAAGGTAGAGCCTTCATTATTCACTGTTGGCAATTTAATTACTTTTGAAGACGATCTCCATGATTTAATGATATCCTTAGGTTTTAGTGAAGTGTTGACTTGGGTCTTAGGTAATGAAGAAAAATACAGCTTATTTTACAAAGGTGAATACGCTAAAATGATAAATTCATTAACAACGGAATATTCGTTGGTTAGACCTTTGATATTTCCTGGTATATTGGATGTTTTTGCAAGAAATAAGACGTTTAGATTGCCTCAAAAGCTTTATGAGATTGGTCAAGTGGCAGTTAAGAAAGAAGGTAAATTGATTTGTGAAGATCATCTTGCTTTTTGCATAATGGACAAGAAAGTAAACGTTAATCAAATGATAGCATACTTGAATGGCCTTTTCTATGATTTAAACATAGACTATGAAATCGCGAACTCAAAGGATTCTCAAGGTTTTATTGATGGCCGTGTTGGTGACGTTATATATATACAAAAAAATGTTAATCACTCTGAAAATTCTGTTGACGAAAATAGAGTTATAGGAAAAGTAGGGGAATTACATCCAAGTGTTTTAGAAAAATTCAGCATTCCTTTTCCTGTAGTTGTTTGTGAAATTGACTTGCGATTAATCAAGCAGAAATTAGAGCGCACAAAGCATTAACCAAAAAATGGATAGAGTTGATGTGATGAGGAGGAAGAACCAGGAGAGAGAGGAAATCTTAAGAAAAATGATTTCTTTGCTTGAGGCAAATGCAAGAATAAAAAACAAGGATTTAGCCAAAGGATTGAACATTTCTGAAAAGAGTGTAAAGCGATACTTAGATGAATTAATTAAGAATGGCTATATTTCAGGGTTCACAGTTATAAGAGGCAAAAAAATAGAATCTGAGCAGATAAGCGCTTTTGTACACATAAACGTTATAAGAGGGGTTAGTACTTCTTCATTGTGTAGAAGACTGATGTCAGAGCTGGCATGCAATTCGATTAATGAAGTAAGCGGAGATTACGATATAATATGCAGGATTGAAGCTGAGTCTATAGATGAACTAAATAAGAAGATAGACATTATAAGAAATTACAAGGGTGTTGAAAGGACTAGAACGTTTATAGTTTTAAAAGAATGGCAATAAAATAGCCTTAATAAATTTATTAATTCCTTTTATTAGCCTTTTTTTAAACTAATTTCCAAATATTTATAATTTAATTGTTATGGAGATTCTTGTATCATTAAGGTGTAAATTATGGAACTTAAAGGTGTGACAACAGCTTTGATAACTCCTTTTGAAGGTAATGGAGTCGATCCTGAAATAGATTGGGACAGTTACAGGAATTTGTTGAGGTTTCAGAAAGACAATGGAATCAATTTTGTTTTGCCCAATGGAACTACTGGGGAAAGCCCAACTATAACATTTGAAGAATACAAAAAGTTGATTTCAATAGCTCTTGAAGAATTTGGCAATAACGTAATAGCCGGAGCTGGCAGCAATTCTACTGCTCATGCACTTGAATTGGCCAGAGAAGCGAAAGACTTAGGTGCTGTTGCAACTCTTCAGGTAACTCCTTATTACAATAAGCCCTCACAAGAAGGCTTGTTCAGACATTTTTCTACTATTGCTGAGAAAGTTGATTTGCCGATGATTTTATACAACATCCCTGGAAGAACGTCTAGAGAGATACTACCTGAGACAATTTCAAGGTTACATAAGGAGCATTCTAATATAGTTGCTGTCAAAGAAGCTACAGGTAATCCGGACTTCTGGAAAAGGACGAGGGAGCTCTGTGGCAAAAACTTAATCATTCTTTCAGGTGATGACAATAAGACCTATACTCTAATGAAGGACTATGGCGCTTTAGGGGTTATCTCAGTTGCGTCCAATATCATACCTAAGAGAATGGTGAAATTTATTGACTTAGGTTTGAACAATGATTTTGATAGCATGAGCAGAGAAAACAATGCTCTAGACAAATTGTTTCAGACTTTGTTTATTGACACAAATCCAATACCTGTAAAGCAGTTTGCATTTGAGATGCGAATAATAAAAAAACTCGGTTACAGGTTACCTATGTGTGAAACTTCAAAAGAAAATGTTCAAAAAATAAGAGAATGTATAATGTTATATTCTTTAATTTGATATAATAGAATACATTAAGTTTTAATTTCAAAGAGCTGTTTAGTGATTTTTGAATTAGTTGTGTTAATTACAATATCAGTTAAGAGTTCGAAGCCAGCCATTAAGTTATCTCTTAGAAATGCCCTTATCATAAAATGCGATTCATCATTTAATGATATTCTTTCTTTTTTATTTAATTCATGGGTATAAAACAACAAGTTATAGTGAGCATTATTATTCCTTATTTGATTGTATTTTTTTGCAACAAAAGATATACTTTCAGCTAAATCTACAAGTTCTTCTTTATCTAATTTATCAAATTGCTTGTGATTTTTTGTTGTTATAATCAATTCATGTGAAAATTGTTGTTCATCAACAACTAACACTCTAGAAGTTTTATTAGAAAATAAAATGTTTTTTTTGTATTTAAAGAATTTACAAATAGTGCAATTTCTTTTTTTAGTCATAGTCTCAAAAACTTTTATTGGTTCAGGTACTTGATTTATTGCTATTATCTGGCTATGGCTGTGTTTTTGAGATGCTCCTGCTTTTTCACCGTGGTTCTTAAAAATAGCAATGAAATTAATTTTGTCATCTTTTTGGATTTCTATGAATCTTTTTTGAATCAATAGTAAAGAATCACTGATTTCATGTTTGTTCATGTTACCATAGTCTTTGTTGTGGTATGGTGTTTCTACTACTATTTCATGATACCCATAACTACGTTTGTTTTTTTTATGGACTGTTGGATAGTAATTATTAAAGCACCTAGCACTCCACAAGTTACTGTTGAGCATAATCCTGTCAATTTCCCTTGGTGTTTTTTGTTCATTACCAGGGCAAAAGATACATTCTTTTTCAAAACTTGGAATAGAAGAATTATTTTCTTTGTTGGTTTCTATTTGTCTACTAGTAATACTGTCAGGTCTTTTTGACCTTTTTGGTGCTATTATTATGGTTTGATTCAGAAAATTTTTCGTTAAGTAATTGCCTTTTGCGTTTTCATAAACATCAGAGTCATTTATCATGTTGTTATTTTTACGTTTAGCAATTTAATACTAATCACATTTTTTAAATCACGTTTTTTTGGTATCAAGTAAGATCTACTAGTGTATCTTATGATGTTCAGATTCAGATAAACGCTTCAACATCCTTATTAAATTTATCTATTTCTTGTTCATATTTGATAGCTAGTTCTTTAAGTGAGAGTTCATTTTTTTTGTTTTCAACGTGTCTTCTTCTTACTTTGAACATAACTGGGAAGTTGGTTGCTTCCCCAACAATTATCGCTTCACCCACATGTAAATTAGGCAGTGAATTAATGACGTAATTGTCTACGCCTTCCGCACTTTCTTCTATATGTCTTTGGTCAAAAGGATTGGAAATTCGCATGATTATATGCGTATTACATTGGGATAGCGCAGTTGTAGACAATTTGACAGGCCTTTGTGAAATAAGGATTAAACTTGCTCCAAATTTTCTTCCTTCTCTTGCTATAGTTTCTATAGCAGCTTTAGGTATGGCGTTGTACTTATGTGCCTTTTCTTTGGCGAAATTATGTGCTTCTTCAATAACTATTACGAAAGGAGGTATACGCTCTTTTTTTCTTAACTTGAATAGCGTAGTACTCAAATAGTGAACAATGATTTGTTTAGCTCTATCATTTGTTAACTTAGATAAATCAAATATAGTCAGTTTCCCTGGTTTGACAATTTCTTTCAGGTTTGGCTTTTCTGAGAATGCGAAAAGTTTAAGTGCTTTAAGGTTTTTTATTATCTGATACAGATTTTTAATCTCTTTTTTTTGGCTCTTAGCTTCAAGTTCATTTATTTTTACTTCCAAGTCGTTCAAGCTAAAAGGTTTGAGCTCTTTTTTTGCAGTGTTTTTTAGTTCATTTAATATGTTGTCAAATTCACGCATTTGAGGTACAGTAATCCCTTCGATCCATTCATTAAGTAAGTGACTAGACAATTTTTTAAGAGGTATTCTAAACTTTTCTCCTTCTATTATTTCAGTTTGTGTTGGATATGAATGTTTAAAAAATTTGTATTCTCCATGCACATCAATCAAGACAATTCCAATCCTTCCGTTTTCTTTTTTTCTGTTTATTAGCTCCTCTATGATAACGCTCATCAGATAGCTTTTCCCAGCCCCACTCATTGCAAGAATTGCCAAATGTTTTTGTAGAAGTCTACTTAAATCGATTTTAACTTCTAAGTTGTGATTATTAAGATTTCCTATATTGAGTCCGTCATCAACAAATCCAAGAAATGATTTAAGTATTTGCTCAGAGATCTTAACTACTTTTGCCCCTGGTTTTGGCGGACTAAAAGCTCTTTCAAGCTTTAATTCTTCTGTAATAGTTCCAAAGATACGGCAATTCGCTATTATGTAGTTCCATTCATTTGTTGGGAAATGAGATGTTATGTCTATAACTTTTTCGTAATCCATTACAGTTTCAGGCCTTTCGAAATATTTGTTGGCACTAAATAATTCGTTCACAATTGCTATATAAACGTCTTTTTCATCTTTTATTAGTATGTACTGGCCTTTTTTTACATCTCCAAGAACAACGAAAAAGCATTCATTTGTATTTGGCGTGTCATTAGTCGAAATAATTTTTCCCAAGATTGCATTCTCTTGACCAGACTCTTTCATGTAATTCTTTAAGTTTCTATAACTTTAAAATTTGTTACAATCTACTTTTCCGATCAGCTTGGTGCATGAGAAGTATATTGTTAGTATGTTTGTTATTAGCGCTATTCCTGCTGCTAAATAAAAATAGTCGTTTAAGGTCATCATAAAGGACAGAAAAAAGCTGAAAAATGATAAAAAAAACAACATGCACGCAATACAACTGAAAAAGGCAATTGAATTTATTATCAGAGCCACTAAAGAATTGGTAATACCAAGTAAAGAATATCTTTTGCAACCAGTATAATTGTGGGCTATTTTGGAAATTGCCATTGCAGTGCTGCTAGAAATTAACAAGATTAAAATAGCAACTCCTTTGCTTGGTTCCAGCAAGTCTGTTACAAGGAGCTTATGCTGTTGATATATTAGATGGCTTATTATAAGTAATACAATTGTAGATAATGTCAAATTGATAACAAAGTTTTTTATAAAGTCCCTTTCTTTAGTTATGCAGAGGAATTGATTGATACAATAACTTAATTCAAGCATACAAACACGATTCTATATTAATAACTCACTATAATATAGTTAATTCACTAGTTAATTAGTATTTTTTTTATTTTTTATATTTATGATACGGTCAGCTATTATTCATTCTTCTAATGGATTTACTGGTATACAATTTTTTCTATCGTAGACTGGAACAACAATGTATCTTTTTGTTTTTGGGTCTCTTACAGCTCTTGGTATTCTTAAATCAAAATGTACATGTGCATTTTCTACAGGACGAGTTGCATTTTTAGCATTTCCAGTGATTCCAACTGTACCTATAATCTCTCCTTGTCTAACTTTTTGGCCTGGATTGACTTTTACGGTATCTAGGTGTGCATATGTGGTGTAGTAATAACCAGGCGGTCTCTTCATTCTGTGCTTTATCACGACAAACTTTCCGTAAGCTGCAAAGTACGTTCCATATTTGCTATTGAGGTATGGGTTTTTTTGGTCCAACTCAGTTTTCTTACCATAAACGTCTTCTTTTTGCACGTATACTACAATCCCTTCTTGAGCGGCTCTAACGTTGGTGCCAATAGGCGCATATATGTCTAATCCATTATGTCTTCTATTTCCAGTCCTTGAAGCCCCAAAGAATGGTTTTGCGTTTGGTTTTCCATCTTGAGAGATATAGTCACTTCTGTCTCTTAGTGGGGATATTGGATTAGTCATATCAAGTTTAAACTTAGCAAAAGTATTTCCATATTCATAAGTTCTGCTTATTAAGATTTTATCTGGTGAATATCTTATTTCGGTTCTGTTATCATTTGTTTCTCTCTTATTATCCGTTGTGTGGTTCATATTTTCTCTTTTTTTAGGCTTCAATGTCATGTATGAAACTTTTTTAGGTACTTGTGATAGATGTTCATTATTAACTTTCTTTATGGTCGTTGGTTGTTGTGAGTTTCCGGTTTCTCTGATAAGGCTTCTAATTCTATCTGCAAATTGTTTTATTTCATAGTCTCTGTTTTGGTCATTGAGGTTTTTGACAAACCCCATAAGTTTTGCATATTCTTTTGGTCTTTCAAACATTACATGAACGATGTAAGGATTATTTTGTACTTTTTTGTCAAACTCTTCTGCATGTACGATTTGAATCGCTAGGGCCATGTAATTGTATTTCATAGATTTAATCATTTCTTCTCTTTGTGTTTCGCTTAATTTAATTCCTGTTAATTTTTCAAATTCTGCAAGTTTTGCTATGAATCCTCTTTCAGGTCTTTTATCGTTTAAAGCAGAGTCAAGTTTTTCCATACTTATTCCAAAGGCGTTTGCAATTTGTTCTAAAGTTAATTGATGTTTTTCAACGGCACCTCTGACCAATTCCGCAAGGTATCTATTAATATTTCCTATCATACCTGCAGAAAGTGCATAAGGCAGATAATCTTTTATTTCAGATGTTCTTATGGAATCTATTAAATCAACTATGTTAAGGTTGTCTGACTCGTTAAGTTTTTTTGCTTCTTGAGTGCCAGTTAATCTTTGAGTAGCAATGCCTATCTCTAATCCACAGCAATAGCCGAAAGTAGAGATGGCTATATTACCTTTTGTTTGCTTGTAATGATCGTATAATTTTCTCAGATATAGTGCTCCAAGCAACAAATTAACAAAAGGATGAGATATGTTTTCTAATGTTAACTGATTTTTCTCCAATCTGAAAAAGTCATACAGAGCCTTTGGAATTTTGTCTTTTTCATTTTTTATATCATTGTAAGCTATTTGAGTTACTTGTAATATCCCTCTTGCATCTGCTTCTGATCTAAAGTTAAGTTTTCCTCCGCTTTCAAGGAATACCATTCCATAGAGAAGTCTGTAGTCTAAATGTAAAAGTTTATTTTCGTCAGTAAGTAGTCCTACATCATCAATCATTTTTAGTTGAGTTAACATTAATTCTGCCAAGCCAAGATTAGAATAGAGCCATTGCTGTCCTTTGGAGTGTTTTTGAATCCATTTATCGTAGTATTCTTGAATTATGAGATAAAGTTTTTCTAACTTTGTGACTGTTATAGTTTCTGAAGTTTCTTTATTTCTCATAGTGTATGTTGTTAACATATCCCATGTTTTTTCTTTATGTGATGTGATAATCTCAGTTAATATCGTTGTTCTTCGCTGTTTATCACTTACATCTTCTATTTTATACGCGTCATCAATCTTTTTTGATATATACCTCCTATAGAGTTGGATATTTCTATCTTTTTCTTTATTTGATTCGCTACTTAATAGTGGCATAACTAACATTAAGCTTTGTACTTATAAAATTAATAATACTTATTGAACAATGATAAAATGTGGCAAACTCTAAAATTACTATGTTCTTCATAATCACTCTTTTATTGTCAAACAGTTTTCTATATTCTTATTGGCCTTTTCCTTCTTCTAAGAATGTACCTTTAGCTGAGTCTTTGATAATTATCTATGGTTTAGGTTTGTTAATCTCAATAGCTGTAATAGCTATCTCTTATATGTTAGGTACAGCATTCAATTTAAAGAGTGCAACTGCTTATGCGAAAACAGAATTAGTATATTTTATTTATAGCATCATAATTTTCTTGGTTTTGGCTGGGTTCGATTCAATAATGACTCAGATTATTTATTCTTTGACTTCTAATCATGACATATTTACTTTTGTGTCTGGATATCTCTACGATTACAGGGTAAAGCTAATTAACATGTACATACATTTTGAGATTTTGGAGTTCACGGTAGGTATCCTTTCAGGTATAAACTATGCAGTGTCTTATGCAGGTATGGATTTTTTGGCAGAAACGGTACAGTGCATAATAAATGTTCTACCAAAAAAATTTCTGCCTTTAATAGGTAAAATAGAAGGAGTGTCTGGTCCCCTTTCTGGCGTAACTAATTACTTGCCATTTCAAGGGGCAGAAATATCAGTGAGTGCAGCGCCAGCAGCAGGGCTAGAAATAATTACAACGATGCACACCCTTTATGTTGATTTGATTGCATATGCATATGTGGCAGTAATAATTTTGAAAGTCATCATAGATTTCATCAATTATGTTATGTGGCCGTTACTAATACCTCTAGCTTTGGCTTTGATGGTATTTCCGATTACGCGTCAAGTTGGTACCACTGTTTTGGCTATGTGTATTGTAATGTATTATGTATTTCCATTGACTTTGGTTCTCGGTTACGAAGTTTATTTGAGAATTGACGATGTCCTTCATGATAAATCCCATATGACTGGAATAAGTCATATTTTGGGCTTTAGATTTGATGAAAAAACAAGTCCACAAATAGATGATAAGGTGATAGCAGCACTCAACGATTCTGAAGCGTCTCAGTATTTTAAATACTTGTTTGGATTAGAATCCTATAATCCGCAAAGCCAATTTTCCCCCGAAGTTAGTATACGAATTCTGGAATACAATCAAAGATTATTAGAAAATGTTAAGTCTCCACCTCCCACTTGGGCTCAAAAAGTTAAGGAAGGGACTGTATCTTTTTTCAGTATCACTTTTGACACTGTTAAAATGTTAGGTAGAGTTATGTTAGTTTTAGTTAACGCCTATGAGATACACAATGCTTTTGCTTTGGAGATATTCCACAAACTCTCTGTGGAAGCAATTTATATAATGTTCGCATTTTTCCAACTCCTAATGAGTGTTATCATATGTGTTTCAACATACCGTGATGTTTCAGAGGCCTTAGGTGGTGAGATAGATTTATTTGGATTGTTAGAGAGGTTCTAATCAACATTAATTCAACTAATGTGAATAAAAGGTAAATAAGCATGAGTGAGATATTATCATTGATGAATTTTGTTTTTTTGATCAACATTTCTACAGATGTTACCTTTGCTATATTTTCTATTCATTCGGCAGCCATAATGTTGATGATATTGATAATAGGAATTGTTTACATGATTGGCAAAGCAACAAACAATCAACAATACATTGCTTTTGCCAAGATGGAGCTTTATCAACTAGTTATTACTGTTTTACTATTGTTGTTTGGTATAGGCGTAATCTTTTTTTTTGATGAACTTATGAAGATGTTTAGTTGTGGTTTATTATCTACCTCATCAGCAATACCGAATTGTCATCCGATTAATCTATCAATGAATTATTTGGATCTATTGTTGTTCGATAAAACCTATGGCGCTGTTGAAAAGGGTTATGAACTCAAAAAAATGAATCTTCAATATGAAGCAACTGCAGCATTTGGTCAGAGAGTGGCTTATACTGGATGGGGCTTAAAAAAAGGCATAGAAATTCCAAGGGCTTTAGGTATGTTAGGTATGGCATTAACAAACGGACTTTACACTGCGTTTACTATTTTTGTTCCAAGCTTGTACCTACAGAGATATATACTTGCTTCTTTGGATCTATTAGCTTTTGCAATTATCTTACCTGTCGGATTAGTTTTAAGAACATTTCCTCCTACACGGTCTGGTGGGACTTTTTTAATAGCTTTGGGAATCGGTTTAAAGACAATATTTGTTTTTACTTATGTAATGCACTTTAATACTGTAATAAGGTTTATGATTCCTAAGTCAATACAATATGAAAACGTTATCCCTACAGGTACTGTTACGTATGGTTCAGGTCAAGATACTATTCGTATTCCAAATACCAGCATGCTTTCTGACATAGAGTTTGTTCAGGAGAGAGTTACTAGACAGAACGATTTAGGCCCTTATTATACTCAATTTGATCAACAGCATGGTGTTTTTAGAAATGTTTTGGAAAAGCTTAAGGGGTGGGCTTCTAATTTTGGTATCAGTTATACTTATTGGGATCTATTCTCTACTCCTCAGTCCATAGTTGCTATTTATGGGGTTTTAGTCTTCCTTCAGAGAATAGCAACAGAATCAACTGTTCCTGGTGGAGTTAAAACTGCAGCAGTATTGTCTCAAGTTTTTAGATCTGTTTTATATGGAGCTACACTTTATGAATTTTTGTATGTTAATTTATACTTTATAGTGGTCCCACAGACAATTTATGTATTATCTTGGTTGATTCTGCAAGGCATATTTCTGCCAGCGTTATCTTTTGTTATAACTTCAACGTTTATAAATGTTTTACATAGGTTTTTGATGAATTTAACGTCATAAGTTATGGTGTATTTTATGATAATGTTTGAAGCTTTTTTTGTTACATATGTTGCATTTCTAATACATTTGTTTAGTGGTTCTTCAACAACGTTGTCTTCTTCTTTGGAATTGCTGGTAGGTGACCCAGTATCTGTTTCTGCGATGTTGGTCATAGGTTTACTTGTCATTTTTATCAGTGGTTTCATTGCAGTATTGGCATATATGGCTGGGAGGTTATTTAACAACGATAAGATGATTGCTTTTGCGACGTCAGAGATCTTTGAATGCGTTTATTCTGCTCTGCTAGTTATCATCACGATAGCATTTTTTATGAGTTTCAACTTAGTATACGAGCAGATCATTAATTCTTCGATTATAGGGCAGTTGTATCCAGGTATCTGTGATTTGAATTCTCCAAACGGTTATTTCTACAGAAGCTATGTCTATGACGTTTCTCCTACGAAATACGTTTACATGGAAGCAGTATCTGGAAACAGCGGTATTCCTGGAGGCATGGGTTCGATTATATTTGGCGCAATAGGATTAGCGGGTAATGTAATTGGTCCTGTTAAGACAATCGTACAGAGTATTATTAACTATTTTTATGGTTTAGAAATAGTTGACAGTAGTGGAATCAAAGGCGTATTAGATAGATATTCTACTTATAGTTTATTTTATAAACCTAGGCCTGAAGGTGGGATAACGCATCCTGTTTCTGGCAAGCCTTATCCATATCCATGTCATTTTGCAGTAGCTAATTTATTTTTTGATACACTCTCATGGAACATAATGTATTATTTACAGGATTTGATATCTGTGTATGACAAGTATGCTGTTTTTGCGTCAGTCAGTTTAAGTTTAGAAGCCAAAAATGCAGCAAATCCTTATATAGGTATGAATCCTATAGCATTTTTAGAGTTTGTTTCTGCTTCAATCCGTGAAGCTATAGATCTTTTAGGCAAGATGCTAAACGTTACTAAGTTGTTACAAGGCTTGTTGTTGGTGCTACATATAGGTATTTTTCCAATTGGATTCATTTTAGGATTTATATTGAGGTCCTTTTTTCTTACAAGAAAGATAGGTGGTTTGATATTATCTATAGTAGTTGGGCTTTACATGTTCTATCCTTTAGTATTTTCATTTATGTTTTTATTATTGTCTTATATAGCTGAGCATGACGTAGTAGATACTAAAGAAGGAATTAATCAGCAAACAGCGTTGGTTTTGATGTATTTAATGACTAACGGGATGAAGCCGACAAAAGGTTTGAAAGAAGGAACGATTTTTGGTTATGTACATCCTATGGTATTTATGTTGACACCGGGTTTAATATTTTCGTTAATATATGGGGGCTGTAATATTCTTGATGAAATTGGTAATTACATAAGTACTAAGATAAAAGTATTTGGGAATACTGACTTTGGAGAATCGTTGCGTAGAGTTATTTCCACATTTGCTTCTACTGCAGCAGGTAGTTTAATCAGAGCAATACTTGTTAAAGTAGGCGCAATAGCCTCTTGGGTTGGGATAGGTGTAGGTGTACTATTAGGTATTTTTCTTCTATTAATATATATAATAGGTCTTATGGCTCAAGGTTATGTACTTGGCATGATTTTTTTTGGATATGCAAACGTTGAACCACCTATATTTATGGCTGGAGGAATAGCTGAGCAGACAGGTATTTATTTGCTGTATGGAGGTATTTTAACATTTTTAGGAATTTTAGCAACAATAGTTTTTATTAAAAACTATTCACCTTTATTGGGAGGGGATAAAGATATTGCTGGCTTGGCAAGAATTATCTAAGTATAGAGTTTTTCTTACACTAATTTCAAGATTATCCAAAATACAGATAGTTACATTAGTCATAACCATGTTTACTGTTTTTTCAATTTCTTATGCTCAGCAGTGTGCATTTGTTTCTTCTGGGTTATGGTTATCAGCACTTATAATAATAGCTTTCATGTTGATTTTGCTCATGGTTTACTATATATCCTCTCTTGAAATAATTGCCAGTATTTTTGATAGAAATCAGATTAGGGCTATAGTCAACGAATTGTTGGGAGAAACTGGATTAAATTTACTAATCGTTTTTTTCTTTACTGCTTTGTATTTTAATTTTGCAGGTTCTGGTACAAATACCTTTATGGGCTTAGCTAACGCATTACCCTCTGCTTTCAGTCAACAATTTATTAACGACCATTTCCCTGCATTTTCTCAAGGACCATTTGTTCAGCAGAGTCAGCTTTACATGGCTTCTTCTTCACCATATTTGATGACAGATAGGCCTTTGTATCTTCAAGCTGCTAAGTACTATGTCTATTTTATGCGAAGTATTTCTTTAGTATTGATGATTACCTTAAACTTCATTAATGCAATAATAACACTTTTAGCTTCAATATCTATCCATTTCAGAATAAAGTTGATAGGATTTTCGATAAGTTTCGGTAATGCTTTGAATCCTATTCTGCATGCGATTGCTGTTTTATTACAGAGCGCTAACGTTGCAGTTGGTCATTGGATTTTACAAGGATTTGTATTAGATTTTATAGAGTGTTATAGCTTAGAATTATTATTGCCTCTCGGAATAGTTTTGCGACTATTTCCATTTACTAAACCTTTTGGTAACATAGTAATAGCAGTTGTCATAGGGTTGTTGATTGTTTATCCTATGATGTTGAACCTGAATGCTGTTCATGCTAAGATGGTTTATGGGGATTCGAACAGAGAACTAACTCTTGAATCAGTCTTAGGTAGTAATATTGCATATATATTAAGGAACGTTATTGCTATCTATATTTTACACTTATCGTTTCACGGGATGATGACGTTTATTTCGCCTCAAGCAGACACATTCTACAACAATACTATAAAACCTATATTACAAAACAGGAGCTTTTCTTTTATAGCAAATGTGCTTGGTGAAGCAATTGGTGGATTAATGGCGTTGTTTATCATTTACTTTAACATGTACACTATGATTTATTTGTCTTCATTAATCTTTAACGTAATATTTCAAGAGACCCTTTTTTTGGTTGTAGTAATGTCTTTGATATGGCCTGCAATTAATATATACGTAACTTTACTTTCAGTAAAAGCATTTGCAAAGTTTTTGGGTACTGACTTTAATTTGGCTGCGATTGCGAGGTTATTGTAGATGTATTATCAAGATTTGTTTTGCAAAGTCGTTGGCGGTTCATTAGATGTTTCAGGGTTTATTACTTCATTATTCCCTCAATGGTTTGTTTTAGCCTTAGTTGGGTTAATCTTTTCTATCTCGTTGTTGATCGTAATTTATTTCATAGGAAAACTTTTAGACATGCCCAACATTGAAGCTTTTTTGAAATTAGAATTATTTGAAACATTATTTACGCTAATGATTTTGTTCGGTATAATAGGTACCACACAATTATTATGTAAATTCCCTGTTTCAATATTTTTCAGCGATCAGATTTTAGAGCGTATATTTGGTAATCCAGTAGACCCAAATCAAGTCTCGATGTTTATGATTGTCGAGAAATACTTTGAGCAGATTAGAAAATACCACTCATATGCCCTGTACGTATTAGGCGCTGCTCAAATAGTATTAGGAATCTCTGATATAACTTGGCAGTCTTCTGCAGGCGGAATTGGTATAATGGTTAATCCGATGGCTGGTTATGGGCAGCAGTCACAATCATTCAATACAATGATTAGCATACTAATTAATTTATATTTAGTCCACATGGTGCTTTTTAGGGCACTAGTTTATTCAGCATATGCATTTTTCAATTATTTACTTCCATTAGGAATTTTTTTCAGATGTTTTCAGGCCACACGCAAATTTGGTGGTGCTCTTATAGGTTTAGTTTTTGGTTTTAACTTTGTTTATCCTTTTTTGATACTTCTCAATGCAAAATTTGTTTTTGAGACGATTTACTCCAAGTTGTTCTTTCTATTTGTAACATCGTTAAGTGCAACAATAGTATTAATTGTCATATTGAGTCTATTTGGATATGCTAAAAAACTTTTAGTTGTTGGATTGATAGGTTTATTGCTAGTTTTATCGGGTTATCTTGGAAAAAGTTTAGCTTTGCAGAGATCTTTTTTCGATGTCATAACAGATGATATATTATATGCTTTGATAAAGTATCAACAATTTTCTGCTAATGTTGTGAATGAGTTTGGTACAGATCCAAAATTTGAACACACCTTAGCTTACTTGTTGGCTGCTCCAGGGGCACTTTTTAATGTAAGTATCATGATAATTGGTTTATTTTTGTTAGTTGATGTAGTATTTCAGACAATTAATTTCTTGATCGTTGTTAGTTCAGTCAAGGCTATCACAAAAATACTAGGTGAAGAAATGGACATAAGTTTATTGACTAGAATGGTCTAGGTGAAATAAAAATGCTTTTAATTAGGTTCGGATTATCGTTGTTCGTTACCGCTCTTTTCTTTGGAGTTATTTTTTCAGCAGATATTAACCAAGTTACTGCAAAATATCCTATTGCTGCTACTATGGCTCAAGGCTGGGAATTGATAGTTCTCTTATTTTTATTACTGATTCTTTT
>JAOAJI010000022.1:0-13530 GCA_026414265.1 Microcaldota archaeon
ACGTTAGGCATTTCCACAGCCAGATAATCAACAATAACTATTCTTGAGAGGATAGAAAAAAGCTCTGCACCAGCTCTTTCTAGTATATTTTCGTTAAATTCTCTGGTACCTATTATATCATTAGGATTTCTTGTATTTCTTGCATTCATTAAACGCTCAAACTCTGCTCTTAATGTGTTTTCAATTAGTTCTCTCATTTCTCTTCCAGCTTCACCTATCTGCATTCTTGATCTGGTAGTTTCATTTTCAATTATTCCAACATTTCTTTCATCCTGACTGAAAAGCAGCCAATTTTCGAGTAAACTAGGTTCTGCTAGCAACTTCATGTGATACAAAGCCTTTATAACTGCACGATACTGCTTAAGTTGTTCGTTATTCTCTATTAAGGCTCTTAATTCCATCAACTTATTTTGTCTTGTAACTCCATCTGTTCTAAGATTTTTAACTTCATTCACAAGATTGTTGCTACCATTATAGAAATCCCTCAATTCAATAATCCTGTTCGCGAGTTCTCTATTATGAGAACCTATTAAATTAATCAATCTTGTTGTTTCATTTACTAAAGATTCTGTATTAGTAGTGGTTCTCAATCCTTCGTTATCACGTGCCCTATAAGATTCTATTATTTTTCTTACTTGCTCTCTTAGATTAGGGTCATTAATATTGTTTAGATCTCTTTCAAGGTGCTCTATTAAATCTCTTGAAAGTAAACCTAAAATCTGGTCATGATTCCTTACTGTTTCAGTTGCTACTTTCTGGTCTGGGTCCAACACATGACCTATCTTGATGTCTCGTGCTTTCACAAATCCGACATCTTTGGCATACAACAGACTGTGAATAAGTTCTGTAACCTTAGGGTAAGCTACTACATAAGAGGAAGCAAATTTCCTCAATATTGGGTTTAGGTTTTGATTGTTTGCGATAGATGTTAAAATGTTTAGGAAATTAGTATGTGCATCTATTACTCTGTTAATTGAATTTCTATACCAACCAAAACGATTCACGAATATCGACAACCCGACTATAGGAGATAAAAACATTTCACCTATTCCTCTAACAGCCAATAAAGAACTGCCAACACCCCATATACTGTAGTAGGAAAATCCTTCGAAGACCTTACCAAACACAGGCATACTGTATAGAGCACCTAAGATTCCACCAAATGTATTTTCGTAAATAAGTCTCATCTTCTGTAATTCAGCAGAACTGTACTCTGTAAACATAGAGCCCATAAACATTAGTTCACGCCTAATAGTCTCGAGCTCAAGAATCGCAGTCTTTTCACCTCTTAATCTACGCGAGATTTCTTCAAGGGTAGCAACATCAGGAACCTGATTGATGTCTATCTTATCAACATTTGTTTTGTGAATATTTGCCAAATACGTATATTTGAAATTCTGTTGATCCACATGAAACTGTTTCAAAGCATTTTGTGCCTCTTCTAAACTATTATATGAACTTTGACCCCTATATGCGTTTATTTCCCACCTTTGTGCTGCACGACTGTTATTATTAATAATGTTAGAAATTTCATTGTCTAATCTGTTAATAATATCTCTTAACTTATGATACTCCCTGTCTACTTCACGTACTGCTGTTTTAGCTCTATTTAACTTATCAAGTTGGCTACCTACTTGATTACCTCTTAAGGATTCATCAACCAAATTCAAAAGTTTACTTCGTCTTCTACCTGCTCTTTCCATGCGCTCTATCAACAGCGCCAAAGCATTCAATTCTGCGTCAAATGATTGTTTTAAAAGTGCCCTAAAATTCTGGCTCTTGAGATTAGCTATATTGCCCGTTTGTTTTAGGCGCTTCCACTCTGTTAATATCTCCCTTGCGGCTCTATCTCCAAGAGCTGCTCGCATTTTTAACCAGTACAAGGCTGTCCAACTAATGCCATCTTCTTTTTTTGTCCCTATCTCAAGAAATGACAGAATTGTCAAGAGCAATGAAGCCCTATCTAACTTGTGGACTATCCTTTCTAAATCCCTCAATCTTTCATTCTCTTCTCTTATTTCTTTTTGCAATTGTTTTCTGAGTTTTTTTAAATCAGCTGTGCCTTGGCCTGCTGCTATTCTCTGATTAACTTCAGCAAGCTTCGAATTAAGTCTTCGTATGTTGTCCCTGATCTCTGACCTAATTTCATTTGCCCTGTTTCTATAGGTTTCTCGCATTTTGATAAAGGTTTTTATATTATCTCTGAACCTCTTTGTCAATTCCCAAAAACCACCCATCATTGGAAGTCTGTTTATCCTAGGGATTTTTGCTTTCGGTAATCGTGGAGTGTTAATGTCCCAAAAACGAAGAGGATTCACTCCAGAAGAAAAAGCAAATGCAAACAATACACCTAAAAGAATGAATGCAGATACACAAGCAAAAACAGAAGTAGGATTGTTGTTGAAATAGTCTACTAATGTCTGTCTGAAGTCAATCATGTCTGAAGTAATTTTACATACATCTACTTTTTCTATAGTGCCATCATAAAGATTAGTAGATTCTACTTGAAAGATATACGTTCTACAATTTTTCGGAAAACTATTAACATTCCCTAGATCGAATGAGCCCATTCCGTTAGCATCCAACGTTATTGTTGTCAGATATATTGAAGATCCTAAACCTTCATCAAAATAATAAACTTTCACGTTTGTGTTAGAAAGAGGATTAACTTGTGTATTAACATTAGGAACCCCAGGACCAACTGTGTGTGTGCCTTGAACAACGTTACCTTGTTGTTGACTTGAGGTAGCAGGATGGGTATTAATGCTATCCTTGTATTGGACGTATCCTGAGACGTCCATGTAAAATCCTACGATATCGATCTTTCTAATATCGTTAACTGAGTCATAGGGGTCAGATTTTTTGATAACCGACAGTACTAGGACTGATTGTTTATCAAAACCTGAATTAGAGATTCTTTGAGAGAAACTAAGAGATGTAAGAAAAATGATAAAATATAAAATTAATATAAATAAACATAATGAAAATGTAGTAATAGGATAAGATTTTTTATTTAATGTAGGGATTACAGTTTTCTTCATATATAAATATAAAATGAGCATACTTAAATAAGTTGTGTTATTTTTTATATAAGTGAGCAAGTTATTGTACTAACCATACCTTAAAACGTAAAACATGTGGTCTTTCTCATATCTTGAAATGTCTATTTTTTCCAAGATTTCAAAGTCTTTTTCTAATTCTTGAGTGGCTTCTTTAAAGATTCTGCTATTTGATTTCCTAACATCGACGCTTCTTGCTTTCAAACACAAATAAGCTATTCCACCAGATTTTAGAAATGCTTGAGAGTTGATTTTTAGAATTCTTATTTGATCAGGCTGTGCAACGTCTTGATATATTATATCAACTTTACCAATGGCCAGATATTCTTCAACTTTTCTTGCGTCTGCCAAAATTGGTATCATGTTTGTTCTCTTTTCACATACACTTACCAAACTCTGCATCGCGTAAGATGAAAACTCAACACAATATACCATGCCTCTTCTGCAGATATCTGATATGTGTGATGCAGTCGTGCCTGTGGCTGCGCCTAAGTATAAAACTATCGAATTTTCACAAAAAGCAAAATGTTTTAAATTGCACTTAATTGCAGCTGCAAGTTTACTTTTGAAAGGATTCCATGTCCTAAACTCTCTATTTTGAATTCTAATCAACTTTTCGTCATAAACTTTATTACCTGGAGCAAGGTTTTCGGTCAACAAAAAATGATTGTTTGTATCTTTATCTTTGTATTCGTATACATTATGAAAAATCTCATATAAGTTATCATTCATTAGATTTTACCTCATCGTAGTGTAGTTTGAAAACAGTTGATGTCATTATCTGAGAAATTGAAATTATGAAAAAAATAACCATGATTGTGTATGTGCTAATCAGAGCCATGATCATTGAAACAAGTAAATAATCTAAAATATTAACACTTTTTTGAAAGATCAATTCCGTATAAAAAAAATTCAATCTTTCATAAATAGTGCCTTGAATGAAAAACGTTGATAATAGAGAAAAATTGAAAATCAACATACTCAAAACAATAATTATAAGGTAAAGTACCAAGTAAGTCAAAAAAATTTTTAAAAATCTCTTGTGTGTAGATTCAAAAGAAATTTTGTAAGAATTTATTAATCTTGAATCTGTCGTTAAATAGTATTGATAGAAAAAAGAATATCTAAAAAAATTCCTGATAACTATGAAGATTAATATAAGAAAAACTAAGAGACCCAAGACTTCAAGACCGACTAACGGAAAGATTAAAAATGCCAGAAATAAAACCACTGAATAGATTAAATACTTTTTATCAAAGATGTTAAAGATAGATAGAAATATAGTTAAAAGAAATGACGCTATCATGTTAAAGTTATAGTATACAACTGATGAGATACTTAATTTTCCTATGCTAAAAAATTTCTCGTCTTTTTTAACTATTTCGTAGCCCAACTTATCTAACCAAAAAGTATTCGTGAAGTATATGACATCTATTGTTTTATAAAGAAAATAAAAAAACAATAGAAAAAGCAAAACTATTGAAAAAACACTCAGAAAGAATCCGAATAAATCATTTTGATTAGTGGCAGAATTATCCGAACTAAGAACATGAAACGTCATGAATTGATAATACATGATGGTTAAAAATAACACAACCAAAAATTTTTTTATTCTATAAACAAACATTTTTAAGTAATCCATAATAGCTTTGAAGGATAGAAGATTGTCCTTTAATAGGCTAAAGTATTTGCCAAAATCGTAAAATGAGAAATCTGGAATGTTTTTAATGAGAGATTGCATATTGAATGAAATAATAAGAAGAATTAATAAATATATAAATTGAAAAAAGAATTGTAACTCAATGCATGTTTCATTCTAATACAATAACATGTAAGTGATTTTATGCTACTGATAGAAGTATCAAGTGAAGCTGGAAGAAAAATAGGCGGGATATACACTGTGCTGAGAAGCAAAGCGCCTTATGTAAACAAAAAACTAAAAGGAAAATATTTCTTGATAGGCATGCACGATGAACTTTGCAATGTAGATGTTGAATATCAAAAGACACCAAAACAACTAGAAAAGTTTGTAGACGAACTAGAAAAAGATTATTACATAACAACTAAATTTGCAAACTGGATATACGCTGATAACGTCAACCTGATTCTAATTGAGTTTAAGAGATTATTTGAAAAAAAAATAAGAATAGACAATCATGAAGATTTATTTATCAATCATTTTAAGTTTCAGCTATGGGAAAAATTCGGAGTAGATTCGTTAAATGACAGAAGCTGGGACTTTTCTGAAAACGTATTGTTTGGATTAGCTACAGGTTTAACAATAAAAAAATTTTTACCGTTCTTCAAAAGTTTAGATGAACAAATCATTTGTCACTTCCATGAATGGATAACCGCTTCAGGTTTACTATACCTGAAAATTTACGAACCTTCGATAAGATCAGTGTTTACAACTCATGCAACTGTACTGGGAAGAACATTATCGTCTTATGGCAGAGACGTTTTTTCAGAAGCTATGGATTACTCTGAGAATAAAATCCGTAACGATTCACTTATCAGAGAAGCATATAAATTCAATGTAGAAAGCAAACATTTGATTGAAACTGCAGCAGCTCATAATGCAAGCGTTTTCACAACAGTTAGTGAAACTACTTCATATGAATGTGATTACATCCTAGGGAAAAAGGCTGATGTAATAACAATAAATGGAATAGACGCAGAAATAAAAAAAATGCAATCAAGTTTAACTAATCAAAAACTAAAAGAATATAACAAACAAGAGCTTTTACAATTCATAGACGCGCTATTCAGCCCATATTACGAAATAAACTTAAAAGACATCAAAACGATTTACATTTCAGGAAGATACGAGTTTACCAACAAGGGCTACGATATATTCATAGATTCAATAGCAGAGCTTGATAGGCGACTAAGAAATCATAACTCAAATGTTAATGTATTTGCATTCATTTTTGCACCATCAGGAATATCTAAGCCAAGAGATGAAATAATACACAACTACCTTTTGATTGACAAAGTCAGTGAAGTTTTAGAAAACATAGGTGTCTCTAAGATTTACGATGTATATGGAAGTACGCTTAATGCTGTTAGAACTATTCAAGACAAGGAAATTAGAAAACATCTCTTAGATATGCTAAGTGAACTCAAAAAATCGTTTGACAATAATGGTAATCCGATTCTATTGACACATTACTTACAATACGGAAACGACCCTATCATTGAGAGATGCATAAAAAATAATTTGATTAATTCTAAAGAAAATAGAGTAAAAGTTATCTTTTATCCAACTTATCTTAATCCAAAAGACAATCTTTTAGCCAATAACTATTACTCTGTTATTAGCAGCTTTGATATAGGGATGTTCCCGTCAAGATACGAGCCTTTTGGTTACACGCCTTTAGAAGCGGCTTTGATGGGCAATATAGCTATAACATCATCTAACACAGGTTTTGGGAGATATGTCAGACATTATTTGAAAGATTGTGAAAATATTAGCCACGGTATCATCGTCATAGATATTCTTAACAAGAGTCACGAACAGATAGTGAGTAATTATGCGCAAATTTTAGAAGAACTAGTAGCTCTTGACAAAAACCAACTTGACAAGCTAAAAAAAGATTCTGAAACATTAGCAAAAATGTTTGACTGGGAAAAAGTTATAGCTAATTATTTCAAGGCTTATGAAATTGCACTTGAAAAATAGTCATCATTTCTGAAGAAAAATAATTCACTCATGATGACAGAAATTTATGATTACCAAATAGCAATCTTGACTCAGTTTGGAGAGCCAGAAATACTGTTCTGGTTCTCTTTCTCGTGCTTTCCGTTATCATCTTCAACTTGCACAACAGAGCAACTGACTATTTTTTCATCAGTATCTAGTTTCATAAGTTTGACTCCTTTGGCTATTCTTTTGACTTTTCTTATCATATTAACAGGTATTCTTATTGCCTTTCCGCCACTACTAAGCAATAACAATTGCTCTTTATCTGAGACTGTGTGAGCGAAAACTACATTACCGTTCCTTTGGTCTGTTATTATACTTGTAATACCCTTACCGCCACGTGCCTGGAGCCTATAGCGATCGATACTAGTTCTTTTACCAAAACCGTTTTCTGTTACCGTCAACAAGTATTGTGAACCAACACTAACTTTAGATACAGAGATCAATTCATCTCCATTAGCTAATCTTATTCCCCTTATGCCTTTTGACGATCTACCAGTTTCCCTTATTTGGTTAACATCAAATCTAATAGCTTTACCGAGTTTGGTTGAAAGTATTACATTAACAAAATCTTCAACTACAAGTACATCTGCCAATGAATCGTTTTCACTTAATCTGATAGCAAGTTTACCTGTTACCCTTGGCTTGGAAAAATGAATACTTGAGACTTTTTTAACTAGACCACGTTTTGTAGCAATAAATAAATAGTTTTCTTCAGTCAAGTCAGAGATGGGTAATAAATTGGTAGGAGATTCATTCTCTTCAAGCTTGATTAAATTACTTATGTGCTTACCTGTAGAATAACGGCTGAGCTCAGGTATTTTATAGGCCTTCAACCAGAACACTCTGCCTCTACTAGTGAAAATCAACAAATAGTCCTTTGAGCTACATGTAATAACTCGTTTAACGATCTCATTATCTGTTTGAGAGGATGTCAATACGCCCCTGCCGCCTCTGTTCTGTAATCTGTATTCAGACAAAGGTATACGCTTAACGTAATTAGAAGACGTTAAAATTATCACTACATCTTCTTCCTCTATCAGGTCTTCTTCAACAATATCTACTTGAACAGATTCGTCAATTTCAGTTTTCCTATTATCGCCGAATAGTTGCTTGATTTCCAGAAATTCTGATTTCATTATAGCTAATAATTTATTACGATCATTCAAGATACTTTCGTATTCAGCTTTTTTATTAATCAGCTCTTGTTTTTCTTTTTGGAGTTTATCGTGCTCTATCTTAATAAGTAACTGTAATTTCATAGAGAGGATTGCATCTACCTGCTCTTGATTAAGATTGTAATTTTTTATCAGTATCTGTTCAGCTTCATCAACACTTCCAGAATACCTTAAAATCTTTATGACGTTGTCAATATCGTTGAGAGCAATCATTAGACCTTCAACTATGTTCAATCTTTTTAATGTCTGCTCGAGCAAATACTTAGTACGTCTTGTTATTACCCTCTCTCTAAACTTGATGAACTCAGATAACATTTCTTTTAGGGTCATTAACTTCGGCATCTGATTTAAGATACAGACATTCATAATCTGATAAGATATCTGAAGTTTGGTATATGAGTAAAGATTGTTTAATACAACCTCTGGAATTGCACCTTTTTTAAGTTTAACTTCAATGTGTATCCCTTCCTTGTTACTGTAATCATAAACACTCGATGCATCTATTACTTTGTTTTGAATGAGCTCAGCAATTTCCTGGATCAAATCAGATTTGTTTACTGTGTATGGGATCTCAGTAATAATTATTGAATTTGTTTTCTCATCAATTTTGGCTCTACCTCTCAAAACTATTGACCCTTTACCTGTTAAATACGCGTCTCTGATTCCTTTGCTACCGCAAATTATTCCGCCTGTTGGAAAGTCAGGTCCTTTCACAATTTTAAGCAAATCCAGGTCTTTTGCCTCTTGATTGTCTATTAAAAATATTAAAGCGTCTATGATTTCGTTTAAGTTGTGAGGAGGTATATTTGTTGCCATGCCGACTGCTATACCTGTTGAGCCATTGATAAGAAGATTAGGTACTCTTGTTGGCAAAACACTAGGCTCTTTCAAAGTATTGTCAAAATTAGGCACCATGTCAACTGTGTTAAACTCTAAATCAATTAGCAGATAATTTGAAATTTTTTGCATACGTACTTCAGTATACCTCATGGCTGCAGCGTCATCGCCATCAATAGAACCAAAGTTGCCTTGACCATCAACCAAAGTATACCTTAAGGAAAAATCTTGAGCCAATCTAACCAAGGTAGAATAAATAGCTGAGTCACCATGAGGATGATACTTTCCTAAGACTTCACCAACTACTTTGGCGCTTTTTTGATAATTCTTATCGCTTGTCAATCCCATATCGTACATGGCAAACAGAATTCTTCTCTGCACTGGTTTTAATCCATCGTGAACGTCTGGCAAAGCTCTACCAACTATTACACTCATTGCATAATCGATGTAAGAACTCTTTAATTCTTCTTCTATAGGTTTATCTATTATCGTCAAGATTATCACAACCTCATAATCTATTTTTTGTTATTGTAAGAATATGCTTTAACATGTAATTAATCTAATTGGTTTTTTCAAAAATCATATGTCAAGTTTTGCTTCTTTTGAATGCTGCATTATAAAATTCTTTCTAGGTTCAACTTTTTCGCCCATCAAAATTTGAAATAATTCATCAGCTTTGGCAGCGTCTTGAATTGTCACTTTTAACAGTGTTCTAGTTTCAGGATTCATAGTTGTTTGCCATAATTGGTCAGCATTCATTTCACCGAGACCTTTATATCTCTGAACATGATAACTATCTCTGTCGTTTTGGGACTGCAGGAAAAGCTCCAGCTCTTCATCTGTGTAGAAATATCTTTCAAACTTACCTTTCTTTACTCTGTACAATGGCGGTTGACTAACGTATATGTAACCATGTTCTATCAAAGGCTTCATGTACCTGTAAAAAAAAGTTAATAGCAAAGTCCTTATGTGCGCTCCGTCTACATCTGCATCAGTCATTATTATTATCTTTGAATAACGACGCAAATTAAGGTCAAAAGATTCTTGTTTGTCTGAATTTGTTTTAGTGCTTTGTAATGTTGTTTCTTCTCCTTTTTTCTTATCTTCAGAAACTATTTCTGAATTTGGCTTGTTATCACTTAGTTCAATTATTCCAGTACCTATAGCAGAAACTAATGCGCTTATTTCTTCGTTGTTTAACATTTTAGATATGCTCGCTTTTTCTACATTTAAGATCTTACCACGAAGAGGCAAAATAGCCTGATATTCTCTGTTCCTTCCTTGGCGCGCCGTACCTCCAGCAGAATCGCCTTCGACTATGAAAAGCTCTGCCTTTTCAGGGTCTTTCTCAATGCAATCTGCCAGCTTTCCAGGCAATGATAGTTCCAAATTTTTTTTGCTCCTCACAAGTTCCTTTGCCTTTTGTGCTGCTATTCTTGCTTCAAAGGCTTGTAGACATCTTTCTATTATTATTTTTGCAGTACCAGGGTTTTCCTCCAAATACCTTGAAAACGATTCGTAAAAATATTTTTCAACAAAGCTTTTTACTTCTGCATTACCTAATTTTGTTTTTGTTTGGCCTTCGAACTGAGGTCCTTTGACCATAACTGAAATGATTGCTACTACGCCTTCTAGTATATCTTCTCCACTAAATCTTTCGTTGTTTGTCTGTTTGAGATAATTGTTCCTTTCCGCATATTCGTTAGTTGCTCTTGTCAACGCTGATCTAAAGCCAATTACATGGGTTCCTCCCTCTATAGTGTTTATGTTGTTTGCATAAGACAGAATCATTGGAGTATATCTATTAGCAAAAGCAAACGCGACTTCAGTTATTATGTTGTTGTCTGGTGAACGAAAATAGAAATTAATAGGATTATGCAATAACTTTGGTTCTAAAGTTTGCAAGTATTCAGTTATGCCTCTTGTGAACTGGAACTTTGCATAGTAATTGTCTCGCTCATCAAATAATTCTATAATAACGCCTTTGTTGATATAAGCTAATTCTTTGAGCCTTTTTTCAACAACGTTTCTGTCAAATTCAATAATTGGAAAAATCTCATCATCAGGCTTAAATATAATTGTTGTACCTGTATCATTTTCTGATTCTAGATCTTTTATCTTTGTCAAGGGTTTGATTAATTTGCCTCTTGAAAATTCGATTTGCCAAACTGCTTTGTCTCTTTTAACTATGGCTATCAAGTGCTCACTCAACGCATTTACACATGAAGCTCCAACACCGTGTAAACCTCCAGAAATAGTATAAGCTTTTTCATCAAACTTTCCACCAGCGTGTAGCACAGACAAAACAACTTCTATGGCAGGTCTTTTTTCAGTTGGGTGTTCATCAACAGGTATACCACGTCCGTTATCGTGTACCTCACAGTAGCCGTCTTTTCTTAAAACCACTTTAATCCAATTACAATATCCAGCAAGAACTTCGTCTATGC
The DNA here is from genome assembly GCA_026414265.1 of Microcaldota archaeon. Taxonomy (GTDB): domain Archaea; phylum Micrarchaeota; class Micrarchaeia; order Anstonellales; family SKW190; genus SKW190. The sequence continues at coordinate 11,225 of JAOAJI010000022.1, forward strand.
TGTTATCAACTATTTCATTAATCAAGTGATGTAAACCCCTTATGCCAGTGTCTCCAATGTACATTGCTGGTCTTTTTCTAACCGCCTCCAAGCCTTCTAGAACCTTTATAGATTCAGCGGTATAGGAACCTTTTTTGTTGGAACTAATTTGAGAAAGACTTGTCTTATCAAGATTAGTAGAACTACTGGCGTCATTACTAATACTATTACTAACATTATGTGTTTCAACATGATCATCATTTGTAAAGTCCATGATACCAACCTAAATAAGATGATTAATTAGCAACATAATAAGTCCAACTTGTATCTTATCTGTATTTTGTTAATAGAGAACTGCTACAAGACATATATATAAAACCACTTAATGCTTAAAAACTAATGCTTAAGCTCAAGAATTTGTTTTAGTATTTGATCGCTTTCTGTTATCTCTATGTTGTTAATACTTTTAAAAAATTTGTTTATGTTCTCTACATCTCTTCTCAAAAATTTTTCCGCGTTTCTATGATGATTCGAAACTGCCTGTGCAAAGTCAATGAAATATACTTTTTTCGAATTGTCATCATACATGATATTGTACTCACTCAAATCAGAATGCACTATGCCTCTCACGTACATTTTTTTTATGGATGATAAGATAGCATCATAAGTTTTTTGATCTAAGTCTTCTTTGATGTCCTTTATTAATGAATAGGGGATTCCGTTCTCGCCTAAAAATGACATGACGTTAATATTTTGCAATCTGTATATTGGTTGAGGCGCTATCTCCAAATCAGATAAAAGCTGTAGAACCTTAAACTCTTTTGAACACCATAAATCTATAACAGAATTTTTTTTCTTCATTTTGATGGCCATTGACTCATCCCAATAATCATCGAACCTATGAAATTGACCAGTGTACGTTCTAAAAATTTTTATTGCAACAAAATTGTCATTAAAATCAGTACCGCGAAAGACATCTGCTTCTTTACCTGTAGAAACACAATAGTCAATACTTTTAAGAATTTTTTTGCGAAACAAGGAATCTAATAATATTAGAACTTTCTTATCGAATACCCCTTGCTCAACCTTTACTTCGATTTTGTAGGCCTTTTCCTCTCTATCAGGAAGTTTCCTTTTCCAAAAACGCAAGGCCATTATTATCACAATTAAAAAAACTTCTAAGGAATTTCATCTCTTACAATAATTTCGTCGTCATTTGGTCCTGTACCTATATACTTTACATTCACTTTTAATCTTTTTTCGATGTTAACAACAAACTCATAAGCTTCTTTACTTGTTATTTTTAGTTCATCAAAATTCTTGATACCTTTAATTTCCTTAAACAAAGCATCTAATTTAGTCAAAGCTATGCAAGTAGGGGTATTAACCAATACTGCTTTCTCCAAATCGTCAAAGTGTAAGTCTTTTGATACTCTTCTGAGCCGTCCTGTAACTGTACCGTATTCCTCAAGATTGTATTTTTTAATTTCTTCAACTGAAAGCTCATTTTTTAGAGGACCGTTTCCAACTCTCGTTGTATAGCTCTTCATAACCATGATTATGTCGCTAACTTGTTTAGGGCCTATACCTACGTCTGCCAAAAAAGCCGAAACTGATGTATCTTTAGATGTAACAAAAGGGTAGGTTCCATGGTAATTAGACAGCATAAAACCTTGGGATCCTTCAACTAAAACTCGTCTGTGTTTTTCTAATTCCCTTCTTACATCACAAACAAATTCTTTTAATTCATCCGTATCTTTTGCAAGAACTAATCTCCTTCCTGCTCTATCTTCTATTGCAGGACCGCAGCCTGTTTTAGTCGTACCTATTTGTTTCGCATGCTCAGAGCCTAATTCTATAGAAATGTGTCTTTCATTGATAACACCTGCATTATAATCTATGTGGATTCTTTTTTTATCGATCTCAAAATTCTCTATTTCTTCAAACAATACTTTAGGATTGACTAACACTCCAGCACCTATGTACAAGTGTGCATCAGGATCAAGAAAACCAGAAGGTAATTGACGAAGTGCATACTTTTTTCCTCTGTGAAATACTGTATGGCCTGCGTTTGGCCCTACTCCTGCCCTCACATAAGCAGAGTAATATTTTTTCATGGCGAAGTATGAAATAATTTTACCTTTACCTTCATCGCCATATTGAGCACCAAAAACTACATCTACTATCATGATATCACCATTTCATAAGAAAAGATTACTATACCATATTCTAGTATGGTAAGAAGTGTTATTAAAAATATTATCAATCAAAATAGCTTCATGAATATTTACCAAATAACAAATTACAGACTTTTGTTAATAATACCC
>JAOAJI010000022.1:13538-17975 GCA_026414265.1 Microcaldota archaeon
TATTAAAAATATTATCAATCAAAATAGCTTCATGAATATTTACCAAATAACAAATTACAGACTTTTGTTAATAATACCCATTATTATCATCATTTTTGCTGTATCGCAGTTACCCAAACTAAAATTAGGAACAGAGTTTACAGGCGGAACACTTATTGTTGCGATTACAGATAAAGAAGTTACTCAAAAAGAGTTAGAAACTACTTTTTCCAACTACTCTGGATTGTACTCAAATGTTTATCAAACACCAAATGGCTTCCAAATAGAACTTGAAATCAAAAAAAGTGAAGACATAGAAAAAGCAGAAGCCTTGAAAAACGAAATTTCTATTTTGTTTGATAATTACACAAACAGTCTCTTACAAGGAAACAATACTCAAATTAAATTTTATGAAGAGACGATTAAACAGAAAGCAAATGAATTATTCATTATGACTAATTACTCAAATAATAAATCTGTTTATGAAATGAGTATGAGCGAAATAGACAACCAAGTTAGCAGTGCCTATAATTTTTACTTAAATAACTACTACAAAGAGATAGAAACTCTTTTGAGAACAAATTACAATATTTCATCTCTTTCGATTAATACAATTACCCCAACATTGTCTACGAGATTCATTGAAGAAGCTAAAAATGTTGCATTGTTTTCTGGAGTACTGGCATTTCTGATAGTCATGCTGTATTTCAGGTCCTTTGTACCTGCTTTCGCAGTTATAATAGGTGCTTTAGCAGATATCTTAATTGCAATAGGCCTAATGGCTTTTTTTAACATACCATTGAGTTTTGCGTCTTTTGCAGCACTCCTAATGTTAATAGGTTTTTCTCTAGACACTAACATACTTTTAACTGTGAGGACTTTGAAAAAGAAAGAATTAATACCAATTGAAAGAGCTTACGATGCGCTTAAAACAGGAGTTACAATGACTATCACGTCTATAATGTCATTTTCATTGCTTCTTATCGTATCAAATTATTTGAGAATATCTACTTATTATGAAATTGCTGCAACTGCTATCTTAGGACTTATTGGTGATTTGTTTGCAACTTGGGGCATAAATGCAGTAATCATTTTACATTATATTGAAGAAGTTGAAAACAAAGAAAAAAAGAAGAAATTAGAAGAAAACAAAGGTTAATTTGTTAATTTTAAAGGTGCTTACGATGAACCAAGAGAATCAAAAGAATCAAACCAAAAGTGAGAAATCAGAAAACTCAAATACAGTTATAAGAGAAATTTTTTCTTCATGGAAAGTAAAAGCACTTGCAATATTAGTTATAGTATCTTTAGCTCATATTTTCATTAATGGGATTAAGTGGGGTATAGATTTCGTAGGAGGAGTAAGAATACCAATTACGTTAGAAAAAAAAGTTGATAAAGAAACCATGGACGAGCTTATTTTAAAAATCAAAAACAGAGTAAGTGGTTTTGGACTAACTCAGGTTAAGGTAAAAGCAATAGGCAATGACCTAATTTATCTTGAACTCCCTGCAGGTAACGAAAAAGAAATAAGCTTAGTTGAAAGATTAGTTACACAACAAGGCGTCTTCGTTGGTATAGTCAATGGAAAACTGGCTATTTCAGGCAACTCTATAGTACAAAATACAATAATGCCAGTATCTACAAACGAATTATCTCATAGCAAAGCGGATTGGGGGGTTAGACTGAGTCTTGATTCTAAAGGTAATCTACAATTTGCCCAAGCAGTCAAAGGCGAGGCAAATAAACAGATATACATGTTCTTGGACAGACCGAATAATTTTCTAATCATAATTCCAGATGATTTTTTCAAGAACTATTCCATGCAAAAAAATCTTTTGATCATGGCTCTCCATGACTCAATAAAATATGAAAACGACAACTCTTCTTTTGTTTCTGAGTCTGAATTCAACATTACAGAATACCTTAATTCGTCATACATGCTTCTTATTATAGATAAAAAAATGGAATCTTATCTTAAAAGTGACTTAGATAGATTCAATGTATCTTATAAGGTTGTTGATTCAACCAAACCTGAATTGGTGTATATTCCACAACTTAATAACATGTTTGTAAGTGAGTGGAAAGCAATTGGTCTTTTAACGTCTCTTACGCTATCACCAGAAGTCACTACAGGAACTCCTTCAGCAACAGGTTACGTGATCTCAGGCACAGTTAATGCAACTAACGTGTATGAAAAGAATAAATTGGCTAACGAGAAAACTAAAGAGATTATAAATATATTGAAGAGTGGATCATTACCAGTTAAAGTAACAATAGGTAACAAAAAGTTGATACCTGCACCACTAGGACAAAGGTTCTTAGAATACAGTGTAATAGCACTTGCTTTGGCAATTCTTTTTATATCGTTACTTGTATCAATAAGATATAGAAAAGTTTCAATCATAGTTCCTGTCTTGATAATCAGTTTTTGCGAAATTATAATATTAATAGCTATTCTTGGTACTTTTACTATTGACCTTGCCACAATTGCAGGCATTATAGCAGCAATTGGTGTTTCAGTTGATGCGCAAATAGTCATAACAGATGAACTTCTAAAAAGAATACAGAACAGGACAATAGAAGAAAAACTAAAAAGAGCTTACGAGATAATTACAATAAACGTAGTAGTAGCAATAATGGCAATGTTGCCTCTTCTATTTTCCGGAATAACAGAGATCATAGGGTTTGCTGTAGCTACTATCCTAGGATCATTGTTAGGGATTCTGTTATCCAGGCCTGCATACTCTCAGATAGCCAAATATTTAGTTAAAGAAGAAGTTACCATCTAACGCCATAAGACACTGAAATTCCTCTGCTTGATAACAATAAACCTATTTGCGAATCAACGTTTCTTCCTGACCTACCGTACATGAACCCTGCCTCATAATAACCTTGACCATAGAGGTTGCCTAAAGAGACGTGTGCTCTTGTATAACCTCCAACTCTTTGTTCTTCTCTTGTGTATGTAACCATACCAGTTGGCTTTTGATTATTGCCGTATGAATAGTATGTCCCTCCTACATAATCAACACTCGTTGTTGTTCCTCCTTTTCCATCAGTATGTACCTTTTTTCCAAGCCTAAACTCTACGTTAGCTCCTGTAGCAAGGTTCTTTCCGTCAGTAACTGTAGAAACAGTTATTCTCTGAGGGTCTGTGCGCATCGAATATGAACCTTGTTTGTCATATACTGTAGTCATCTCAGATTTTCCTGTACTTATTGTGACACCTGTAGTCTGACTGCTGCCCTTACTCAATGTGGTTGAGCCGTGTATGTGTAAAAAGTTACCCTTCTGTTCACTCATAGTATATTCCCGTTCCGTTTTTACAGTTGGTTTATTATCACGAGATGATCTGAAATACCCTAAGCTGAGTGTTGTTGTGCTCTGAGAACCAACTCTAGTATCGTATGCACGAGCATAAACATCAGTTGATGTAGTACTTTTATCGGTTCTTTTGTCATCTCTCTGCATGTATCCAATCCCAGTTTGCCTATAACTGACTTCTGGATTTCTGTAGCTCTCTGTCCATGCTTCATAAGACCTTTCCCTTCTTGAGTACTCTCCTCTATCTTTGTTTATGGTTTCTTTGCTTTCTGTCGCAGCTAGATGTAAGGAATCTCCTCTTTCTTTACCACCACCGAATTGATAAATTGCTGCACTTCTAACAAGACCGTTTGAACCATAACCAGAACCATAAGCAGAACCATAATCAGCTCTGTAGGCAATCAAGTAATCATTATTAGAACCGAAACCTGCAATAGCTGTACCATAGAAAGAACCCAAACTGGTTGGATTTCCTAAGTTTATTTTCGCACCTACGATTCCCAATGCCGTGCTAGACCTTTCTCCTGCTACCTTAACGTCTCTAGTTATTGCACCTACTAGATAAGGATGTATGCCTTTTTTATCAGTACCTAACTTTGTCTTGTCAACTCCATAAAGTACTCCTGTTTTGTTATCCTCGTCTTGGATGTACCCTCCACCAACTTCATATCTTCTTCCAAAAGAATATGCTGCAGAATATTCCTGAAATCTTCCGTCTTCATAATATCTTCCTGTTGCGCGTCTCAATCCAGTGTCAACATCTCTGTGGTAAAATAATTCTGCCGACTTCATTTCTTTTACCTTTTCTTTTCCATCTGAGATTGACTTGTCCCGTCTCGTTCTGATATCAACCATGTAACCTGTTGTGCCTAATACTTCACCTCTTAACCTTCTCTGACCATCATAGAAAAAGTTGCTGTAATCACGTGCAAGTGTCCTTAAATTACCTTGAGTAAAAGCACGCTCTATGTCTCTACCACTCACATTACTTGTTCTTAGCTCAGGCATTAATCTGTAAAGCTCTTCTTCATTGATCTGACCGAAGAAAGGTCCAAAGCCTCTTGACATATAATCGTTGTTTCCTGATAAAAGGCGAATAAGAGTTGCATCATCTAACATGTTTCTTATTCT
>JAOAJI010000023.1 GCA_026414265.1 Microcaldota archaeon
GTGCATACATGTTGCTTTAAAAATATAGTAGCATATATGCAAAAAGAACAAAAGAGAGGGAGTGAAAAAAGTTGTACGTGAACAATTTCACATCCTTCTCTCGTATAATATGATTATCAAATCACTTAAAACTTCATATCTCAATTGGTACATTAAATTATTAGTACCAATTGATTACTGGAAACTGACCTTGATAACAAAGCTTTTCTTAAAACATTCACTTCTTAAAAAATTGAATATTAAAATTGACTGCTACAGTTTAAATTTGCCCTTTATCTCTGGTAAACTAATATCAGAAAAAGTTTAAGCCTGATTTAGTTTATTTGGATATTTTTTGACCACCTCCTGCTGGACGTGCTTTGATATCTGCACGTCACAGCTTGAGAAAGACTGAACCCCAAAGGATTACATGAGTAATGTTTACTCGTTTGCTGTGCACGGTCAGTTTACCACATCTGATTTGAGCATATCAGATGTGTGCACCCTGTAAACTGCTCCGTAGCTCTAATATCGGCGAGGCTGCATTACGTGTAATCCCCAGGGATAAAGGGCAAAACTTTTTTCTAACACCACACACTTTAGAAAGGAGGACTTTAAATTGCCTAATACTTTAATCGTGGGCATTGATATCAGTAGTCAGTCAAATTCTATCTTCTTCGTCGATGATGCCGGTAACCACTTGATTAAAAAACCTTTTTCCTTGCCTAACGATCAAGAAGGTGCTAACGAATTAATCAAAAGAGTTATTGACTGCCTCAGCCAGTATAATCTATCCTACGTTAAATTCGGCATGGAAGCAACTTCACATTACGGTTGGCATCTGCATTTGTACCTTGCTTCTTCATCTGAACTGCTGCCATATAAACCAACTTTTTATGTTCTTAATCCTAGTGTTGTCAAAGGCTTTAAAAAAATCTACACTTTCTTGCCTAAAACAGATAACATCGATGCAATTGTCATCGCTGAATGCGTCAGGTTCAGCAAACTAAACCCTACTCCTTTACCAGACTTCAAATATGCTGCACTACAACGCCTTACCAGAATGCGCTACCACCTTGTTCATAACTTAACTCGCGAAAAAAACAGAGCTCTCAATCTCATATACCTTAAATTCTCTACTTATTCTCAAGACTGTCCATTTTCAGATATCTTCGGTAAAGCTTCTTGTGCTATCATCGAAAACTTTACACCTGACGACATTGCCTCCATGCCTTTAGAAGATTTAATTAAGTTCGTATCCGATAACGGCAACAATAGACTCTCAGATGTCAATAAAATCGCTGAAATACTTAAAACCGCTGCTAAGCGTTCATACAGATTACATCCTCTGTTGGCTGAGGCAAATGACTTAGCTTTGTCTATGACTCTTGAAAATATTAGATTTATGCAAGAACAACTCAAAAAACTCGACAAAGAAATCTCTAAACTACTTAAAGCTTTCTCTCAAACCCTGACTACCATCCCTGGCATAGGAGATGTTCTTGCAGCCGGCATCATCGCTGAAATCGGTGATATCAAGCGCTTCAAAAATGAAGCTGCTTTGGCAAAGTACTCTGGCCTGGTTTGGACTCAGTACCAATCAGGCAACTTCAATGCCCAAGATGTCTCATTAGCTAAGTGTGGTAACCAATACCTGAGATACTATCTTGTTGAGGCTGCTAACTGTGTAAGGGTGCACACAGTACGCTACAAAGCTTTCTACAACAAGAAGTTCTCAGAGGTTACCAAACACCAGCATAAACGTGCCCTCGTCCTAACCGCAAGACGATTAATCCCTCTGATCTTTGCCATGCTCAGCAAAGGTCAAATATATCAAGAAAGAGGTGATGTTTACAATACTTAGTTAGTCCAAATTTCTTAATTTAATAATCTTTCCCAAACAAGCTGCCAGTTAAATTTTTCCATGCTGAGCGGCTCGATATTCTATTGTCTTTTTTGCCCTAATTATCTAAAAAAATTTTTTTAAAAACCCTCTTGACATTTTACCGTTTGTCTTAGTTCTTAAGATTAATTATTATCTAATACTTTTTAAGTCAAAAATGAATTTTTTAAACTTTTCATATTTATAAAGATTCTTATTAGACTTATACTATTATAAACTCTCTATTATGCCAAACTCTATCAAAAATCCCTATATTTTGCCTCACTCCACTCCCTCATCAGCCACTCTTTTCTTTGGTCATTATCCAAAACCTTTTTTGGCAGCTCCTCTAATTTAACTTATCCGATATGTGCCCAATACTTTTCAAATCTCATCACATTCAGCCTTCTCTTGAAAGTTTTTGGCTTATTCTATCAGCCTTTTTATCTCATTCAAAATTAACTTTTCTCGTTTATTTATAAATCTTTCAAAGTTCTCTTTAATCTCTGAAGGTGTCAGATTATCAGTAGTGTTTTTTAACAATATATACATTTCTTCATCAATGAAATGGCCCTTTAATATCTCTTTTACCTTTTGCTCTGCTTCTTGATCCGATAGCCCTTTTGCTTTTTGAATTTCAATCATCTTTTTTATGTAATCACCGGGACTGCGACGAGATATGCTTCTGTTAGTATTTTCAAAAATCAATGTCCTGTTCATAATTGAGTCAACATCAACCTCCACACCTTTGGCTTTCAAAAAGCTCACTGGGAAAATATGATGGTCATCAAGCTGGTTAAAAGCAATGTTCTCAGGATAATAGAAATCCTTTGCTCCGTTTTTAAATAAAAGATTGAAAATTCCGATATATTTTGAACTCCCCTTCCTTCTGACTTCTTTTAAAGTATAAACATTATTCTCTAATTGATTTCTTAATTTTTCCACAACCTCAGGTAAAAAGTTATTATTATTAAACCAGACACATACTTCTTTGAAGTCTTTTGCCATAGCAGTTTCAGTAGAACCTGAATATCGTTCAGAAAAAACTGCACTCCAGTACCATTTTTCAATTTTATCTGTGTCAGGATGCTCAAATTTCAAAAAGAATGCAATCATCATCGTGACAATGGGATAGTAAGGTAGCCACTTTTCAAAATCCACAATGCCAAAGTTATTTATCTGAAGCAAATAAGGCAATACCTTGTTTTCTGCAATATCAACCACTTTGGCCCAGCTCTGGTCTGAAAGAATGTTATTATCTATCTTTAGCATTTCTCGTGAACTGATATTTTTGTCCGCCGCTAAAGCAAGAGCTTGAATAAATGAATAGGGAACTGTGGTGTTATCTATTCTTCCTGCAAGTTTTTTAATATTAACACTATTTTCAAATACTTCTTCCCACTTTTCACGAAGTCTTATGAACTTGTAAAATCTTGCTACAAGAAGATCATAAATGGAAAGTTTTACACCACTTTTATTGATTTTTTCAAACAGTGCAGCAATTTCATCAGGTTTGTCATTATATGATAGACCAAGCGATAGAGTAAAAATGTTATATTTTATCATGTTATCAATATAAGCAAATATTTTATTCGCTTCCTTGTCTTCAAATAATAATTTATACTCTCCAAACCATATTTTATAGAACTCAGGAATATCTTTAAACACTGTCAATGGCAATATTTTCTTCTCTTTTAAAACTTCAAGATTATAGTCTCCGTTTTCATCAATAATCTCCTTGAACTCTCTCCATTTTTTTGACCAGCTGAATACCGCGTCCTCAATGTTATCTTCAGCAAGTTTTTCTAAATCAATAAAGAATGCATAAGGATTCTCAGAATTGCGTAGAGGAATATCAGGACTATATATAGCGTAAAATAAAGATGTAAGTCTTTGTTGTCCATCCAAAATTAATATCTTAGGTTGTTCAAAAATTTGGGGATTCACCTTTTCTGCTCCTTCCACAAAAATCACCTTAAAAGGAACACTTTGTGGATTCGTTTCTAAAATCAAAAAAGTTCCTATAAACATACCCTGAAGAAGTGATTTTATAAGTTCTTCTATATCATATCTTGTCCAAACAAAATTTCTTTGAAAATCGGGGAGCATACATTCACCATTATAAGCCTTTCTAACTAAGTCCAATAAGTTCATCTGTCCTTGCTGAAGATTCATCAATTACTCCACCCCCTCATCAGCCACTCCTTTCTTTGCTCATTGTCCAAAACCTTTTTGCAGCTTTCCCAGTCGACTTTTTCGACATGCTCTCTATATTTTATATCAAATGGATGCTCGGAATTTAAAACTTCAACTGTTTTGACAATTTCCATCCACTCCATCCTTTTCTAATTCAAACAGCACCTAAGGCTTTAAAAACTGCATCAATAGGGTCTGAGTAAAATATAGGCTGAATCTTTATCAATAAATCTGGCGGAACTGTTTGAAGGTCTACAACAGCTGAAGCAGGAATTAAAACTTTCTTTGCTCCTGCATCAACACATACCTGAAGGCAATTTGCAAAGTTGTCAATCTTCATTAACGTTCCTGCAAAGTTCATATTACCAAGAACAACAAGAGATTCCTGAACAGGCTTTTCCAATGACGCTGAGCAAAGAGCAATTAACTGTGCCACTGCAACCTCTTTTGAAAGTCCTATTCCCTGCAAATCAGTTATATGCATCAAAAAATCTTTTGTTTTTGTAGAAATCGACGCACTTATTTGCTTAGAGTTGGCTGTAAAGTATCTAAATGCTGTATCAAGGCTTTCTTTCACTTCTCTATCTGAGCCAACACCACTTTTTTCAAACTTTCCTGTTCCAGATACAACCTGCGTTTCTATTTTATAAACTCCTATCATTCCTGAGGATGAATGTCCAACAGTGTAAACAACTCCTGGTTTCGATAGTCCTTCGGGTATCAGTTTACCTCCTCCTTGCTCAGGCACTGATACATATTCTTCTTCCATCGTTTCTCTATCTATAAATGAAAAATTAACATCATAAAATTCCATACCGCCAATTTTCTTAAGTTGTTCTTTTACTCGTCTTCTACCTATTAAAGCATAAGTTAATATCTCTTTTAAATCTTCCTTATTAAAGTTTCCGTCAGGATATATGAGCTTTATTAAACCTGAGACAGTCTTTTTAACAGCAATCACATCTCTCTGGTTCAAGTTATTACCAAGCTTGAAGTATTTATCTATAACATCAGTAAAAGTTCTTTTTCTCATCTCTCTAAAAAACTCTGAAATATAGTCAGATATAAATCCATATCTGTCTGTTAAATACTCAGGTCTCATTTTGGGAATTTCCCAGCCAGGCAAATAATAATGCATTCTATCAAAAAAGGCTGAGTCATTTGCAATCTCTTCTGGAAATGGCGCAAACAAATGTGATGTTTTAACCAGTACATCAACACTTTGATTGATATTCCCTATAAAAACTAATGAAGCTGATGCACTTATTTCTTCTTTACCCCTTGCAAACGAACCAGAAGCCATGTAATCCTTCATAATTTGAATTCCGTCTTTATCTTTAAACCTAATTCCTGCAACTTCATCAAATGCTACAACATCCCAAAGTCCAACAAGACCGACTTTTCTCGTTGACATGTTGTAAAATAGGTTCGCAACTGTACTTTGTCCACCTGATACAAGAATGCTATTAGGTGATAATTCCTTATAAACATGAGACTTACCAGTTCCTCTTGGTCCAAGTTCGCATAAATTGTAGTTGTTCTCAACAAACGGCACAAGTCTTTCAATTAAGTGCCATTTGACGTTATAAGGAAAGTGAGTGGGCTCCAAACCTGTTGAGCGAATTAAAACATCAATCCATTCTTCCTTTGTAAAATATTTCCTCGCTTCAAGAATTTCATTAATATCAACCTTGGGTATTTGAATAGGTTTTAAACTTGATATATTAAACGGATTTCTATTTCGTGCCTCTTCATCAAAAAAATAATTTATCTTTAAAATACACCATATTCCGCCCTCTAATAATTTTTCGAATTCTTTGACATATGAAGGTGATATTGGAACGTTTTTTATGCCCAAATTGGAAAACTCAGCTTCATACCTGTCAATTTTTTCGTTTAATCTTACTGTTATTTTATCAATTATGGTATATTGCCCAAATTCTCTTATCTTTGATTTTACTTTTTCTGCCTCATCAGGTCTTACATAATTCTCAGCCAATATCTTTTTAACTCTATTTATGCCTTCTTCAATACTTTCCTCATCATCTGTTGCACAATACATACCAAGCAAATATTCAAGAACATAAACAGGAACATTAAAGCCCTCTTTTAGAGCTTTTGTTAAATCCTTTCTAACAACTCTGCCCGGAAAATATTCATTCAATTTTTTATCCAAATCTGTCCCTAAATATTGTTCCTCCTTTGGCATTTTAAAAGCCCTCCATTTTTAAAATTCAAAATCACTTATTATACCTAAATTTATATTAAAAGGAATTTCCTCGCTAATTAATCCTTTGTCTTTATCCTTGATAACTAAATAATACTTTTTATTCTTATCGTATTCCATAGCTTTAAGAACTAACCTGACCTTTATAACTCTTTGTTCTGGTTTTTCATTTTCTAAATCTGCAATTATGGTTTCAATATTTGAGATTATGTTATTATTTTCATCTCTCATATAAATCTCATAAATCGCAGGAATTACTTTTTCACTAATCTTCTCTGTTTGGAAGAAATTCAATGTAAATATGCTATTTGTTATTTTCCTTGACTCATTTATTAACTTAATTTTCGCCTTTTCTGACTTAATAGCATCCTTACTTGTGCTTCTAATATTTTTAAATTCAATTACAGGTATCACGATTTCCTGCAGACTCAAGCCCCCATGGACAAATTTTGCCCCTTCCCCTTGGATTTTAAATCTGATATTTGACTTTGGCATATAAGCATAATAGCCTTGGTTGTTTAATAAATAACTCATATTTATTTTTACCACACCATCAATATCCTTGTTTTCTTTTGAAATAATACTTCTTCGGCTTCTATCTATATAATTAGCAATTTCTTTACCTATCTTGTCGCTCTCTTCTAAATCTTTTCTCTGATATATAAAGCCGTGGTCGGCTGTAATGTAAATATTAACTCCACCAAGCCAATTTGTTATTTTATGAACCAAATCAAGTATTTCTTTGATTGCTTTTTCAATGGCTTCGATTGTATAAACCTCTGTTGCTCCGCTGTCTGCAGTTGCATCAATTGTGTCATGATATATGTAAATTAATTTATATCCTTTTAATGCTTCTAAAAATTCTTCTTTGTTTTTAGGAAGCTTATGATAGTCAACAGCAATACTATTCTCGAAATTCTTCTTTAATATTTTGTTCCTATTCTCCAATCCACTACTATCAATACCATCAACACAAACCTTACCATCATCTTTTATCTCAATAGTTTCATTTGGAAGCAATGATGCCATGCCAAGCTTTGTTATTGTCGGCACAGAAGAAAGCATTGCATGAATATTTGTTGAACCAATAACTCTTTCGTTGAGTTTCTCTGCTATTTCAACGCCAATCTCATATCTCAAAGCATCTGAAATTATTACAAATATTCTCTCTCCTTTCAAAATCCTTGGTTTAAGGTATGTCTTGTAAAAATCACTCTGGTTTACAACATTAATAATACTCCATTTTGTCTTCATTTGTTCATCTATTGCATTTGTCCAATTAACGCCAAGTTCCGTTAAATACCAATTGACATAAAGATTTTCAACAAGTCTATTCAACCTATTTAAAATATTACTTTCAGGCTGCCTATCATAAAAATAGCAGAACTTTCGATAGTGCATGTCCATTTTATAAAACTCTTCAATATATTGTTTAAACATTTTATCAACACTTGTTTGTGGAATACCAAGTTTGTATTTCTTATGAAATTTATACATCTCAATTACGTTCAATAAAGCCTCATAAATGTTTTCATACTTCTCATAAAAATGCTTAGCTCTTCTGCTTTTAATAAGCTCTATGTAGCCATCATAATCTTCCAAATCATTTTCTAATGAATCTACAATATATGTGATTATTTGTTTATCAAATATTTTTAAAATATCAATGTCCTTATATTCATTTACATCCAGCCTGCTAATTATCTCAGCTATATCTACTTCTTTTTCATATTCGTCCGCCAGATTTTCATATACTTTTGCATCATTTACATGATTCATCCAATGGTCGATAAAAATCACACAATTAGGTTTGTTCTTTCCTATGTACTTGCCAATTTTATTCAGTTTTTCTTCGTTTATATAGTTTGCCAATACAGTCGAAATCAAATATATGAAAAACTCTTTTAATGTTTTGTTTGGCAAATCAAAACCATATCTTTTCTTAACATACTCCCAAAATGTATCTTCTAACCCATATTTTTTTATATCTAAATACTTTTTATTCTCCTCTTCATCAAGTGATGCCATTAAAACATTTCTTAAAATCTCCTCAAACTCTATTGTTTTAGAACCGCTTAAAACGGCTAAAATGGAAAGCTCGAGCTGTTCTTCTGTATCAATCCTGTCTATTAACTTGCTTAATTTTTTTCTTCTTTCAATAGCGTTAAAGAAGCTTTTATACTTTTTGAATAGCTCCCTTAAAGAATTGCTCACATTTAACTCTCTCATCAAAAGTGAGATTTTATCTGCATAAAATTGTGAAGAATATAAGAACATATCAATAAGCCAATTGTCTCTCTCATCTGTTATTTTAATAGGATTGTATATTAAATAGTTCGTGGTTGGGTCTTGCTCTTCAATTAAATATTTTGTGTAAAAATTATTGTTGTCTGTTAATTTGTGAACCTTCACGCCATCTATTTGAATTTGGTCTATTATGTCTTCAAACTCTCTCTCTAAATCATTCCAAATAACTATTTTTCGCTCTTCTCCATTCTTTAGAGGTGAGCTAAATTCTTTTTTAAGAGCATTTATTATGTCTTCATTGACCATTTTTACAACTCCTTATAACCGTTTGAGATTCTAAGCAATATTATAATATAAAAAAACAGCACCTACCATTGATAAAAGTAGTAGGTGTCTAAAAGTGTGTCACTTAATTGGTGCTAACAGTTCTTTGAACTTTTCGTAATTGGCAGCAACACCATCATCTAAATCTATTTCTATTTGCATATCAGCTTTATGATGCAATATCTCATCATATTTTTTGAGCTCATTTATTTTCTTTTCAAGGTTTTTAAGCTTCTTTTCTGCTTCTTTCTTTTCCTTTTTGCTACAACTATCGTCTTTCATAATATCTATGAGCAATTTCTTCTGGATATCTAATTTGTCTTGAAACTCATGCAAATAATTGACTCTTATTCTGGATAGTAGAGTTTTGTCATACCTATGCATGTATATCAAACAATTGAAAACTTTCTGATCCCCAGATGTAAATAGCCAATAAATTGGCCTTTTTTTATACGTTTGAACATGGTCTTTGTAAAAATCGTTAAGAAAATATCTTCTTATGGCATCTTTTGCTGTTTCTCCGTTTTTTCTTCCCAAAACATCAGCTATATAATCTAAGTTTTCAGATAATGTCTCTTCTCCAAATGTAATCTTCACAAATTCTACAAACCTTGATACTATATCATTTTCGAAATAAACATCATCAAGGACTGGAATGATATTGTCTTCAACAGGTTTAAATGTCTTATATTTTGAGTAATCAAACTCTCCACCTGCAAAAACAAGACCATCTTGGTCCAATGAATATCTTCCAAACATACAGCCCACTGCATAGGATATGAACGATTTTATATCCCGTTCTAAATCTGCTTTTCTGACAGTGACATCTTTTTCATCAACTTCAGGAGTTAATTCATCTTGAAGCCCATATATTTCAATGAATATGCGGTTTAGTTCTTCCTCGTTGGCTTTGAGTTTATAAAACTGCTTTTCAGCAAACTCTGACCAATTTTTAAATGCCTCTTCTATTGTTTTTGCACCATTTTTATGAATTAATAGGGGATGCCTTTTAAAATCCCATGATGTTTCAAATGAGTCCCAATCGGTTTTGGAGATTTCTATGTTTTGCTTCACCAAAGAATCAATTATATGTTTGTTAGTATAACTATTAAATATAGGACATAACGCAATAGAACCAGCACCATAATTAAGAGTAGGATTAATTATCTCAGCATATTTTTGCATTATATTTGTGTTCATTAAACCAAGTAAGTAAAACATATTAGATTCATTTGGAAAAAATGACGAACCTGCACTATCGAAAATAGAGTTCTTGTAACTGTATCTAAAACTCAATTTACTCGACGTCAAAGCACTCCATGTTATCGACTGCTTAAAATAAAAACTTTGACTCCTGATATTTGCTTTAGAATTTTTAAGTTCAAATCCATCATTTTCCCAATTTATTACCCATTCATTATTCCCATACCACTTTCTAAATTCCCCACCTTTATTATAAGCAACCCACTTAAAATTAGAATTTATCATTATCGTTTTGTTAAAATCTACTTCATGCCATAATCTTAAGTATTTGCTATTATCCCCTGTATCCATACCTTTTCTTACAGGAACTATTTCCCCTAATTTTTCCCCTTTCTGAAAGTTTATTATAAACTTTTCACTCACCCAATACGCAATTGGCATTCCAGGAATCTTTTCAAAGTTTTTGCTGTATGCAGTATATCTATATGACACATTTGGATTTTTAATAGCTTCTAATGTCTTTATGGGTTGATTTTCTGCTCCCGGAAAGTCTGATAGCCTAATGTATTCACCTCGAATATCAACATAATAATTTCTGAGTGTAAATGTGCAAATTGGCACAGTAGCTTCTTCAAATCCAGAATATTCCAATTGAATCAAGCTACTTATAGTCTTATTGTAAATTATTATATGTCTTAATTTCTCATATGATTGAATAAACATCCAGACAAATGGAGTCATAAATCCTAATTGTCCATTAGGTTTAACTTTAGAAAAGCTGTAAACAATAAAAGCAGAAAAAATATCTGACTTTACATCTGAATAATATTTGCTTATAAACTCACTTAATAGCGGATTTAGAAATTTATTTCCAATATATGGTGGATTAGTCACCAATATATCATAAGTTTTTGTCATTATCTTTGCCTGTTTTATTAATAAAGGTAGCAGTTCTAAGACCTTTTTTCTTTTCTCTTCTTCCATCAAGTCTTTTGGCGGATTGTTCATTATATGTTCTAATCTTTTGTTAAAAAATTCCTCATCAAATTCATCTATCCTTATAAGCGAACCATATATTTTTGCATCTCTAAACTTTTCAATAAGCTCTCTTGTTTTTTCATAATTTTCGCCTGATGACTCCCCTGCTATATAAACTATATCATCATTAGTTAAACTGTTAGTCTCCTGGATAGAAGCAATATTTAGTTCAATCCCTTCTTTTTCAATAATACTAAGAAGTTTGTTATTGTATTCCATTCCCTTCATAATTACAGAAAAGCATGCAAGCTGATATGCCCTGTCATCTATATCAAGACCATAAAGATTTTTCTCTATTATTAATTTTGGTATCTCGCTTTTAAAATAACCACATTTTTCATATATTCTATACAAAACGTCAAACATATAAACCAATATATGCCCTGAGCCACAAGCAGGGTCAAAACACTTTATATCCTCTACATTCAAATCTCTGTTTATAAATGGTGCTAACTTTTTTTCAAAATCTGGCTCTTTGTTTGGATTTTCAAGATAAAACTCCCATTCGTTTTTTAAATCACTATGCTCAGGATGAGATTCTATCCAGTATCTTCCCAAAGAGTTTTGCACCATGTATCTTACTATCCAATCTGGTGTGAAAAGTTGTGTAGCATAAGGTATTTCCTCTTTTTTGTACCTTTGCTTTGCTTTAATAACTCTATCCTTTTCTTCTGCAATATAAAATTGATACATCCAACCAATTATCTCTACATTTTTCCAATCTTCTTCAGGAATTACATTTACATCGGTTAACCTTCTCACAAAAGCACCATCATTTAAAAGCCCATCAGGAAACAAAAGTTCAGTATAATCTCCTATTTTTTCAAACAAGAATGGAAGAGATTTGTTTAAGCTATTGCATAAAAGTATTATCATGTATTTAAAAAGCCCATCTAAATCGTTGTTCATCTTCATCTCATACACTCTTTGTTTATCAACAGGAAGGTCAACTCTTAACGCCTCTTTTATCAAGTCGGGTTCAATGCTTTCTGGATTCGATGAGGACAACGCTCTCATTTTTATAGGTAAATAATTGTTGACTTCCATAAATCTCAAAGCAATGAACCTGTTAAACCAAGTGTATGCAACTTCCTCTATAACTCTTTTGTATCCGTCTTCGCCTTGCTTATTAAATTCTATTATCTTATCAATCAGTTTTTTTCTTTGTTCTTTCTCAATTTTACTAAGCGGTCTTCCGTTAACAACTACTGAATCACTGCTTTCAATTTCTGTCTTTTTGATTTTGCCTTCTTCAATGCCATATTGAAACGCCTTTAATTTAATCTTTTCAATCAATTCTCTTCTGCTTTCAATAGCAAATTTTTTTAATGCGTTTTTGTTCAACATATGCACCCCCACCCAGCTGCATAAATAAGTCAAATCAATTATACCTTTTTACTCTATTTCTATTGCTTCATGGTTATTTAACATTTCAATTAACTTATTTTTCAGCTCATTAATAAAACTTTCTATATCCTCTTTTGACTTTACAATTTTTTTACCTGTTAAATTTGACACTTTAATTTTTATAGTTTGGGTTGTTTTATCAACGTTAAAAACAGAAACCTCAGTTGAAACTGGAGTTGAATCATTATCAATCTTTTGGTTTTGCTTAAAGTATTCGGATTCTATTTCATTTTCAAAATCCTTTTTCTTTGCACTGCTTTGCCCCAATACAGCATAGATTTGTTCCAAATCTTTGCTTTTTTCAATTATAGATAATAAGTTGTTATAAAAATCATTTATCTTTTTAGAAACTTCAAAAAGGCCATACTGATTAGCTTTTGTCAAAATAGTGTCAAAATCTTCCCTTATTTGCCTTTTTACAGATTCCTTTTGTGTTCTTACAATCTCATTAAAAGCATTTTCTATCTTCTGAACTATAGTCGGTATGGCTTTAATTTCTTTATATGGAGAAGGACTATCTAAAATCTCTTTTAATTTATCCATTTGTTCTTTTATTTCTTGATTTAAATAAATCTTGTTTTTCTCGCATTTGCTATATATTTGTAATCCTTTATCAAAAATCTCAACCTGTTTATCAAAGAAGAAAATAGGCTTTTCAACTTCATCCTTCCACTGCAGAAGCTCATTCTCTTTATCTATCAACTTGCCGAATAAAGCCAGATTATCCTTCTCAATCAAAAACTCATTGAGCATCTCCAAGCCCTGTTCAAACACGCTTTTACCTGGATACTTAGAGTTTACTTTATACTTTTCCATATATGAATTTATCTTCTTTATTTCTTTATCAAGCATATTCTTTATATGTTCAACTAATTTATCTTCATCATCGGGCAAGTCTATACTTCCAAACAATTCAAGACAAATATTCTTAACTCTTTTTATGACATCAGCATCAATCTTTCTCCTTCTGTTTATAACCAATTTCTCAACTTCAGATTGTCTTGTTAAGCTCTTTACAATTTTTGCAGGGTCGCTTAAATCCAAATACTCACCATTTATTCTCAATTTGATTTCCTGTTTCCTAAATAGTTTTGCCACAATGCCAGCAATATCATAATTTGTCCATCCATAAGGTGCACTGGTAAACTGATTCAATAAACCTTTCATTGTAAGCTGCTGATGGTATAGGTCTTGCATATCTATGAAATCAAGCACTTCTTTTTCAGCAAGTTCATTGTCGTTTGTATTTGAGGAGCTAAAAGCAAGCTGCTGTGAGTCACCTGTAAGTATTTCTAAAATCTCGTTTTCGTCTCTTATATTCTTTTGGATATAACCTAATTTGTTGTAAACATTATTTACAAGTATCTCAAAGGCTGCATTTATCTTTTCTTTTGGTGAACTTCCTTTTAAATCTACTTTTTGCCCCAAAATATAAAATGTCCCTTGCATAATTGCATCTCTCAACAATTCCTGTGCCCTTTTCCTTCTTACATTCGCCTCTCTTTGTTTTGAGGTTATTATTTCTTGTATATTTTCTGGCAACAAATTTATATTTTTCTTTTTAATATAGGAGTCTATTTTTAATGCCTCTGTCAACTCATCTATGTATTCACTGTTGCCACCCAACTTTACAAGAACCTCTTTACTATCTTGGGACATCATACGCAATTCTGTGTCGTCCTTATAATAATTGCTTGAAAGAGGCGACAATATGTTAATTCCTATGCTATATTGCTGAGAACCCCTTTCTTTTTCATCCATTTTCTTGTTGAACGGAAACTGATATATATTAGAGTATCTATATTTATTGTCATCATAAATGTCTTCAAAAATATAACTGGACAGTTCTTTCTTGAGCAAATCTTCGTCCACTTCTTCTGCTCTTATTTCCCTGTTAACATCTTGTTCGTCATCTGTGAGGAAAATATATCTATCACCGTTTTTTTGAATTAAATTTTCTGATTCAAGTCTATTCAAGGCTTCTCTTATATGTTCTTTTAAACTAAGTTTGTCTTCATCAATACTGCTTACCATTAAAGTTGTTATATTTTCTAAATTAGACGGTATTTCATCGTCAAGATACTTTATCAAGAAAAGAACCTTTAACAACTGAATATTAATAGGGTCATCCTTTAAAGCAGGATTATCCATAGCTCTTCTTACAACACCTGATATTGCAGGGCTTAAAAACTCTTCTATTGTATCGTAAAATGCCCAGAATGGTATTAATACTCCTTCTTCTTTATCAGCAAATTTTATTGCCGCCTCTCTAAAAGCAGATATCATAGAACGTTCGCCTCTGGACAAATGCTTTCCAGAATTACCGTGTTTTCTAACTTCGTCAAATACCCTTTGCAATATCTTGAATTGATAAGGAATAAATGGATAAACATCAACAAACTCATTTTCGTCTTCATAGCCTAAAAGGTCGCTTTTTGCTTCTTTGAATGTTATTAAGTTTTTAAGAATCACATTTTTCTCTTCATACAGCACTTTTAAAAGAAGTTTTGCATTCTCGTTTTTTTCAAGCAAGCGCTTTTTTATGACTTCATCCACAGAAATTGAGGATAAGCTGAGCCTTGTATCAAATCTTCCTTGAATCTTTGAAAAATCATTTCCTTGAACTTTTGTATACCTGTCTATTTCCTCTTGTGATGTAACTATTACCCATACCTTCCCCATGCAATATCTGCCTAAGTCTTCAACTACAGTTTGAAGATTTAGCATTAACGATGTGTTATCACCAATATATTGACCAATTTCATCTACAAGGAATATTAAATGAAAATTGTCACCCTTGCTGTCCACATATTCTTTTACTTCTTTTGCAAATTTCTCAATTGTAATTTCATAATTCAAGACTTTATTGTTTATGTACTCTTTTGCATCATCTATTGATATGTCAAACACATTAGCTAAAGCCTTTGCTACATATTCTTTATCAAAATAAATAGCATTTCGCCTATCTTCCCAAGGTTTTCCTCTTAATTTTAAAAATTCTTCTTTAAACTTCTCATATAAGTTTTCTTTAATTAACTGAGATTCCATTGCTGCAACACCTGGAATTTCCGAACACAGATTTCTGTGCTCGTTAAATACATTGACAAATATCCTCAAGATAGCATCTTCTTTATTCTTATTGTTAATAGGGTTTTTCGATTCAATGTTGAAGAGTATTGTCTCAGTCTTTACATTAGCTATTCTCTTCATCTCTGCAAAAAGAAGTGGATCTTCAATTTTGTCTTCAAAGTAATCTATTGCTTTTTTACCTTTTACTTGTTTGTTACTTAAAAGATATGAAAGTATCTTCAAAAGATGTGATTTACCACTGCCAAAAAAGCCTGATATCCAAACACCCATTTTATCAGTTGTACCATCAATGCTTTTAGCATAGTTATTATAAAAAGTATATAGTCTTTCACGTATTTCTCTTGTTACAACATATTCCTCTAATTCCTGTTTTATTATTTCTTCATCTGTCTGTCCAACTTTGATTACACCTGTAATTTCACGCCTAATATCTTTTAAAAACATATCTTTTAATTGCACTTTTTTCCCCTCCAAAAAACCATCAATATACTACAGGAAAAGCTCTGTAATAATTGTCATCTTTAAATTTATTGAATAAAACAAGGCTTTGATCTTTGTATTTACCTGGATAAAATAAAACAACAGGTTTTTTATTTAAAAATTCTTGCAAGCTATTCAACACATTATGAGCTCTCATAAAAGGATATATTTTCCCAATACCTGTTAAAAATATTATATCATAGTTTGTTGAATAACTCACTATCTTTTGTGCAAATCTTCTGGGATTTATATAAGTGGTTATAGCATTGAGAAGAGCTTCTTTGCCCTCCTTCTTCTCCATCTCTAATACAGCATCAAAAATATCTTCCTCCTTTAAAATCTCAATAAATATTTTAAACAAATCTACTTCTATCACTTTTTTTGAATGGCTGTTAGCTTCTTTAACAATATATTTAACAACCTTCCTGACAAGCAGCTCATCTTTTGGGTCGTAATCAAATATGTAGTAGCTTAGTTCATTACCCAATCCAAATCCCTCAACAAACTTATCTGACATAATTTTGTCTTTCAAAATCTCAAGCCTTTCCAAAATGTTAGTCAATCTAACACCCCCTAAATTTTCTCACCCATGGCTATGACATAGTCAATATCGCCAATTTCAATTAAATGCCTTTTAAGCTCCACTGGCATAATTATTCTATTGAGTTTTCCTGTTTTGGGGCTTTCAAGAACTCCGGCATCAGTTAAAATTTTCAAAATAACTTGCTTAAGTTTAGAAATTGTATTATCAGTCCATTTAGCAACAATTTCGCTCTGTTCTGCTTTATGTCTGAAGAATGAATTTACATCTTTTTTTTCTAAAACCATGTCATTATACTCAAATTTCTCTCTTACCACCTCGTTCATAAACTCGTAAAAAAGTCTGCTTGTTTTCATTATTGCATACAAGTTGACAAGCTTTCCTGTTTCCATTGGATCATTCACGACCATATTAATCAAATAATCATCTAAAACCTTCACTCTTCTCATTACAGATGAAAGTAGTCTTTTAAGGCTTCTTTTTGACTTGTACTGAAACAGATTCTCTTCCATAACTTTTTTGCGAATTTGTTCATCTGAGATGCCTTGAACTTTAAGTTTTAACACTTGCTTGAGCTCATAATACAAAAATGCATCGCTTGTAAGCGTGGCTGTGTATTTTCTTTTGTCTTCCAAATTTATCACTCCTGATGATGGTTTTAGCATATAGTTGACTTTGGGTAATAATAATTTCTCCGAATACTACAGTTTAAAACGAAGTTATAAAAATGTAAATTTCCTATTTATATTACATCTCTTAAAGATGTGAAAGTTTAATGGAATATTACTACACTAGACCTCACTTATCAGCTCTGGTTATTTTGCCAAAAGACCCAAGGCAATCATGTTATGGGTCTTGCCGTCACCCATTGCTTGCCTCAAAACAATCATGCCTTGTTCATCGTCAATACCTTTAAACCTTTTAAAAGCAACATCAAATAGTCTTTTCATACCATTTGTTATGTAAGTTTGTTCAAAAAACCTTTCTGGGTTGATCTTGTCAGAAAGAAGTTCTGAAATTTCTTGCATATCTTCTGAGCTTCTTGTTGTGAATACATCATCCCTGGGTTTACAAAGTTCGAATAGGTGTTTCATGGGGGGGTTACCTCTAGGGAATTTTATTTTTTATCAAAATAATTTATCCCTAAGGCATCCCAATCAGGTCAAATACCTATTTTATTCATACCAAGTATTTTAGCAACTTTACCAAAGAAAATATTTCTTTTTTTACTAATGCATAGACCATCAGTTCTTTTATTTTCTTTATATTTTTAGGCTCTTTGTCAAGAGATGGGGTGGGTATTCTGAATGCCCACCTTTTCAGTTTTATCAACCAAACATTTAATGTAA
>JAOAJI010000024.1:0-10672 GCA_026414265.1 Microcaldota archaeon
GTTTGGAATCTCCTTGTGGAAAATCGTCACCTATAATATCTAAAAGTGATTCTGTCTCTTCGTTAGTAGCTCTTTCGTCTGTAACAGACAGTTCAGTGTCTTGTTCAATTTTCGTTTCAGATTGTTTTTCTTCTTGTTTAGTAGGTTCTTTTTTCTCTTCCTGTGTTTGTTGTTGATTCTTGTCAGTATTATCTACATTATTACTACTCGGTAATTGAAAGTTGTTGCTTGTATCTTGGTTGTTGTTAGTATTAGTAGTAGGGTTGGTATTTTGGTTTGAATTCATGTCTTGATTTTGATTCTGTGTATCTCTTTTTGTACCTGTGTCTGCAGTACATCCTGTTAAGAAAATGAAACTTAAGATAAGTATAGCAATCAAATTAAAATAAAAAAGATTTGAGATTTGAAGTTTTGTTTTCTGATAAAAATTCATATAATCTTACTCCTTGGTTTTTATGTAGAGTTTAAAGGTTTAGCTATCACCATTCCTCTTCTGATGTCTTTCTTTTCTATTCCTCTGTTTGCTGTTTCGTTTCCTGTTTCTGTGTCACTAATAATTTCGTCTTTAGCAATTGCTCTTATTTTAGACGGTATTACGATTTTTGCATCTTTAGACAGATTCAAATCTTTTAATATCTCTTGTTTTTTTATCTTGATTTTTTCTGCATGTTCAATAAGTTCTTTTGCTATTTTACGATTATCGTCCATTATGCTGAGTCCATAATTTTCGTTCCAAAGATTATTCATTATGTACATGCATTTCATTTGTAATTTCAAGTATTCATGTTGATTAGATATATTATGTTCGAAGCCTTGGATCACGTATTGTTCTTTAGCCATTCGTGCAGGTGTGGATTTAGTTTTTATCACCAAATTAGTTGATGTTTGGGAAATCTCTCGATTGAAGATATTGTCTTCTGATTCATTTTCAGAGATCTTCAGATAATAACTTTCTTCTTCATTCTCAGAAGATTGAGCAATTCCGCGTTGTTTTTGACCATCTTTAAAATGATACTTTAATTTACAATTAACGCCATTTTGCATACAAGTCAAATTGAGTTTAAGATTTGAAGTATTCAATTGCTTGTGTTCAAGCAATTCACTAATTTTTTCTGTTAATATGTGGCATGCATTGATACAATCTTCTGAAGTCAGATTAGAAGGTGTTAATTCTTTGCCCTTGCACATGATTTTTATCATCAGCTTGGTTTTGTTTCTAAGAAAAGGATCTTTTGATTCATCTAAATTTCTTGAGATAAGCAATAGTTTTGTTTTAATTTCTTTAGTCAAGTTATTCGTTCTTTTGTTCAGTTCTTTGTATTGTAATAGTAAATGAGTAATATTTTGTGTAGAGTTCAAATCTTTTTCTAGATTTTCAATTAATTTTTGCAATTCCAAAATTTTTGATACATAATCTTTATCAGAACAATAATCTGTATTTTCACAAACATTTCTGAGCATTTGGACCATTAGCTTTAGAGAACCTGTTTTAGATTTCAACATCAGTTTTACATGCTCTTCATAGGAAGTGTAATTGTCTAGTAATAGCTGTAATTTTTCTTTTACTTTACTCAAATTTTTTCCGATAATTTTTTTGTTACTATCAAATATCTGTACATCATCAGGACTAATTTTTGGAATTTCTTTTTTTGGTTTTGATTCTGATTGATTGGTTTTTAGATCATCTTGATTTGTTTTTGTTATTTCTCTAGATTCGACAGCAACAGGATACTTTCTTGCACTATCGATTTGTCTGTCTGACGTCTGTGCAAAATCAACAACCACTAATGTAACTAAAGCAACAATCATTAATGCAAGGTACATGTTTTTCATTTGCTCACCTTTGGCTAATACTATAACCTTTATACTGGAACTATTATAAATATAGGTATATCATAAATCCTTTAAAAAAACCAAGGTGTTGAGATGCCAATAACGGATGTTGATAATTTATCTGACTATTTAAAAAATACAGTTAATATAGGTTTACAAGCGACTGAACTTGGTCATGCAAGAGAAATTCTAAAGCTAATACATTCTAAAAGAAATTCATTTACCAATTTTTTAGGTTTTACTGCTAATTTGTTGGCTTCTGGCATGCGTGGCTACATATCAAAATTAATAAAAGATAATTTTGTTGACGTAGTTATAACCACAGGAGGTTCTGTAGATCACGACATCATAAAATCATTTTTGCCTTATGAAGTTGGTAATTTTGATTTAAACGACTCTGAACTACATGAAGGAGGCTTGAATCGAATAGGCAATATTTTAGTTCATAATTCAAGGTACGAGAAACTTGAACAGATCAGTAACGTTGTTTTAGAAGGGTTATTGAAAAAAGACAAGTTTCATCTGTCTCCAAGTGAACTTATTAACGAGTATGCAAAATTCCTTTATGAAAACTCTAACGATAAGTGTTCTTTTCTTAGAGCCTGTTATGAAAAAGGCACAAAGGTCTATTGTCCAGGTATTACAGATTCTGCGATAGGGCTAAACCTTTACTTTTTTAAGACTAAAAAACAAAATAATTCAAAGCTGATTATAGACGTAACAAAAGACATGAACGAATTAGCTAACAAAGTCTTGAATTCAGAGAACACTTTTGCTTTAATATTGGGAGGAGGAATAGCAAAGCACCATATCTTAGGCGTAAACCTCTTAAGACAAGGATTGGATTACGGGATTTATGTAACCACTTCTTCGGAATATGATGGCTCGTTAAGCGGAGCAAGAACCAGAGAGGCAATAAGCTGGGGAAAGCTAAAACACGATTCAAGAAAAAAGCACCACATTAACCACGTTACAATCCATTCTGATGTGAGCATAGTTCTGCCTCTGTTGTTAGAAGGTATAATATAAGAAATTGATTAATTTTTTGCCATTATTTAAATAACGTTCTGTATAATATTTTTTAGGTCTTTATGAGAAAAAAGAGCCTTATATCTATAAGGGATCTTGATAAAAGGGACATAGAAAACTACTTAAAATTAGCTGAAAGATACGAGAACCATTTTACTAAAGAAAAAATAGGAAAAGTTTTGGCTACTCTATTCTTTGAGCCGAGTACAAGAACAAACCTGAGTTTTCAGACTTCAGCGAAGCGTCTTGGTATAGATACTCTAAACTGGAATGTCCAGTTCAGTTCTACACAGAAAGGCGAGAGTTTTGAGGATACGGTTAAGATAGTTTCAGGCTATGCAGACATTTTAGTAATAAGGCATCCGTTAGAAGGCGCTGCAAGGTTTGCCTCAGAAGTACAAGACAAACCTGTTATTAATGCGGGAGATGGCGCGAATCAACATCCAACTCAGACATTGTTGGATCTTTACACAATTAAGAAATACAAACAAAAGATTGAGAACGTTAATATAACTTTGTTAGGGGACTTGAAGTATGCTAGAGCAATGAAATCATTGATTTATGGTTTGGCGATGTTCGGTGCAAACATTACATTAGTCTCCCCTAAAGGTTTAGAAATGGACTCTTATGTCATCAGAGAAGTAAAAGAAAAATTTTCTGCTAACATAATCGAACAAAATGTTATAGACTTGTCTGGCACAGATGTTCTTTATCTTTGCAGAATTCAAAAAGAACGTTTTTCTGATCCTTATGAAGCTGAAAAAATCCAAAAAGAATTCAGGGTCAATATGGATTACCTGAAAAAAGCGAAAGATGATTTGATTATCATGCATCCTTTACCTAAAGTAGATGAAGTTCCAAAAGAAGTTGACAAGTTGAAGAACGCGATTTATTTCTCTCAAGCCAAAAACGGAGTTCCTGTTAGAATGGCAGTAATTTCTGATTTATTGGGCTTAGGTGATTAAATCTAATTATTATGAGTTGATAACTATGTCGATCACGGTTGAGGAGATAGACAATGGAATAGTAATAGACCACATACCAGCAGGAAAAGGAGTTCTAGTCATGCAATTATTAGACATAGACCAGAATTACAAAGGAATGGTTGCTCTGGTAATGAATGTAAGAAGCAACAAATTCGGTAAAAAGGACATAGTCAAGCTTCAGGGCAAGACCATGAACCAGAAGATATTTGATAAAATAGCATTAGTTGCTCCTACTGCTACAATAAACATAATCAAAGATTTCAAGGTAATTGAAAAGAGGAAAGTTGCCATACCTCAGAAATTAGTCGATGTTTCTAGATGCCCCAACCCTAAATGTATAACCAATTTCGAATCAGTAGAAACGATTTTTTTAAACTTAAACGATTCCTTTTTCAGATGCTATTATTGTGAAAGAGTGTTTGAGAGAGAAGAGCTTAAATAAAATCATATTTAATTTATTCTGATTAATAAAAACCACTCATTTGTTCTTTTTTGGAACAGATCTTTTGTCTATACTTTGTGATTTCTTGTTTTCTTCTGCCAATGGTTTTCTTATGTTTCTTGATTTACCGAAACTACTTATAAATTCATAAATCTTTTCAAATAGTGATTTTGTTTTTGATTTAGCGTATTCAATGTTGTTTGAGGATTTTTTTATTATGTTAACTATGCTAGAACTCGGTTTATGTTCATCTGCTTTATAATAATTTTCGATGCAGCTCCTGCAAAATTTTTTCCCATTAATCACATAGATTACTTCTGAATAGATTCCACAGCGTTCGCATCTATCATGATATTTGATACTATCTGCATCAAAATTTCCAGAAAATTCGGGTGTAAATTTTTTTACAGTTTCACTAGACTCTTGTTTATCTTTGTAGTAATCTTGATGTGGTTTATGCGTATGACCGTAATCAAATTCTCTTTTAGGTTTGTTTTTTCTTTCTTCTTCGTCCATGATGTCCATAATGCAATAGTTACAGTAATATCTACTTGCCCACATCTTCATTTCAGTTTTAGGTAGATACATCCCACATGAAGCACATTGTGCTTCATCATTTTCAGCAAGTATGGCACATTGCATGCAGTACGCTATACCGTTATAGTAATGAGCGTGCTCAACATGTTTACCACACTTTCCACAAGTTGCCATCTTAATCATCGGTTTCTATATATTTTAATACTTCTTCTAACTTATAATTAGATACACCAAAGTCTATTTTGACTTGCGTATTTTTTTTCATGTTTTTAATTATCAAGTTATTATTTTTTTTCTCGTGTTCGCAGAAGATGAATACATAATCATAGCCTAGTTTATCAGCAAATTCTAATTGTTTCGTCATGTTTCTTTTCATGAGATCGAGTTCAACAATTAAGTTTTTGGTTCTGAGCATTGTTGCTAATTTGATACATTCATTGTATGTCATTGAATCGCTTATTACGTAAATTTTTTTCCTTGTTTTAAACTGGAAGTTTGCTTGATCAAGTATCAGTAGTATTCTGTCAATTCCTAACGATATTCCTGTGGCATAATCTTTTTTTCCATAAAGTGCTAGAAGATTATCGTATCTGCCCCCTCCGGCAATGGAAAAATCAAAATTTTTTGCTTTGATTTCGAACACTAATCCTGTGTAATATGCAAGTCCTCTTACTAAGAACAAATCAAGCTTATATGCTATTCCGTACGAATTACATAATTCTTTTAATTGCTTTAAGTCTTCGTAAACTTCCAAGGAAATTTCTTTAATTTTTTCTAACTGTTTTTGTTCTTCTTTAATAGCTGAAAATTCTGACAAGTACTCAAATAATGATTCTGCATCACCTTCATTTTTTAGTTGGTTTTTTACTTCTTCTTTTTCTAGTTTATCAATTTTGTCAAGTATTCGCATTGCTTTTTCCTTATTTAAGAACCTGAATCTATCTAAGAGAACATTTAAGATTCTTCTATCGTTCACATGGATGGTGTAATCTATTTTTAGTTTGTTTAATATAGTGGTTACACAACTGAGTAATTCTGCCTCTGCTTCTACTGATTTACAGCCTACGATATCTATATCTGCTTGGTAGAATTCTCTATACCTACCTTTCTGTGGTTCTTCTAGTCTCCAAACCTTGCCAATGGCATATCTTTTGAACGGTTTTGGAAAATTATTTTCTCCAACGATTCTTGCCAGAGGTACTGTTAAATCAAACCGTAGACCGTATTTTTCCTCAACCTTGAATATTTGGTTTTTGATTTCTTCACCGCTTTTCTTGTATAACGTATCTAAATCTTCCATAGCAGGCGAATCCATAGGTAGATATCCATATGATTCATAAATCTGCCTAACAAAATCCAATAAGTAGTTTAGTTTTGATTGATATTCTGGTAAATAATCTCGCATACCTTTTACTTTCATAGCGTATCACCAATATCCTCACAATATCTTAGTAATATTGATTATAAGATTTAGCATATAATAAATAAGCACTTTTCCAATTTCTTTATTCGTTAGTGGTTTTTATGACTTTAAGAATTTATAATTCACTTACTAAACGCTTAGAAGATTTCACACCTATGTTTCAGAAAAGAGTGTATTATTATACGTGTGGTCCTTCTGTTTATAATTTTGCTCACATAGGTAACTTCAGGACATTTTTTTGGGAAGACATACTTCACAGGTATCTACTGTTAAAAGGTTATCAAGTAATAAGAGCAATGCCTATATCTGATTTAGAGGACAAGGCAGTTAAAAATTACTTACAGGAATTAGAGTCAGTTCAAGAAAATAGTAGATTATTAACATTTAGGGAGTTTATTGATGTCAGAGCCAAAAAATTCATAAGTGATTTTAATGAATTGGATATGCTTACTCCTAATTATCTGATAAAATTTTCTGACATGGTTGAAGATGCTAAGTCCACTATAGAAAAACTATTGCGCCTAGGATATGCTTATACCAAAATAATAAACAACAAAAATTATGTGTTTTTTGATGTATCTAAGGTTCAAAACTATGGCCACCTGTGGGACATAAACAAAAACAAAAAAGGTTTTAGAATCAAAGATGACTATTCAAAGTCTGGATATTATGATTTCTGTTTATGGAAAGAAACAATGCATTCAAATAACGACATTGAATTTGATTTTACATATGGCAGAGGAAGACCAGGAAACGGGATATATTGTAGTCTAATAGCAACGAAGTATTTAAATCATAGAATAGATATTCACGCAGGAGGCACAGATAATAGATATCCTCATCATGAAAATGAAATAGCTATTTGCTATGCTTTAACAAAAAAGGTTTTTGCAAATTATTGGTTCCACGTAAGTCACGTTACTATCAACAAACGAAAGATGAGCAAGAGGCTTGGAAATATAATTTACTTGGATGACTTAAAAGAAAAAGGTTTTACTGCAGAAGACTTGAGATTTTTCTATAGTCTGGTTCATTATAGGAAAAACCAAAACTTTACCTTTGAGTTGTTGAAAGAAGCTAAAGAATTAAGAAATGACATTCTTAGTTCATACTATTCAGTGATGCAGGAAACGTATTCAGGTTCAGAAAACAACATGAATGGTTTTGTAATTCAAAAATTTAATGAGTTGAACAAAAATAATAACAACAAGTATCTTCTTGAGTTTTTGAGGATCTTGGATGACGATTTAAACTTACCTGGATTAGTTTTTAAAATTAAGGAGTATTTAGATTCTGAAGAGCACAGAAAGAACGATCAACTCATTTATGCAATCAGTCAAATTTTAAACGGATTAAAAATAATCATTTAGAGTTAGCTATTAGACGAAAAATCACATAATAAGTTTTTATTTATGTCTGATTGATGTATATATGGGTTGATTTATGTCTATACCTAACGCAAAGTTCATATGGTTTAATGGAAGAATAGTTAAATTTGAAGATGCAAAGATACACGCATTGTCTCACTGTGTCCAATATGGAAGTGGTGTTTTTGAAGGAATGAGATGCTATGAGACTCATAACAAAAAGAGAAATATATTCAGAGCGGTAGAACATTTCAGAAGATTTCATCAAAGCGCTAATACTTATTATATGAAGATCCCTTATTCTATTGATGAACTAATAGAAGCAACAAAGTCTGTCATTAAAGAAAACGATTTCAAGGAATGTTTTATAAGACCTTGGGCCGGTTTTGGATTAGGTGCATTAGGTCTTAATCCTAAGAACAATCCTGTAGACGTAGTGATAGCTGCGTTTTATTGGGGTAAATATTTAGGCGAAGATGCATTAGAAAAAGGGATCAGAGCAATGACCTCTTCATGGTCAAGAATAAACCAAAGGATATTACCAACAACAGCAAAGGCATCTGGGCATTATTTAAATTCTATGTTGGCAAAGAGAGAAGCTTTAGAAAGAAATTTTGACGAAGCCATAATGTTGAACATTGACGGTTATGTGGCAGAAGGCTCTGGCGAAAACATATTCATGGTGAAAAGTAATAAAATAATTACTCCACCTATATCCTCTGGCTGTTTACCAGGCATTACTAGAGATGCTGTAATGCAGATAGCAAAAAAATACGGCTATCAAGTTTATGAGGAAAATTTAACAAGAGACATGTTGTATCACGCTGACGAAGTGTTTTTCACAGGAAACGCAGCTGAGATTACGCCAGTTGTTCAAATAGACCACATGAGGATTGGTAATGGTACTCCTGGGAACGTTACTAAAGACTTGCAGGATAAATTTTTCAAAATTATAAGAAGAGAAATTGATGAGTTCAATGAATGGATGACTATTTTTTAGTCTAATCTACTTTCTTTGTCTTATTTATTCTTTCTTGTATTTCTGAATTTGCGTTTTCTATCATTTTGACGGCATTACTAATCGTATTAGATTTTTCTTTAATCAAAAGTATGGTTTGTTCTAGTGATTGAATCCTTTCATAGAGATCAGAGTAATCTTTTTCAGTAAGTTGATCATAATACAACTTGAAGAGGTAACATGTTGAAATCAGGTTTGAATAAGCACAGATTATTATGTTTTTTTCTGTAGCTTCTGAAAAAACGTCGTTGATGGTATTATGATAGAATTCATCAGGCACAGCTAGAATTACGTAATCACAGCTTCTTGGAAGGTTTTTGTATTTCTCAACTTCGTTGATCTTCAACTTAATTTTTTTTACTGCATCTTTTTTCACAATGTCTTTTGAAATACCTGAATTATTACCTTTTTCAGTTTTTTCTAAATTATCAATTTCAAACAGCATTTTCGAGTCAATCGGTAAATATTTTCCGTCTTTAAGAGTCAATGCATATTCCACAATCTTGTTGTTGCCAAGATTAACGTTTTTATTGACAAAATTGAACTTGATAAGTGCATCTAATTGTTCTTCTATAATGTTCTCTCCTACAGATCCTTTGCCATAAGTAGAGGAAATGTATCTGTTGATTTTGTTTATCTGATCGATAAAAGTATTCATTGTTTGTGCCTGAACTTCTTTCATGGTATAAAGTTGAGTTTTTACTTCTTGGAGTTCTTTAATTGAATTTTCAAACAGCTCTTCTTTTTTTAGTAACCTATGAATTATTTGGCTAAAGTAATAATACGTTATCGCGATAAATATTATGAATCCAAGTATAATAACAACTGATATGGGATCCATATATCTATATGTTTTCGATTAATTAAAATAGTCTTAGTTAGTTATTCATTTTTGTTTTCTTGCTTAGTTATTGTTTCTACGACATCTCCTATATTTATATTGTTTTTTTCAGAGAATCCTGAATATGCTTCTAGCAAATAATTGGCTTTTTCTTTTGGGTTTATGAAAGAGTTTGGTTT
The DNA here is from genome assembly GCA_026414265.1 of Microcaldota archaeon. GTDB lineage: Archaea > Micrarchaeota > Micrarchaeia > Anstonellales > SKW190 > SKW190. Next base: position 9,656 of record JAOAJI010000024.1, read on the forward strand.
GACATTCTTATATATTTCTACGATTCTGCCGTTACTTTGAATGTATATCGCATCAAATTCGAAGAAGACGAAGTAAGAATGAATTGGATAGATTTTTTCTTCATCGAATACGAAGAACAAATTAACGTGCCTTTTTCTGAACATGAGGCCTCTTGCACGGCTAAAAGTATTATTACAAACTTCTGCTTCTAATTCAATAATATCATTAGTTTGTATGTTCTTGATGCTCAATTTTATTTTTTTCGATTCCATGTAAATCAATCGTTTCTGACTAAAAACTTTTTTTATTGCAATATCTTATTTACCGAACCTTCGCTCTCTTTCAGAGTAATCCATAAGTGCTTTTATCAAGTCTTCTTTTCTGAAGTCTGGCCATAGTTTTTCAGAAAAATAGAGCTCTGAATAAACTGATTGCCAAGGCAAGAAACCAGATAATCTTTTTTCAGCAGTTCTTATTATCAAGTCAGGGTCAGGTAAGTCATTGGTCAGCAAATATTTACTAAACAGAGCTTCATCTATTTCATCTTCTTTCACTTTATTGTTTTTTACGTCTCTGGCAATTTTTTTAACTGCTTCTAAAATCTCTTTTCTACCACCATAGTTCAGCATAAACGTTAAATGGTATTTATTAAAATTTTTGGTTTTGTTTTGGATTTTATCTATTACTTCAAGAATTTCTTTATCAAATTTTTCAACTTCTCCTCTAAAAGTTATTTTTATTTGGTATTTATCAAAGTCTTTGTTTTTGAGCAGTTCTTCAGCCTTTTGCTTCAATAGTTCAAACAGTAGCTCTTTTTCGTCTTTGCTTCTTAGCCAGTTCTCTGTTGAAAAAGCCCAGACTGTCAAGTACTTAATTTTCAATTCTCCTATCCAAGAAATAAAGTTTATTAGATTTTCAATACCTTTCCTGTAGCCTACTTCATAAGGTAAATTGTTCATTTTCGCCCATCTTCTATTCCCATCAGGTATCAAACCAATGTGTGTTGGTAAATTTTTAATATCAATTTTTTCTTTAGT
>JAOAJI010000024.1:10770-16283 GCA_026414265.1 Microcaldota archaeon
GTTTCATAACTTAACGAGTCTTTTGAAGTGAGAGACAACATATTCACCTTTTATTGCAGAACTAAATCTGTCCATGTCACCATGTCTCATGAAAAATTCTTCTAATTTAAATAGTTTAATACATTTTAAAATAATTCCATATGGCATCTTATCAAAAATTAATTTTGATAATTCATAAAATTTAAGGTCTCTATCAAATTCTTCTCTCCATGTTTTTTCATAAGCTTCTATAGCCTTTTCAGGCCTTTCTTGATTTGAGGAAATAGCTTGTGCTAGCATTTCAGCACACTTGTGCGCAAAATAAATACCTCCTCCAGAAAGTGCTTTGACTTGTCCTGCAGAATCACCTACCAAAAATACGTATTTTCTGTCAAATTCTTTTGCAGTGATGGGTCTGACTTTCAGAGGTATGATCCCTCCATTTATATTAACTACGTGTCTCTTATCAGCTCCATAAAAATTTAGTAACACGTTTATTACTTTTCTCAAATCAGAGGTATTAGTGATTGTAGTCCCGCAACCTATTTTTGCATAAGTTTCATCTATTGGTATGAACCAGCCAATAAACCCTGGGAATAATTTTCTAGAAAAAAAGATTTCAACTTCATCATTTTTGCCGTGGTTAAAAGGTAACCTTACAAAATATTGTAAGCATTTCACAAAGCTATTTTTTGGTATATTAGGGAAACAGAAAGTCCTTGCCACAGTTGAAGAAAAGCCGTCTGCTCCAACTATAATTTTATTTTTCACCTTTAGTAAGTCTTTTTCATGCATTCTTTTATGTACAATCCTTCCATTAGCAATGCTTTGATATGTTTCAGCTAAAGATTTATCCAGTTCAATTCTATCTATCAGTACTGCTTTAGTATTTTCATTTCTAACAGAAAATGCATATCTTTCATTAAAATAAAAGTTAGCTGTTTTTATATAATTAATTGGTGAAATTTGAGTAACCCTTTTAATCTCATTAAATGCATTAAGCGATATCAGTCCTGAGCATTGTTCTGGTTTTCCTATTTCATTATGCTCTTCATATATAATTGAATCAATACCGTTTTTGTAAAGAAACAAGCCAGTTGAAAAGCCTGCTATGCTTCCGCCCACTATGATGACTCTATCTAAATCAGAATTGTCCATCGATATTCCACTGTGTTTTTCTATTCATTTTTAAAACTTTATCACTAAATTAATATTTTCAATTATTGTTATATCAATTTTTAATTATACATATGTTGAGGTTATCTAATGCGTGAAATGTTACTTTTTGATTTTTATGGATATGTGGTTTATTCTTTATTATTGTGTTTTTTCACAGGTTTGCCTTTAGCTATAGCGTTGAGAAAGAATCATGAAGAAGAAATCGGATTAATTGAGATTGTATTTCTGTCCTTGATAGTTGGTTATTTCGTTCCTCCAATGATAGTTTTTGTTTTAAATGGCTTCTTTAACGTGTTGGTTTCCTTTCAAGTTTCTCTATTGTCAAGAATTTTAGTATTTTTAATGCCATTTTTAATATTAAGTCTAGAACTTGTTCGAACAGAAGCAGAAAACAACAAAACCAGACTTAATATCAAATTCAATCCGAGCCTAGTTATTATTCATTATCAAAAATTGTTACAAGATACAAAACATTCATTGGAAACATTTGTAAATGATATTTCTAGATTAGATTTCTCAAGACTGAATGTATATATCTCTTATTTCTTATTTTTGGTATCTTCAGTAATTGCCTTTACTATATTGATTAGTAGGTATTCTTCAGTTGGCTTTGAGCTGGATCCTTACTACTATCTCTATCCAATGAAAAATCTGATAAAGTTGGGCTACATCCCGTTAACTGAGGACACTGCATTTTATCCAGACAATTTGAATAAAGTGGTAGACAGTCACAGAGTGGGTCCGCTGATGAATTTTGCTATTTATGATTTGTTTATATTAGTGTATAAGCAACTTAAGAAAACTACAGATACAATTTATGATGTGAGTTTAGCTGCAAACATATATCCTCCTTTGATGCATGTTTTTCTTGTATTTTCATTTTTTATGTTGTTCAAAAAAATCAAGGTAGAGATTGCAGGCACAGTGGCTGCAATAAGTGCATTTCTACCTAGGTTACTAGAGAGCCTGTCTCCAGTTGAATTTCAATTAGAACCTATTGGTGTTTTCGGTACTATCTTTATTTTGTATGCTTTTACAAGATTTTTGTCTAAAAACACTTTACAGGCACTTGCTTTATTGTCTATAGCAATTTCAATAACTTTATTAGGCTCAAAATCAGCAATAATGATTCACTTTCCGATCATATGGACTTTTTTGTTCATACTCTTTATTAAGTCATTTGCATTAGGTTCATTAGATTACAAGAAAGAATTGACAGAATTGATGGTGCCTTTTATTTTGTATTCACTAATTTATGTGATATTTTTTGCCGTCAATATAAGTTATATGCCTAACTTTGACAATCCAAAAAATCCGACACATAATTTTTTGTCATTAGCAAAGAGGATTCTGCTAGACTCAGATACTCTTTTTATCATAGTAGTATTAGTCTATGCTGCACTTCTATACACACTAAATGAATTATTGATTATGAAGAAACTAAACATTACGCCTTCCCAAGCTTTAATGGCCATATACTTTATTGGATTAATATTTTTCATAATTGAATTTGGTAAATTTCAAGAATTGGGTAGGTCTTTACTTGGTCAATTTACTTATTTGAGAGAATTAGAGAGAACTATAGCAGAGCAGAATCTATCGAGCGATATGATTGAACCATTTTTTGGATTTGTAGGTATGTCTCTAAAAAACAATATTTTTGAATTCTTATTTGTAGTATTTAACGAATTTTTCAACATGATACTTTTTCTTACAATTACTCTGATGAACATAATTTTTTCTTTAACAGTTCCTTTGGCAGTAGTTACTCTTTCTACGAACCTGTTGACATTTTTCTATGTTGTCGCTTTATTCTATTTGGTTGTAATAATCAGACCATATTTACCTTCAGTTAATTATCTGAAATATGAGAACTTTCTATTTCTCTTAATCCTAATAGCGATGTTAACTCTAGTTTTGGTCACATTGATCAAAGTAAAGTATAATGTTTACTTTGCTATATTATTTGTTTTAGTATTCGGCATTTTCATGCTGTTTTTTTATTCAGTAGCGGAAAAAGTTCACTTGTATTTATCTAAATTTCTCTCATTAGATGAAAAAAAATCTCAGATAGCTAAGCAAGCAATAGTCTTATTTAGTATTGTTGTTATACCTCTCCTACAATATTCTGAAGTTTCTTCTACTCCAATAGCTATTCATACGAGTTTTGTCTATTCACTTAAACCAAAATTTTCAGATAATCCTTTGAAATTCTCAGATAAAGTTACAAAGATTTGTACTTTAACGCGTGATCAAAATATTTGTAGGATCGCTATGTTGAATAATATAACAATAGTAAATCAGCATGATACTAATATTTGTTTATTTTCACAATTTGAAGATGTAGAAGGTTTATTAAGTCAAAGATTAAATGTATCTTCTAAGGTTTTGTATACAGCTTCACGAAGATGTAGTTTTATTTCAGATGGTTGGTTAGAAGTTTATGAGTGGATGAGAGAAAATGTGCCTGAGCATGAACGAATAACCTCGTGGTGGGACTATGGTCACTGGACAAACTACTTTGGTGAAAGAAAAACAGTACTGAGAAACGATCATCTTTCTCATGATATGATTCTAGAGATTGCTCATGCATATGTTATGGCTAATGAAAGCGAATTAGTTGAGATCATGAAAAGGTATAATTCATCATACGCTATTTTCGATATTGAAATTGCATTTGGAGGTAGTCAGTTTGGGGGCAAATATAATGCTTTAAACTATTTAGCCTGTAGTAGAAATAACCTAACAGATTACACAAAAAATGTAGGTGTCTCTGAATGCGAAGAGTTAAATCGTTGGGATACATTAATAATTCCTGAAAACAGTAGGTCTTGTGATATATCAGCTACTGAAAATAAAAAAGGTATATCAGGTATACTATCGACGGATTCAAAATCTATATCAGTGTGTATAGATCCAAATAATTTTGACCTTTACTACTTAAACCTCAAAGATGAATTTGGTGACCTTAAAAAAATTGGTATGTCAAGGCTTTTTGGAGGAGAAGAGATAACAAATCAACAAGGATTTAAAATGAGGCTATTCTCTGTGGGATATTTTGATGATGCTACTAGAAGAGAGCTCCAGACTAAGCATAGATTTTATGATTCAAATATTTACAAGGCTTTTGTGCTAGAGCAAATGAAAGAGCTGGAATTAGTTTTCAAATCAAATGACGGTACTGTTAAAGTTTACAAGATAAAAAAGTAACAAATATTAGATTTTTGATTTTTTGTTAGTTCTACTTAAAAACAGATCAAAATTTCTTTTTTACTTTTTTTTCTGCATTTTCTATGTGTGAGTGCACGCTACTTTTTTTGATTTTTGAGAAATATTTATTTTTTAATGCACATGCTAACTCATGTAATGCGTTGTTAAATGATTTTTTTTCAACTAGGAAATGGTCTTTTCCAACAGTTAATTTCATGACATAAACTCCATGGCCTTGTTTTTTTGCAGCCAGATGTACATTGTTAATTCCGTGTATTTTTGATATTTTTTCACAAACGTTAATTAGGTGTTCATGGGCTATATCTGCTTCTTCTACAGGTAATCCTTCAATTAAAAAATTAACTCTACTTGGTTTTCTTAAAGAAGATAATACACTTAATAATGAAATACTTCCAACTGGTTTTCCATTAGATGTTATAACTCCAAAATGCACATATAAGAGAGCATCTATGGCTTTTTCTATTGAACCGTTTTCATCAATCATAGGCAAAGTTTCAACTGCAAGATCACTAGCTATAAGCCCACTAGCTTGTTTGCTTGCTTGTGGGATTATTTTGAGTTTTTCATGTATTTGGGTTAATAATCTATATGGGCTAATATAACCTTGTATTCTTCCATTTTCTGTCACAGCAATTGTTCTAAGGCCTTTTTCATTTAATTTTGATATGATACTAGCTAAAGATTCATTTTTATTAACTACAATAAGATCTTTGAGAATTTCTTTTACTTTCCTGTTTGCAAAATAAGATTTTATTGAATACATAAACTGTTCTTTTAATACAATTCCTATCAATTTTTTCTTTTGTTCAACCAGATAGGCCCTAACTTGAGCATCTTTTATGGCAAATAGTTGTTCTTCAATATCTTTGTCTAATGATAGTGTTGGTGGTGTTACAATAAAATCTTTGGCAACTCCTGGTTTAAAGAAATTTCTCAGCACAGAGTATTCATCAATGATACCAATTAGCTTATTATTTTTATATACTAATACTGGTAAATTTGTGCTAACTATAGTCGCTCTTACTTTGTCAATTTTTTCTTCCTCTGACACTCTAGGAAGTTGATTAAGTGGAATTATTTTCAAGTTTACCACCTGTAAAAAAGATACGCATAAACTCATAAGA
>JAOAJI010000025.1 GCA_026414265.1 Microcaldota archaeon
GCTCTCAGTAATCGCTCTGCTTTACCAACTTTATTATGAGCTTAAAACTGAAGTAAAGGAAAAAGGCCTTCTAAAAGAAGTAGTAGAAACTATTGGACTAATTATTGCAGTATTCATTGCATGGAAAGCACTAGGGATATTTATGAACACTGATTCGCCGATTAGCGCAATTGCCACATGCAGCATGGCACAAAACTTGATGGCAGGGGATATGGTCTTAGTAAAGAGAGATGAGATTAAAACTTTAATGGTTGACTTGACAGAAAAAGATGTTTCAAAAATACAAAACGAAATTAGATTAATAGACAAAATGCATAACCTTACATACAAGCTAAACTACTCTGTGTTAACTGAATGTATAAGTTTTTGTAGTACTTGTACTGATTGTGAACTTGAATGTAACAACAAAAATAGTGTTTGTGGTGAGTTCTTAAAAAATCCAGAAAATTTCATTGAAAAAAGAGGTAATCTTGAAATTTCTTTTTCAAGATGTGAGTACTTTGACCAAGAAAAAAATGTTTCATATCCACTAGTGTGTACAAGTAAACTGAAAGTAATAACAAAAGATAAAGGAATTGCTGAATTAGACTTGACCAAAAAAGATAAATTTAAAAATTACTCTATTATAGTTTATAAGCCTAAAGCAACTGATTATTTTGCTGAAGTGCCAGGTGACATTACACATAGAGCGATTTTAGGAATAAAAACCGAAAATAACGTATATTACATCACAAAAGGAGATCACAACGACAGACTTGATTTGCAAATAGAGAATCCATTGGAAAACAAGAAAAATTCGCTAGTTGAAAAAGACCAAGTAAATGGTAATATTGTTTATTCTGTTCCATACATAGGATATCTAAAACTTTTTTTATCTTTGAGATTTGACTATCAAAAAGATTGTCATCTTATCTTAAGGTATCATTAAATGGAATTATTAAATGCCATTCAGAATTTTTTTGAAGTGAAATCTGAAGCGTGTTTGAAATTTTAAATATAACATAATCAACGTTAACTCACTTTAAGAGTGATTCAAGCTCAGGTTTGATAAGTGAGATAATCCCTTTCACAGTCATTTGCACACCGAGAGCAAGAACAAACAATCCGAGTAATCTACTTATAAAAGATACATACCTCATGTTAATCTTTGGAATGAGAAGTGCAAAGGAAAAAAATATTAGAGCAACAAGAATGAAAGCGATGATTAAATTTATTAGACCTACAACTATACCTTTTTCAGCAGTAGTTACAATTAAATAAGATAACGTTGCAGGGCCTGTCAATAAAGGAGTTGCGATTATAGAGATTAAAGTATCTGAACCTCCTTTTTCAAGCTCTCTCTGTGTCTGCCTAGCCATGCTTATTCCTAACAAAATTACAAGTATGCCACCACCTGCCCTAAAAGAATTGATATCAACATTATAAATCTGAAAAAGAATAGGCCCTAAAAACAAAAAACAAAGAGCAACTACAAAAGCCAAAGCCACTGCTTGCATAGCAATTATCTTTACATTGTACTTGTTTTGATATGCTTGGATTAGCAAAGGAACTGATGCCAAAGGATTTAGCAAGAATAACAACGTTAAACTTAAAGATAGATCAATCATGATTATCACTTGTGATTAGATAAGAAATGAAAACAATATGCTTTATAAATATTGAAGATGTAAAGATTTTGAGGTGAACCTAATGATTTTTGGTGGCAGGTTCTTTGCTGTACACGCAGAAAAGTTTTCTGACATGCCTGTAAATGCAGTAAATGTAGATATAGCTCTAACTGCGATTAATTTGGTGGCGGATAATGAATTGGAAATTAATTATGTCTATACGGTAGATTACACAGATAATGTTGGTAGGTTGGTAATAGAAGGGGTTGTTTTCGATAGATTGGAGTCTGCTGAAGAAGCGAGAAGAATTGCAGAAGCATTTAATACAGACAAAAAACAAGTACCACGGGAGTATATATCTAACGTTGTCAACGCGATTAATTACATTTGTTCTGTCAATAGTCCATTACCTTTGAAAATTGTAGAGTTGGCACCGCCTATACTTCCTCCACAGATTAACTTGGAAGAAGAAACAAACAGAGCTGAACAACAAGATGTATTTGTTTAACTATGAAAATAAGAGAAGTTATTAGACAAATTTCTAACGCATTTCAGTCAGAAAACATCAAAGAACTAAAACAAATTGTCTCTATTGCCACCTACAATTTAGGCACTAAAAGAGATAAAAATTATCTTTTATTTGGTATTTTAGCCTATTCTTTATCAAAATTACTACAAAAAGAATCATTTTATAACTTGAAAGACGGCTATTATTACAACAACATTAAAGATTACTTAAATATGACAAAACACATGTCTAATGAAAATGAAATCAGCAAAATCTGTGAAAAAATTATATCATTGATAATAGAGTTCGAAAACTTTGACAAGAAATTTGCCAAAAGTATTGTGCAAAAAGCAAAACTGAAAATAGGTGCTACACTATATGCACAAGGCTTTTCATTGTCTACTGCAAGTGAGCTCAGTGAAGAGAACCAAGACGAACTCATGACGTACATAGGGAATACTTTATTCGCAGATAGACTAAAAGAAAGTAAGGATATTAATGAGAGATTAAATCAACTTTCAGAACTACTTAATTGATTCAGAAACTAATTTAGAAAAAATCGCCCCTACCGCGATTCGAACGCGGACCTCAAGCTCCGCAGGCTTGCATACTCTCCAGGTTATACTATAGGGGCGCTAAGAGACGATATAAAAAAGTAAAACAATTATGATGAGTAGTATTTAATTTTAAAACCTATCTGTAAATGCTTTTATTGATGTATATGAAATATGATGGATTATTAATCTCTGTATTGATTTTATACTCTATAGTGATATTGAGTGGATGTGTTTCTGAGCAACAAACACAGAATCAACAACAAGAAACAAAAGTAAATGAAGAAAATAAAAATAATCAACAACAAATAACCCAAAACCTAAATAACACACAAACTCAGCAACCTATCGTTACTGAACCTAAGAATGAAAATAAAGATGAAGAACTTAATCAACCACAAGTGAGAAAAATTTCAATGACAGAAGTAGCTAAACACAATAAACCAGAAGACTGCTGGTCTGTGATACATGGAAAAGTTTATAACTTTTCCAACGCTGCTGCAAAACACCCTGGTGGTGAGGCAATTTACTTGAGCTGTGGAAAAGATGGGACCAATCTTTTCGAGAGTAAACCTAACAGTGGAAGGCCTCACTCACAAAGAGCTAGAGAATATTTGCAATACTACTATCTAGGTGAATTAGAATAAATGGGCAACAAAAAATCATTAAATGCTTTAATAAAAGAATTTTCTCACACCATAGAAAGTATCGATTCATCGAACAATGACAGAAACCATGAATTAATTAACGGAATAGAATACATAGTAAAAAAAACAATAGATGAATTTAATTTGATAGATAATAATGACAGGATACAAGTACTCATGTCTGGAGGAAAAGACAGTACTACTGTAGCATATATTCTAAAAAAACTCAATTATAATATGTATGCGCTTCATGTAAACTTTGGTTATGGCCTATGGTCTAAAGTAAATGAAGAGAATGTAAAGAAGTTTTGTGAACAACATTCTATAAAACTAAAAATAATTAATTTTGAAGAATACTCTGGAAAATCAATGAAGGAAATCAGAGACATTTTAAAACTGAAAGAGAATAGAAGATGGTGCTTTACTTGTGGCATCTTAAGAAGGAAACTGTTTAACATAATGGCAAGAAAAGAAGAAGCAACTAAAGTTGCTACTGGTCACAATATGAATGATGAAATCCAAAACTTTTTAATGAATCTATTGACAGGAAATAAAATTTCTTTAACTAGATTCTCTCCATTGATAAAAACAACCAATGATGAAAAACTTGTTCCTAGAATTAAGCCATTGTTTTTTGTCCCAGAAAATCTTATAAAATCTTATTCAATAATAAAAAACTTTCCTGTCATGTACTCACCTTGTCCATGTTCGTACACTGCTTTTAGAGGTATTGTAGAAAAGTTTATTAATCAAAACTTAAATGATCCAAAAGTCATGTACAATCTCGTAAGAAAGGCATTTATGTTTAAAGAAATTGCAAAAACGAGATTTAAAACCCATAATATCAGATATTGCAATATATGTGGAGAACCAAGTAGTAATTCGATTTGCATGCCATGTCAGTTGATGACGAAATACGAGAAAATTTTGAACTTAGTAGCCTTACAAACTTAAAAATAAAAAAATTAAAGAATAAATTTACTCTACTTTTATTTCTTTTTTAGATTGTTCTTCACTCTTAACTTTTGGCATTGTTATCTTAAGAATTCCGTTATTGAACTCTGCTTTAGCTTTTTCTTTATCAACACTCTTAGGTAGCTCTAGGCATCTGTAGAATCCTGCATATCTGCGTTCTAATCTGTAATAACCTTTTTTCTTGTCGTCACGCTTTTCCTCAAACCGTGTCTCTGCCCTTATTTCAACGGAATCATCATCTATCGAAACCTTTATGTCTTTCTTATCGATTCCTGGTAACTCTGCTTCTAAGTATATGTTTTTTTCGTCTTCCCACATATCAAGCAACGCTGGCCTAAAATCACTGAGAACAAGCTCCCTGCTCTTCTCTGTTTCTGGCATTCTCAACAAGGCTCTGCTTTCTGGTGCCTGTGAGAAGAAATTCTCAAAAACCGAATCTATTTGCTCTTGCATTTTTCTTATTTCATCCCAAATCGTATATCTTCTCATAGCACCCACCCCAAAAACATTTATTACAATATATATTATGGCAATTTTTATTTAAAAATTTTACGTTTTTATGAAAATTTTTCATAAAAAATGTTTTTTTTTAAAAAAAATGTAGATAATTTTATAAACTATGGTTTCGAAATATGTTCATGAAAAGAAAAATTAACATATCTGAGCTAGACCTACCAGGAGAAAACGAAAATTTACAAAAAAAATTGGAATGGTTAGCTTCATCATTTGGTTATTGTAATAGACAAGGTAAGAGTAACGACGAATCAAAAATTTTCTGTGAAATGTTAATTGATATAGCAAGAAATGGAAAGACATCAACAAAAAGACTTGCCAAAAAACTTAACATGCCTCTTCAGAAAGTTATCTACCATGTAAGAACGTTTGTTAACCAAGGATTTTTCTATCGTAAAAAAAGGTTTATCTATTTGAGAGAATATTCATTATATGAAACAGTTTCAGCTGTCAAAGATGACATTAATAAAATACTGAGTAAAATAGAGAGGATAAGCAAAGAGGTGGATATTAAACTTAAATTTAAAAAATGAATTAGAAAATATGTAGCTGTAAATGGAATTTCATTGAAGGTTATCGAATGGTTCACAAGAAGTCAGAATATCAAAAAAGAAGAGATATATTGAACAAATACTTACCTGGTTTAAGCCCGTTTCTTGAACAAAAATTATTGACAAACTCTTTTAAGTCACATAAAAAATTTGCTGATGACCAGCACATGAACAAATTCAACGTTAAACTACACATATCTCATACAGAACTTTTTTACAGATTATTACACTTACTAAAAGAGAATGCAAAAAGTGATTTTTCTGATAAACAATTTTGTTATTTTTTTAAATCTATGGTTAAAGCTTTGGAGTTGGTAGTAAACCAGAGAGGAGAAAATTTATTACATTATTCCTTGACTACTAAAGAATATGAAATAGCAAGATTTCTTATAGAGATGAATTTCAATGCATACGGAATAAACTTGATACAAGAAAACGCACTCCATACTGCTCTCAAAAACAAAATAGACAATTTTATTATCTCACTTCTAATAAAAAATTCACCTTACTTGTTATTTGATACTAATGCATATGGAGAAACTCCATATGAGTTATCGTTCAAAGTTAGTGATTTTGACACTATAAAAACAATAATTACTTCTTTTGCTACTGCACTTAATCTGGAAATACAGGAAAGCGGATTGATAAATTATATGTTTGCATCAAAAAGATATCCAATACATTATGCTTGCGAAAAAGGAAATGAAGATTTAGCTTTATTTTTGATTAACAATAATGCAGATGCTTTGAAACAGGATGATTTTTTGAGAATACCTCTGCATTATGCTTGTGAGATAGGAAATGTAAAACTAATAGAACAATTATTACGTACATCGCCAACTAGAGAAGATATTTATTACACAGATAAAGCATCACAAACACCTATAGAAATAGCTTTAATTAAAGTAAGAGACAAAAGAATCTGTAGTATTTTAGACGTTTTCATGTCACTAAGAAAAAGGAAAATGACCAATTACTGGGATAACTATATCGGTAGTCTAATCCATCTTTGCACTGTTTATCAAAATGAACTAGCATTAAATCATTTATTGAGTAACTACTTAAAAAATTTTAAAAGATATTTGAATTATCCCAATACAAGTTATGAGACACCTCTTATTATTGCAATAAAAAATAATAATTATAATCTGGCAAAAATTTTGCTTGACCATGATAGCAATCTGACTTCTTCATACATGTTAAGTGAGAGCCTTCTTCATATGGCAGCTAGAAACAACAATTTTGACCTAGTTAAGCTTTTGATTGAAAAAGGGCATAAAATAAATGTTACTGACAGAAGAGGAAGAAAAGTCCAAGAAGTAACAAAATCCATAGAGATAAAGAATTTCATTGATTTTTTAACAAAAAATTTCCAAGAAGATTTTGAATAACTTGTTTTTAACCAGTAGATTGGCAGTAAAGCACAACAAACATATATTTAAATTATCACCAAAACCAACATTTAAAAACGTTTCATGGAATATAACAATATATAACAAAAATATGTTGATACTCGCCCAACCGATATACCCATACAGCAGCACAGACCACCCACACAATAGGGAGAGGCCTAAAAAGCCTCTCCCCTACTTCTCTGTGAGCAATTTTCTGCCCACATATTTTGCTTTAATTGTGAAACTTATAATCCTATTTTTTTATTGTTGTATTTTCTAAATCACTGATTTTAAAGTAGTCATTAAATTTCTTTGTTAATCTAAGCTCACTGGTTCTTCCTTTCTTCCTTGCCTCAAGAAAACCTTTTTCAACTAGTGATTTAACAGCTGAGTAAATAGAAGAACCCAAGTTCTTTGCCAAATCAGATTTTAAAACAATTTTACTTTGAGACACATAAGCCAAAACTCTTAGCTCATCCTTTGAAAAATTTGATTCTTTGGCAAAATTTTTTACTATATCGATATATTCTTGATGAACAGTCATTATATACTCGTTTGCTGGCTCTTCAACGATACCGATAGCTGAATGCCTTTCTTCGTATTCATGCTTTAGCTCAACTATTAAAGCTTTGATATGACCTGGTGCTGAAATTCCAGTTAACTCACATAATTTATTTAGACTTACAGGTTCTGTGCTCATAAAAAGAACTGCTTCAATAATGCGTTTAGGGTCACGTGTTGTATTATTCAAGTCAGACATAACAACTACCTAAAAAGATTACATCTTTACTGCCATTTTATATTCATCAGCAAAAAGAGTTACATTGTTTAGACTTAAAATTTTTGCATTAATAAATTTACCTAAATATTGGTCAGTTAAGTGAGGTAAAGCAACTTGGATATAATTCTGTAACCTTCCTGTAAGTGTCTTATTTTTTTCTGTAACAAACACTTTCACAACTTTGTTTATATACTTCTTTCTAACCTCATGTTCTATTTCTTTACAAAGAGCTGCAGCGATTTTACTTCTTTTATTTACCTCTTTCCTTGGAATCTGCTTAAGTTTAGCTGCATAAGTATTAGCCATCGGAGAAAACTTTGAAACATTTGTTGTTTCAGGCTTCACTTTTCTAAGTAACTCTAAAGTCTCTTCAAAATCTGATTCAGATTCAGTTGGATAACCAACAATCACGTCTGTCATAATGAATATATCCTTTACTGTTCTCCTCAGATAAGATGTAATTTCCAAGAATTCTTCTACTGTATTTTGCCTTTTCATATGCTTTAATACCCTGTTGCTTCCTGACTGAATAGGGATATGGAGAAAGGAATAAATCTTTTCATTTGATTTAAGTATTTCTGCCAATTCAACGTAAAAATTTTTTAGATGAACAGGATTCATCATACCCAATCTTATTCTGAACTGCTTATCAGCTAATTCCTCGCATAATTCATTGACATTTTCCAACAGTTCTATTAGGTTTGTTTTTCTATCCAAACCATAGGCACCAGAATCTTGAGAAGTAAGTTGAATTTCATATACATTGTTTAAGATAGCATCCTTGATACTTGCTAAAATCCTTTCTGACGAATAACTTTTAAGTACAGGTCTTGCTTTTTTTGTTGCACAAAAAGTACAATTACTTGCACACCCGTCATTAAGCGGAATTGGTAAAATACCTTTTCTACTTTCTAGACTGTTAATATTTATTCCAGTGTTATTAATCACACTTAGCTCGTATTTAGACGTGATTTGATGTGAAGAACAGGTTATGTTATTAGATTCAGAATTACTGTTAATACTATTCACGTAAAAGGAAAGTTCATGCCCAGAAATATCTTTAATTATTTTTAAGACATTTTGGATTTCTTGAGGCTTTAAAATAGTTATCTTCTCTCCCAATTCCTCAACTAAAAGCTCTCTGTTATAAGTCAAGCATCCTGCCACTATCAATTTCTTGTTTGAGTTCTTAACATTTTTCAAATATTTTAATACTTTTTTTACTGTCAGTGATTTTACTGTGCAAGTATTTGTAATAACTATATCTGCATCACTAATAGAGTCTACAAACCTAACATTCTGTGAACTCAAAATATTCTGTATTAACAAAGAATCTGCTTTGTTTAGAGTACACCCAAATGTTTTAATGAAGATCTTGAGCAATTAAACCACTACCTCCTTATTCAAACATCTCGTTCTATAACTGTTCATTAGGCAATAAAAAAATATCTTTTTAGTAATAATATTGATGCTTATGGAATTTAAATTTGAAAAAAACGTTGGAAGCCTTGACAGATTTTTCAGATTCAGTGTTGGTTTAATGATACTAATCGGAGGTACTTTGGCTGGTTCTTGGCTTGCACTCTTTGGACTTGTTCCTATTTTTACAGCAACTACTAGATTCTGTCCAATGTACACTTTTTTCGGGATAAATACATGTATTTTTGACAAAAGCAAATAAATGAATAGATTAAAAAATTATTTTATCATTTTATAACTTTTCTTCTACAACTTAATTTTATGGTTAATATAGACAAGAAAGACTTTTCCAAATGGTTTAACGAGGTTCTGGAATTAGCTGAAATCGTAGATATAAGATATCCAGTAAAAGGCATGCCTGTTTACATGCCTTATGGATTCGCGTTACTAAAAAAACTGTTTGATAAACTTGAGAAACTCTTAAATGATAACAAACACCATCAAGTTCTTTTTCCTCTACTAATAGGAGATGAAGAATTTAAGAAAGAAGAGCAACACATCCATGGATTTAGTCAAGAAGTTTTTATTACTGCAGACAACGAAAGAAAACTGATTATCAGACCTACTAGTGAAACTGCCATGTATCCAATACTAAAGCTCTGGGTCAAAAGCCATAGCCAACTGCCATTCAAAATACACCAAACATGCTGTGTTTACAGGAACGAAACAAAATCAACAAGGCCTCTAATTCGTGGCAGAGAGGTTTATTGGAACGAAGCCCATACAGTACATGAAACCTTTGAAGATGCTAAACTACATCATAAAATAGCAGTAGATATATACAAAAGGTTTTTTGACTCTTTATTGATTAGCTACATTGTATTGGTTAGACCAGACCACGACAAGTTTCCAGGAGCTGTTTATACTGTAGCTTTTGACGCTGTGATGCCTGATGGAAAAATCTTACAGATTGGTACAGTACATCATCTGGGTCAAAATTTTTCAAAGGCTTATGATTTTAAGATATTGACAAGTGATAATCGAATGGATTACCCTCATCAACTATGTTATGGAATAAGTATGAGAGCTTTAGCGGCTCTTATATCAATCCATGGTGATGAAAAAGGGCTTATTATTCCTACAGAATTCTCAGATACACTCTTTGTTATAATTCCAATACTGAAAAACGAAACTAAAGAATTGGTAATGAATTATTGTGAAAAAGTCAGAAAATTGCTTGAAGTTTATGGAAAGGTAGAAATTGACTTAAGAGAAAAAAGCTCAGGAGAAAAGCACTATTATTGGGAACTGAAAGGAGTTCCGTTCAGAGTAGAAATCGGCAAAAACGAAGTAGAAAGCAACAAACTAGTTGTAAAAGACAGATTGAATCATAAGTATTCTATTCTTCTTGACGAAATAAATTACGAATTGATAGCAAAAATGAAAGAAACGTTAGATCAAAAAATAAAATCAAATGCAGTAAAGAACTTTAGTTCTATGATCAAAAGTGCAAAAAAAGTAGAGGATTTCGAAGATTTGAGTGGTTTGGCTAAAGCCGGTTGGTGCGAAAACGAAAAATGTGAACAATTCATAAGGGAAAAGTATCACGTTGAAGTTAGAGGATATGATTTTAATTACTTTGAAAATAAGAAATTAGCAAATTGTATTGTGTGCAATTCTAAAGGATATGAGTATTATTGGGGAAAGCCATACTGATAGAATTAGAATTTGTTCATGTTAGCAATACAAACTACCTTAAAAGGTGATTTTTGATGGGAAATGTTGCAATTAAACTAAGAATTCTACCAAAAGACAATTCATCTGTAGAAGAAATGAAAAAAGAAATATCTTCTAAGATTAAACCGTATTCGTTTAACGAAGAAGAGTTAGGTTTTGGAATAAAAGCGCTAATAGCTGTTTTTATTTTAAGTGATCAAGAGGGGCAGCAACAGAAGCTTGAAGACATATTATCTTCATGCACCACAGTTGAATCTTACGAAATTATTATGACTACTTTAGTGGGTTGAAATAAATTAGATCTTGTGAGGTTACGTGAGTTCGTATGAGAGAAATAGAGTTCTACAAGTACGAAGGAACTGGAAATGATTTTATTTTGATAGATGAATTCAATGAAGTCGTGTTCAAAGAAATTGAAGAAAAAAGGAAATTTGCCATTAAATACTGTAAAAGGTCATATGGTATAGGTTCTGACGGTGTTCTGTTTCTGATGAAAAACAATAAAGGCATACCGTTAATGAACATGTATAATCCAGATGGAAGCGGGCCAGACATGTGCGGCAATGGAATTCGTTGTGTCGCTTTACACGCGCTTAATAAGAGATATGTTAAAGGCGATAAATTTGAAATAGATACAAATGTAGGAATCAAAGAAATTTCTTATTTCAAACCAAATTACTTCGAAGTTGACATGGGTAAGGTATACTATGAACCTGAAAAATTACCAGTGATTACTGATTATCCTTTTATTGAAAAAGAGATTAAAGTAGATTCATATACGTTTACAGCAACAGCAGCAAGTATAGGTAACCCGCATTTAATTATCCAAGTAAATGATGAAGATGAATTAACCAAAATAGATAGTAAACTTGAATTTATAGGCCCCAAGCTAGAAAACTATCATCTATTCCCTAAAAGGATAAATGTTCATTTTGCATTGGTGAAATCTGACAATGAAATTAGATTATTAACTTGGGAAAGAGGCGCTGGAAGAACGAAAGCATGCGGTACAGGTGCAACTACATGCGTTGCTGTGCTCAATAAACTAGGTAAAGTCAAAGATGAATGTACAGTTCATGTTCCTGGAGGAACGCTTTTCATAAGGAAAAACAAAAAATCAGATACCTGGCTAATGAAAGGAAACGCAAACTACGTTTTTAGAGGCTATGTGTATGTCTGAAAAAAATAACGATGCAAATGAAAGTGTGAAACAACAAGGAACAGAAAATGAAGACAAAAAAGTCACTCAAGAAAAAGTTACTACTGGAGATAATGCCAAATCGTCTCAAGAAAGCAAGAGTGTGCTTGAGTTTCCAAAAGATAATAGAGTTTTTGTAATAGGGATATTAGTTACTTTGATAATCTTTGTTATGCTGTACTTTGAACTTGAAGATGCTAAAATCATTAGAGATTCTGATATTGTAATTGTTAACATGATTGTTGCAGATGCACAAGGGAATATAATAGAAAACTCAACTTTAAACAGTGTGCCTATTAATGTTAATACTTCATCAGATGGTATAGCTGGTTTGATAAGTAATAACTTGATAAACAAAAGAGTTGGAGATACAGTAATTATCAATGTACCTAAAGAGCTTAATTTTATTGGAAACTACGACCCTTCACTTTTAATAAGCATACCTATTTCACAAGAATATGATATAACTGAGAAAATCTCAGAAAAAGATTTTCTGGAACTAACAGGACTCAAAGAAATTAAGGTTAACAGAACTTTTTATCAAAATAATATGCAAATAACTGTTATTGATTATGACAACAGCTCAAAAACTGTAACTATCCAATACATATTTTTACCTAACCAGTTGATTTATGCGCCTGTTTTGTTTAAATTAAAAAACTCAGACTATGTAACAATGTTACCTGCAATCGTTAGGAGTGTAAACGATAATAAGGCCGTTATAGATTTTCAATTAGAAGAAAATTTTTCAGTTAAAGCAAATAAAACAGTCAGTAACATAGCCATGGATACTACTAATATGTTAATTGGAAGAGTAGTAAACAAAACAAACACCTATTTCATAATTGACTTTAATCAACCATATGTTGGCAAAGACCTAATACTGAAAATCACTGTTGAGAAAAAACAACCTGTTGTAAAATAAAGATATACGTTATATTTGCTAAATTATATCTTCAACAAATTTTGCTGCTTCAAATTCGTACATTTTGTCATAACCTTGCCCATCACAAAGAAACAGAATGGGTTTTTTGATAAGTTTCTTTGTAGACAATATTATGCCTCCTTTTGCATCTAAATCTACTTTTGTGATTATCAACGCATCAATGCTAATTTTTTCATGAAACTTTAATATCTGCTCTACTGCAGCGTTTCCTATCGTACTTTCAACCACGTATATTCTTAAATCTGGTTTGATAACCCTGTTAAATTTACTGAGCTCATCAATGAGATTTCTGTTAGTCTCTTGTCTTCCTGCAGTATCAATTAAGACTACGTCTATTCCATTCGCTTTAGCATAGTTCACTGAATCAAAGGCTACAGATATTGGATCTGCTCTGTATTCTCTTGAAATTACAGGAATGTTCAATTTATTTGCATGAGCTTTTATTTGCTCAATTGCTCCAGCTCTAAACGTATCAGATGCAGAAATCACAGAACGTAAACCATGTTTAGATAAATACTGAGCAATTTTTGCTATAGTGGTTGTCTTACCATTACCGTTTAAACCAAAAAAAAGAATTACATACGGCCTATCTTGCGTCTTGGTTTCTTTAATCATAGAAAGCAATGAGGCTTGATTTGAAGATAATAAATCTATCAGAAATTCTTTTATTGATTGTTTAATGTTGTATTCCAAATTTTCACGTGAAAATTCTTTTTGCTGTAAAAATTTTCTGAGATCGTTTTTTATCTCTACAGCTACATCTATATTAACATCAGCCTCAAGCAACATTAGCTCAAATGCATCCAAGATCTGTTCAAGCTCTTTTTCATTCAAAGTTATTGTCTGCTTGAATGCAGCTACTATCTTGGTAGGTATACCTATTTTAATTTCATTTTCAAGTTCTTTGCTCTTTTCTGGATTCTGGTGTTTTTCAGTATCTGTTTTTTCTATCGAAAACTTAGCACTGTTAGTTACTTTATCTAATAATGAAGTAAAACTTTTTTTCAATAGATCAAACATAATTACCAGAACGATCAGAATAATATTCTAATATTAACTATCTTCTTGGTACGTTTCCTTTGCCTAATCTAACTATTCTTTCAGCTTCTTCGTTGACCTCGCTTATTTTTTGTTGTATCGTATCAGCCAAAGTCTTAGCTTTCTCTAAATTTTGCTCTAGTTTCGATTTTCTCTGCTGCAGATATTCTATAGCATATGATTTCTGAACGTATGCATAATATTCAGCACCCAACTCTATCACTAAACCCATCTGAAATTCTTCATCCATTTTGTAAGGGACATATATGTTGTTACCTATGTTTGCAAACCTGATATTGTTGTTACCATAAGTATTGATTGTTTTTAACATATAATCTATTCTGAGTATTGCAGACGTCAATAACTGCATTTGATTTGCCAACAATTGCTGCTGTGTTTGAAGATACTGCGCAGTTGCCAACAAAGAATTTACCTTTTGCTGAAGTTCCATGTCTGATTCAGAACTTTTTTTTGGTTCAGAGATTTTTGACATGTTTATCACCATCGAGCGTAATTATCGTAATTGTCGTAATTATGATTAATTATTTATTGCAATTATCTTATCAATGAGCCTTCAGGAATATTTTCAGCGTCATCAACAGTTAATATTCTTACGTTTTTTCCAGAGTCTGCTGCTAGAAGCATTCCCTGTGACTCAATATTCCGTATTTTTTTGGGCTCAAGATTAGCCAACAATACTATCTTTTTATTAATTAACTCTTCCTTCTTGTAAAATTCTTTTAAACCTGCTACCAGAATTCTCTGCTCTTTTTCACCTAAACTTACCTTGATTTTGTATAACTTATCGCTTCCTTGTATGTCTTCCACAGAAACTATTTTACCTATGACCAACTTAATTTTTGCAAATTCGTCAAATTTAATAAAATCACTTTGAACATGCATTCAAATTCCTCTTAAAATCATGTTATCATATCTCATAATAAAAATATATATATAACCAATGTATAATCTCATTAATTATTTACTAAAGTTTCTTAGCCAAGCAAGCAACCTTTCTTTAGGCAAGGCGCCTATTTGTTTGCCCACTTCTTTTCCATTTAAAAACAAATACAATGTAGGTATGCTCATAACAGAGTATTCCTCTGCCAAATCAGTTTCCTCATCTACATTTACCTTAACAATTTTAAGGCCTTTTACCGATTTCTCTTTTTCTATTTCTTCTAGTATAGGAGACAAAAACCTACACGGACCACACCAGTCAGCATAAAAGTCTACCAAGACCAAGCCGTCCTTTATCTTATCTTTAAAGTCTGCTTTTGTTGCATGATCAACCATAGCCACACCCTTTAATTCCATACAACATCATTTGGATGCTGTATGTCTTATGCGGCCGCCGGGATTTGAACCCGGGTCTTAAGATTGGCAATCTCACGTCCTACCAGGCTAGACTACGACCGCGTATCTTTGTTATATACTTTTAACCAATAATGAATATTAATAATAAAAAAAGGAATTAAAAACTCTTATTTCAGATTATTTGTTTTAACATAAAAACCTTTTAAAATATTAATAGCTTGATTGTTTTTATGGTATTCAAAAGATTTCATAACGTAGAAATCATTACAAGCAATGAGCCGTATAAAATTAAAACAATACTTGTAATTGTCGGAGCGTTCATAGTTATTACATCATTTCTTTTAAATTTGTTATCATTAAACACAGTTATAGAAAGGGAACTAGAGATTTCAAAAAACTCATTTAATTTTGTTGTTGCTCCTTTAACAATAAGATTATATCTGTTTGCTTTAGCTTTAATAAGCATATTTCAAGTCAAAGACAAAAAAAATTACTTGAGCCACAAAAATCTCATGGTGCTAACTTTTATTATGATAATCGTTTCAACTGTTGAGACTATTTCTTACGGGCAATTGAACTTGTATAAAACGATTTTTTTAAGCTTCTATCTAGCAGTTGGAATAGCTGTGGTCTACGT
>JAOAJI010000026.1 GCA_026414265.1 Microcaldota archaeon
CTCCTGTAGTAGGCGCTAACTCAACAGGACTAAGAGACGTTATTATAAATAATCAAACCGGCTTTTTAGTAAAACCACATAGCGCTGAATCTTTTGCAGAGGCAATTACAAAGGTTATTGAAGCCAAAGACGAATTTAGAATAAATGCAGTCAATCATGCAAAACAAAACTTTGACCTCAGAAAAGTAACACAAGACCTTCTGAACCTATATAAGAGAGTACAAGAATAATTTAAAAGAATTTAAATATCGATATGGATACTCTTACTACAATTTACTGATATCTAATTCTGTTCCGAAATAGACTGCAAAAACCTTTGCATAATAATTAATTGGTGAACCGACTAAGTCAACGCCAAAAGCAACTTCTGCACTCTCAGGAATGCCACGGGCAGATATTTCTAAAGCTTTTATTGCATCAGCTATTGGAATTGAATTATTTGAAGTCAGATATAATAAAGCTGCTTTAGCTGTTTGCCTATTACCAAGCAATAGAGGAAATTCACTCAATTTTTCTTCCAACCTATACATTTCCTCGTGCTTTGGAATACTTGCAGAAGCATAGCTACCGAAACCACGACCTTTGGTCAATAAAGCTTTCATATCAGCATAATCTAAGTTAATCAAGCTTGGTTTGTTAAAGATCGAATCAAACGCATTTAAAAGCTCTGCTATTTTCTCGTCAATAACGTAGAAGGAATTTGAAATAGGTAGAGAAGCACTTGTTTCCACTAGTACTTGGTTATCAAACAATATCAGAGAATCTGCTTTGTCTGCAATTTCTTGTGCTTTTTTCTTAGCTACTTCTCTTTTACTTTTTTCTATTTTGAAAGGAATTGTTGCAATGACTATTACGTCGTTTCCTATCTCTTTCAATTTTTCTACAAGAGGTATTATACCTCCGTGACCTGTGCCACCAGATAAGCCTAAAACAATTATAGACAAATCAGTATCAGGTAGTAATTTAATTAATGACTCCAAACTTTCTTCCATTACCCTTTTACCTAGTTCTGGATTACCTCCGCAACCAAAACCTCTTGTTATGTTCTTTCCGATTAAAAACTTCCTTACACCTGAAGATACCGAATTTAATTGCAAAGCGTCTGTATTAATCGCTATTACATTATTAGATATTCCTAATGAACTCAATCTATTAACTATGTTTGTACCGCAGCCACCTAAACCGATTATCTTGAGCTTGAAAGTTACATCTGAAAAACTAACATCTTTCTTGTCCTTGTAAAGAAGCTCTTCAACAGCAGTTGATTTCATACAGCCCACAGATAGTTATTAAATGGTTCTTAATTTAAAGCTTGTATTCTAAAAATAGTTCCGGCACTACCACTTCGTATTTTTTCGATAAAGCTTTAGCGAATTCCTCTGCTTTTTCTTGTTCAGAATGCACTAAAAATATCTTTTTTAATCCCTTAATCGATTTGATGAAAGATAATAGTCCGTTTCTGTCAGAATGGCCAGAAAATCTATGCTGTTCTACATGTAACTTTACTTCAATTTGCTCGTTTTCAAATTCTATAACTTTTTGGCCATCAAGTATTTTTCTTCCATTTGTGCCTTCTGCCTGATATCCAATAAAAATTAGTTTATTGTTTTCATCGCCACCAAACATTTTCAGGTAATTAATGATAGGCCCACCAGTTATCATGCCCGAGGTAGTTACAATAATACAAGGCTTTTGTATGTCCGATTTATCTTTTTTTCTTGAGACTTTGAAATATTTGCTTTTGAAAGGGTCTTCTTCATTCAATAAAATCCTTAACTGTAATTCCCTTTTAGCGTATATCACATTTTGCCTGTATATTCTAAGAGCCTTCTTCAGCATACCGTCTATGTAGATATTGCACTCTGGAATTCGTTTTGCTTTAATTAAGTCATGTAATAAAATTAGAATTTCTTGGGCTCGACCTACGGCAAATGCTGGTATAATCACAATACCGTTTTTAGTCAAAGTGCTCTTAATCGATTCACTGAACCTATTTATGAGCTCTTTCTGAGAAGGAAAAACGTCTTCTTTACCTGAATACGTTGCCTCAATAACTAAGTTTTCAACTGAGAGATTACGTTCACAAGAATTCAAGATTTTTGAACTACTTATGTTGAAATCTCCAGTATACAATAATTTTCCTCTGTTGACATTGTCTTCAACGTAAACACGTTTTTCAGGCTGAATTAAAACCATTGCAGAACCTAAAATGTGACCTGCTTCTAAAAACCTAAAAGAGATATCTTTGAACTGCGTATCAGTATTGTATTCTAATACTTGTATCTTTTTCATTACATTGTCTATGTCTCTAGAAGAGAATAGTTTCTTTTCTTTATTCTGAAGCCTATGAAAATCAGATAATAAAACATGTAACAGATCTCTAGTCGGTTTAGTGGCAAAAATTTTTACTTTCGAATTACTAAATTTAATAGGCAGTAAACCAACATGGTCCAGATGCGTGTGGGTTATTATGATACCATCTAATTTTTGGAGAATGTCATCTGGGATTGATGGTAGTTCTAATTCCTTTCCTAGTTTCACCCCAGCATCCAAAAGAAGATTAGATGATTCACTTTGTAGTAATATACAACTTCTACCGACTTCCTTTGCACCGCCATAGAAAACAAGTTTCAAACAATCAACCCGCAGATATTATCTTTTTGTAACGCCTAATAAATAACATTATAGCTGAATGGAAATAATTTATTATTGTTATGGAAGAAGAAATAATAAAAGTTTATGCAAAAATTCTTGAGAGATACAAAGACATAATTGAAGAAAAAGAACAAAAAACAGTTTATGACTTGAGAAAAATGATCGATCCAGAGCAACAAAGCATACTGAAATTATTAGAAGCGAATAAAATAGACGAAACTGACACTTCAAAGTTAATCTCATTAATTCAAAATATCATGACAACAATTAGAAACGTATATCTGCCTATTTCTTTCTGGCTAACAACTGAAGAAATTCTTGAATTGAAAGCCTGTGAACCTTTACAAAAAGCAATACTCATTTCATCCATTATTGATAGGTTTACACAAAATTATTATATTATAAAAACTAGTGATGGAATAAAAATTCTTTTTTCAATTAAAGAATCTAATTATTTAATCGACATTACAAATAATCAAATAACTCAAATAACTGAACCTGTTGAAAATATATTAAAAATGGCGGAATTTTATTTCAACAAGTATGTGTATGTTGAAAACGATACTGCTGAATTAGAATAGAATTATGCTAAAACTAACGTGATAAAATGCGATTTCACAGCCCTGGAATACCTCAATCAATTGAAAAGAGCCCAAACTTGTTGAGAGGGTTAGAAATAATAAAAAAAATTAATTTGGATGGAATGGAATTGGAATTTGTAAGAAATGTTTTTATCAAAAAGGAAAATACAGAAGAAGTAAAAAAAACTTGTGAAAATTTAGAACTGACACTGACTGTTCATGCACCATACTTCATTAACCTTGCAACTACCGACAAAAAGAAACTCGAAGACAGTATCAATAGAATTGTACACTCTGCAGAAATAGGGTTCCTTTGTGGAGCAAAAAGCTGCTGCTTCCACCCAGGCTATTACGGAAAACTCAGTAAATCAGAAACATTCAAGAAGATTTTTGATGCCATGCTAGAGATAGATAGAAAATTAGCGGAAAAAAAAGTAAAGATAAACATCGCACCAGAAACCATGGGGAAACAAAGCCAGTTTGGAAGCTTCGAAGAATTGATTTCCATGTGCACTGAACTTAATACAGCTAAAAAAAATGAACAAATTTCCTTTTATCCTTGTATAGACTTTTCACACTTATACGCAAGAGATGGGAAAACAAATGGCTATGAAAAATTTAGAGAAATTTTCGTTAAATATGAAGATGCATTTGGAAAAAACGGATTAAATAACATGCACGTCCATTTACAAGGAATAGAATTTGGCGAAAAAGGAGAAAAAAATCACTTGATTCTTGATGAATCTGACATAAAATACAAGGATGTTCTGAAACTGTTAAAAGAATTTAATGCAAATGGATACTTGGTTTGCGAAAGCCCAAACATTGAAATAGATACCTTAAGATTAAAAGAAGAATATATGAAATTATAATATAACTGTTTAGAGGTAAGGAAATGCTAGTTAATGAAAAAACAAAAGCACAAATAGGAATGGAATACCTTGGAGTTTATGGCTGGGTAATATTGTTTGGACTAATTATTATGGGAATACTCATTTTTGTGATGTCAGGATTTAATTATCAAGCATTGAATAAAAAATGTCTGCTGTTTTCAATGGCAGAATGTTCGAACGTTTATTTATACATGCCTTCAGGTACCAACACACTTACGATTAATCTAACTCTCAGAAATGCAGGTCCAGATGCCTTTAAAATAACAGAGCTAAAGATAAAACCAGAGCATGCTGACGGTAGCTTTGGGTTAGAACAAAACATGATGGGTTCTGCAACAAGTATTGAATTATTGCCTGGAAAACAAACTCAAGTTAACGCTACTAACTTGCAAACAAGATTAGTTAAAGGAGAGTATCAAAAACTGGTATTAAACGGTAAATACCAAGTATGCAAAGACTCTACTTGCTCAAGTGATATGGACTTCAAAGGCGTTATCGTTGAAAGAATAGAATAAAATCTTAAGGATTTTGATGAAAATAGGAATCGTAGGACTACCTAACAAAGGTAAGTCTACTTTTTTCTCTTGCTTGACTAAAATCAAAGTAGATATCGCTGATTATCCTTTTACTACTATAGAGCCCAATACAGGCATAGGATACATTGTTGTAGATTGTGCATGTAAACACTTCAACGTAAGTTGTAAACCTAAAACTAAATGTATTAATGGTAAACGATTTGTACCAGTTAATTTGGTAGATATAGCAGGGATAGTTAAAGACGCACATCTAGGAAAAGGCCTAGGGAACTATTTCCTTGACAGAATAAGAGATGCTGATGCATTACTCCAAGTGATTGACATTAGCGGCAATACTGATTTATCTGGTAACAAAGTAATTGATAATTCTGCTGATCCAGAAAAAGAAGTGTCTATTTTTAAAGAAGAGTTTGTTAAATGGGTAGAAGAAATATTAAAAAAGCATCAAAGAAGATTCAGACAAGGTAAGGAAGAACTCAGGAAAGTCCTTTCGGGATTAAATTTTAACGAATATGACACAGATAACATGATCAAAAAACTGAATTTAGAGGTAAACAAACTTGTAGATGACGATAATGAGGTTAGTAGAGTAGCAAACTACGTGTATGATAGGATACCTAAAGCATTAATTGCCAATAAAATGGACCTAGGAAAAGCCAAAGAAAATTTCCAAAGAATGAAAAATTTGTATGACATTTACCCCACTATATTGGTTGCTGAGCTCTACGCAAGAAGATTAGAAGAAGAGAATATTTTAGAAATAACAGACTCGATAAAGCAACTTAATTTTAATGTTGATAAAGATCTACAAAAAAAAATAGACATTCTAACGAAAATATTCAGTGGAAATGAAGTTCTTCTATCTACTCAAGTATTAACGGATTTTGTTATCAATAAAATGAATTACATAGTTGTGTTCCCTGTTGAAGATGAACACAAACTTTCTGATTCAAAAGGTAATATATTGCCTGATGCATTTCTCCTAAAAAAAGGTTCTACTGCCATCGATTTAGCAAACGCCATTCACTCTGATTTGGCTAAAAACCTGATAACTGCAGTTGACGTTAGAAGGAAAATAAACATATCAAAAGACCATGAACTAAAACATCTAGATGTCATAAAACTGGTAACTGGAAAATAAAAAACTAATTAAATGGTAAAGATTCTTTTAAAAAAATATAAGTTGTTTTGAAGTACCTTTAACTTTTTATTTTTTAGTTTTGAAATTCAAACATGAACAAATATAAATTAACAATAAACCTTTATTTTACAATTTTATTAACCTTATTCATTTTTACATTTGGCTGTACTAATCTCTTGGAAAAACCTGCTAATGAAAAATTTATTGAATATGCCAACGCTAATTCTAAAAACAAACAGGGTATTTTTAACTACGAAATGACTTATGATATTAAAGAATTGAACATGCTTAAGGACTCAAAAATTGAATTTACAGTGATGAAAAAAGATAATTTGCGAAAAAACGTATTCATGTTTAACATGTTTGGAGTGAATGTGGTTTCTTCTGAGTTTATTTTTAATGACACTGAAATAGAATGCAGTGAAACCAAAGGTTCTTTTCTCGGGTTAATGCAAAACAATCAAACAAACATAGAATGCAAATTGGTAGATGGAAAAAATAGTAGCTTATCGATAAATTACACTGAATTTGCTGAGAAACCGTTAAAGGAAAAAATACAAATATCTTATGCAGAACCAAGGGAACAGAAAATTAACGAATTCTTATCTGAATGCTTTACTTACAACCTTTCTGCAAAACAAATGGAAAAAGAGCATGTTTCAAACGATAGCTATGCTACTGTGATAACTTGTTTTGACAAAGAGACATCTATTCTAACTCTTATCGATGCAACAATGTATTCAAAATCATATGCTCTAAACAAATATATTCAGGACGGAAAATTGAGTATAAAACTGAAACAGTATAATAAACAAGTAAGTGATTCTGAATTCGTTTTACCAATTAAAGGATCCATTCAGTCTGCCTCTTGTTCTGATGGAACTATTAACTTAAAATTGCTATCATTTTCTGATCAATCTCATTTTGATGTTGAAATATATAACGACACATCTACATACGACATTGAGACAAAAGAGATAAAAAGAAATAGAAAACTATTTACAACTAAAAAAATAGTTAACGATAACAAATTTACTTCCAAAAATTATTCAATAAATTTAAATGATGAGTGTATATCTGGTGGCTTTGAAGTGTGTCTTGAAAAAACATGTAAACATGTTTATTGCTCAAGAACTCTAGCAAAATGCTTTGATAAAAACAAGTATCCAGACACGTATAAAGAGTTTAATATTAATTCCTATGATTATGGCGATATTTATAACTACACGAATAATTATAGTTACACATATAATTACACCTATGACTTTATTAGTGACAACAACAAAAAAGACGACATCTATGAAAAAAATAAATACTTCTATGATTATGAGTACCCAATCAAGTCTATGGATGATCTCGATATCCTAAAAGTATATGCAACGCACAAAGACAATAGATTGGATAAACTCTACATCAAAATTAAAGCAAAATCTGAAGAAATAAACTTAAAAAATCTAAAGATAGACTTCAGTAAAGAAAGCAGTTTTGTACCTTTCACTTATGGAGGAGCTGACAGATCTGGAAAAAATACTTACAAAGTAACAATCGTATCAGACCCATCTAACAGCTATTCAAACACTAAACATGTTATAAAAAAGGGTTCAATAGCACAGCTCGAACTAGACATCTATTATAATGTTATAGTAAAACCTAATTCAAGCACACATATATTAATTTGGTATGGCAATGATTTCGTAGAACTAGAAAAAATATTAGAGCCTGAATTCAAAAATACGTATGTTGAATGGAGGTAATTTATGAAAATAAACAATCTATATGTGGCGATTCTGTTACTTTTTGTATCTTTTATTATTATTACAATGTCCGGATGCTTAGATTTCTTCAAATCTCCTAAAGAAAAATTTATTGATTATATAAAAGAACATAAAACCACAGGAACATTCATTTATTCTGTTAACCTAGAAGATCAATTGTTTAAGCTTTTGCTAAAAGACACTAAAATTTACCTAGCTGCTAAAGATGACAATGTCAAAGCTGCAGTAACATTAAGTATATTCGGTATGAATATGATTATAGCAGCTACAATATCAAGAATAAATCCATAATATGTTCTGAATCTACAGGATCCTTTTTGGGAATGTACAAAAATGAAAAACAGATTTATTGTAATTTGTATGAAAAAAATAAATTTAATCAAACTTCAGAAAAAGAATTTTTTAACTACAACTTATCATTATTGAAAGACAATGACATAGTATTTGCTGAACCAAGAGAAAGAAGAATAAACGGTTTTGATTCTGAGTGCTTTATATTAAATGTTACAGAAGATGTGTTTAACTTTAGCCTAGGCACTTTTTCACCTTTTGGAGCAAAAGACGATTCTTCATCTGTTGGCTCATCTGCAGACTCATACTTTACTACCTTAATAAAACAAACGAATGAAAGTGAAAAAAAGGATAGATTAATGAAAGTACTTTTGTGCTTCTCTAAAGACTTGAAGGTACTTACCTATGCTAATCTTTCTGTTTATGAAAGCTCAACACTCATCAAAAGTTATGTCAAAAGTAGCTCTGTTGAATTATCTCTAGACTCTTACTCGGATAAACCTAGCGACAACGAATTTGAACTACCTACCAAAGTGTCTCTAGACTATCCTATATGTAGATCAGGAATAATAAAAATGAACGTAACTGTTTTAGATGACAAATATAAGAATCTTAAGATCGATATCTATAACAAAACCTATACTTATAGTAGAGACTATTCATATGACTATGCTAACAAAAGAAAAATAACCACAAAAGAGATATCTGTTGGTTCTGCTTTTGAAGAAACTGAAATAACCATAGACTTGAATAACAAATGTAGCTCTGATGATGTTGAATTATGTGTTGACGAAACAAATTGTAAAACAGCTTATTGCTACAAAGACACTGATTGCTATAGTAATTACAAATACAATTATTACAACAATTACGAAGATTATTACAAAAAAAAGGTTAATGTCAATTCTGTAGTAGGAGTTAGAGAAGAAGTTGGAAGTGGAAAAAATCTAAAGTATAATCATTCGCTCAGCAATCTTCTAATAAAAATAAATGGTAACATGACAGGAAGCGAAAAACTTAATCTGAAAGACATGAAAATAAAAATGTCGTTATATAGTAAAGGCTTCGTATACAATTACTCAATTCCAAGTGTGATGCTAAATTATTCAGGCTCTGAAATACCTACTGAAGATTCATTTGGCATAAAGAGAGTAACTTTTTATGACTCAGATTTTACTAAAAGCAATCAGATAATTCAAAAAGATACTGTTGAAATAAACATTAGCTTGTCTAAACTAAAAAAACTCTACAAAAAAGATATAAAATACGCGTATCTGTATATGTATTTTTACGACAAAGATATGAAAGAGTTAGAATGGATTTGAGTTAGTCTGCCAGAAAATTATAATTCAACTTCTGTAAATTTGTATGATCAGTACAACTATTATGATTATGATTAATAAAAGCATTTAATCATTTCAAATGAACCAAAAGTCATGCTCAAACGCTCAGCCATTTACACTTTTAATTCTGTCATCGTAAACTGAGTCTTTTCTTTTTAATAAAACTATTCTAGATACTCTGCTCTGATTTCTAAAGAAATAATTAGGCAAGTATGACAGAAGTTTATTTGAGATTTCTAGAATTTCTTCATGTTTCGCCATGTTTTCGAATTTGAGCCTCTGCCGTGACATACCTATGTACATGTAGCTTTTTACCTCAATAAAGTCTGGCTTTGCTAGTTCGAGTAGTTCAGAAAAGCCTTTCAAAGAATCGTCACTGTCGTTAATACCTCTCATAATGGTTAAACGGATTACTTTTCTACACTTTAGTTCAGGCAATAAAGACAATGTTCTTATGTACCTTTCCCAGCCGTCTTTGTAAACAGGCTTTGCATATTTGATAAAAAGCTCTTTGTTAGGTGCAATCATCGATATATAAAGTTGTGTAGGAAGTGCATCCTTTTGTTTTAACTTTAGGAACATATCAGTTTCTACACCATTTGAAACTAAAAAAACAGTTTTTACTTCAGGGTTTTGCTTTAGTAATTTAATCAATTCAGGCAACTTAGGATATAATGTAGGTTCTCCAGATAAGCTGATTGCCCAATGAGAAGGAAAGCGTTTAAACGCATACTTGAATTTTTCCATGTTGGTATTCTTATCACTTGGAGTACCTGATAGGAGCCTTTTCCTTTGTTTAACTGTTTCTTGTATGATGTACTCTGGGTCATCGACTCTGTTTTCGTCTATGTCTATCCTCTTCATGAATTCCATAGGCCTCCAACAATGAGAACAATTTAACGAGCACCAAAGAACACTTGGGCTCATTTGGGCACATGAATGAGTTTCTATTCCATAAAATATGTATTTGTAACATTCGCCCTTGTTTCTCAAAGACTTGAAAGTCCATGGGCAAATCTGGACAGCAGAATGGTGTCCTACAATACCGTACTGAGCATTTATCAGTTTTTTTATTGCATAATCTGGCAATGTATGAGGATCTCCATTCAATCGCTCTTCTTCGAGACTAAGATGATCACTACTATTTTCCAGACTATCATCTAATTGAATAATGTCAGAAGACTTGCATGAACAATTTAAATTGTGATTACAAGAGCACTTAGAAGACATAAGTGTAAGTATATTAATTATACTGATTTTTAATGATTTGCCAAAAACGTTTTCTCAAAGCTCTTCTTTAGTTCTGCAATTTTACCAGAACTTCTTTTGATTATTTCTGAAAATTTGTATCCGTGCTCTTGATATGCTGTCCACGATACAATTAACTCATCATTCTTCGGAGTTATGTCTTTTTTGTCAAACCACAAAAAGTTCTTTAACTGGTTCTCCAAGCCTTCGTCTAAGGATTTTTCCTCTTTCAAAATATTATCTGCTATCGCTTTGAACTTTTGAATCGCTGACTCTTTAACGACTTTGTCAATGGCATATTCTAAATCAAATTTATCAACTGCAAGTAGAGAAAACTTGTTGTCAACAATAATAGGATATGCCTTCAGAGTATTGAAGAAAAAAAAGTGTTCAACAACAGAGTTTTTTAGATAATTAACTAGTTGCACAAACAGATAATCATCAGAAACAGGAATGCCTTCAAGAAAAACTTCAGGAGCTCTTTCAGAGTCCAGTATGTTGAGTTTTATTTTGTTAACTAACTGAAACGAAAACTCGTAGAAATGGTCAGAGAAATAATCATTGTCAGAGAAATGACAAGAAACCTTGTATTTGCCTTGTAAACCAAAATTGTCTGAATTCAAACTAGTATTTACTTCGCTTTTCTTACGAAAATTCCAATTTCCTCTCATGATAGCTTTTGCTGCTTCAAAATCTTTTTTTTGTAAAGCTTCAAAAAATTTGACTGCAGCTAATAAAGGATTATTTATTTGCCCAAGTATAGTACCTATTACTAATGGATTGCTTTTTAGAGCTTCTGAATATCTAAAACCTATCTTGGGCAATAGATTGACTTGCGATGAAAATACTATCAGGTCTTCTTCTTCTGATAAAAAATGACTTGCCAAAATTAGAAAATTGTTTAAAGTACCCCTTGAATAACCTATGTAATCATCGTAATAAATACCCAACTCAGAATCAAAGAAACGTGTAAGGTCATTTGCAGTAAAAAAGTAAACTTTACCTTTGTAGTTAACACTGGAAATTTTTTCTCTGTATTTATCAGCATTCTGATGATCTCTAACAACAATAATCAAAGGCAGATTGACAAATGCTTTTGCCATTTCACCGAAATTTTTTTCAAAGTCTGAAAATGAAAAACTTTTGATACCTATGTGCACCATAAGATCACTCAATCATATTAGTGTCTGCCTATTCATTTATAAGATAGTACAGGTTATAAATTAATTTACGTGATGACCCAGGTTCCGACTGACTGCTACGGCAGAATGACGATGATCTTGAGTGCTGATAAGAAAAAGTAATTAGTTATCAAAGAAGTATCTTCATAAGTATTAGCAGCTCGGAATATTTGGTTTTTGTGTATACTAATGATAAGGTATCTGTAATGCAAAAACATTAATATTTTGATTATTATAATTAAGTTATAGCAAGAAATGTGGTCACCATGGTGTTTGATATCATTAAGAAAATCTTTAAGCCTGGGTTAAATGAAGATTATGCGCATTTAATTTCTTGGTTAAATACAAAAATAGTACCTGGAAATGAAGGTTCAGTTCTAAGCCAATTACAAAGCATAAAATCACAAGTGCCTGAAAACAAAAGAAAAGCCTTTCAAAACTTTATAGATTCAAAGGTTTGGAAAGATGCTTTTGTGAAATCTAAATAACGGCAAATGATATGAATGAAATCATCCACGATTTAAAATTCAGGCACATTAGAGTGACCAATTCTAACGGCACTTTTATTAAAATAAAAAAAAAGTTCAGAAATCTCAATGAATTGATAGCTTTTTATAAGAATAATAACTATTATGATTGCTACTATTCAATCTCCAAATTTCTTAATCCAGCCAATGTAAAAGCAAAGAGTGAAGAAAAAGAATTTGATTCGTTCTTCTTAGGAATGGATTTGTTTTTTGACATAGATGCTAACTACAATAATGTAGAAAAAAATATTCAAGAAACTCAATCCGAAGTCTTTAGACTCTTGGATTATGCAAATATTAAAGGTTGGAAGTTAAACTACATTGCTTTCTCAGGTTCAAAAGGATTCCATCTCTGCTTTAGAGACATAACTGATTACAAAGATTGTTTTCTGCCTAAAGAAAGGGAAGAAAAAGCACAAAAACAAAGAAAAGAGATAATAAATGAACTAAAAAATCAGAAAATCAAATTTGATGAAAGGATTACAGCAGATACAAGAAGAATTGTAAGAGTACCTTTTACTTATAATTCCAAAACAGGATACATGTGCACTATATTGGATTTAAAAATGCTGGAGATGAAGCCAGAGGAGCTATTAAAAGAAATTCCTCATAATATTAATTATATAAGGGCAGAGAGCCTGTTAACCAAGGCGATGAAAAAAGTTAAAAACTTTCCGCTAATTCGAGGTGTGTGGTCCGCCCTTGGCCACGCACTAAAAAAATTTGAATTACTTGATGTGTTAAACTCTAAACAGTATCCCAGTTATGTACTAGGAATATCATCAAACTGCAAAAAAAACCACGTGCTCGTTCTGCAAATAAAAAGAATAAACAAACAATTGATTGACGTAATTGATAGTATTAAGATACCTTATTGTATCGTGAAATCTGATAGATTAAAATTTTTAATATCTCCAATACTT
Source organism: Microcaldota archaeon (assembly GCA_026414265.1). Classification (GTDB taxonomy): domain Archaea; phylum Micrarchaeota; class Micrarchaeia; order Anstonellales; family SKW190; genus SKW190. The sequence goes on from JAOAJI010000026.1 coordinate 13,095, forward strand.
TTTGAATATAACAAGTATACTAAAATAGCAAAACTTGTGAATTCATATTCTTATGTGACATTAAAAAAGTACAAGCATACAGTTTTTATGATGGACTATCTTGACTATAAATTTAGAAAAATAAAAACGTGTAAAAAAATTCTTTATTCAAATTTCAATGGCTATAAAGAATTGATTGATAAAATTCACGTTAATTTTGATTACCAGTTTTCATCGTCTCATGCAATTGTTTTTAGCAGATTCATAAAGGAAGCTGAAAACAACGATTTAGTTAAAATCAATTACTTTGAAAACGAAATGCTTACAAAAATGTTTAAAGAAGTTAAGGCAAAGTTAATATTAAGGATACTTAAACACAATGACGATGAACAGCTATGAGAAGTGACAAGTTACAAGTTAATAATATTTTTATTTGATGCTTGTGTATAGATTATTAATATTATCTGTGAGTGGTTTGATGGATAAAGAAAACAACAATATGGAAGACTTTATTGAAATAAAAGATGAAAAGCAACAACAAAGCCAAAGCACTGATTCTAACATTGAACAAAAAATAAGAGAGGTTTATTTAAATAAATCTGAAATATCAGAAGAGAAAAGTGATAAAAACCAGCAAGACAACATAATTACAAATTTTGATAGTGCAAAATCTGATGCAAATCAAAATCAACAAGAGAAAAATAAACATCTGAAGTTTAGAGTTTTAATTGCTTTGTTTGGTCTTCTTGGAATAATCATGATCTTGTATTTTTTGTTTCCGCAAATTGATGTAACCAATCAAGAAATCTTAAACACTCAACAAACAACTATAGACAATCAAAACAATCCAAGTAATCAAAATTTTAACCAAAATAATCAAAATTTAAATACAGGTCAAAGCTCAACCTCTGGTTCTGAGACAGATAAAGAGATGGTACTCGAAGAACACAACTCTGTCATAGGTAAAGAGGCACGTGTTGGG
>JAOAJI010000027.1:0-13124 GCA_026414265.1 Microcaldota archaeon
ACTGAATGTAAAAGAAAACCAGCCGAACCACAAGCAGGGTCAATAACAAACTCATTAGCTTTAGGATTAAGCATTGAAACTATCATATCTATTACAGGTCTAGGTGTGAAAAATTGTCCTTCTTTCTTTTTTGATACTTGCGGGACTAAATATTCAAAAGCCTCATCTATAATGTGAAGATTGGAATTAAAAAGTTTAATCTTTTCTAAAAAAGAAACACAAACTTTCAAATGCTCACTTCTTAATTCAATTTTATCTGTCGGTTCAAATACACCTGACCACTTTCTTTTTGCTCCCTCTAATAAACTTGATATAGTCTTTTTAACTTGTTCAGCGCTTCTATCCCCCACAAAGAATTGTAATTGATAGCTTGGATTATTAATTCCCATCCATTCATCATAAAGTTTTGCATATATAAGTTTAAATATTTCCTCAAATGAATCAACTCCTGCATTGCCTAAAACAAGCTCCTCTAAATCAAGTATTATCTTTTTAAGTGTTGTCTTGCCTTGTTTTAGTTCATCGTGTTCTTCAAGCCACTTCATTGTCCATCTTTCCGTTAAGACATCCCTTAATGTTTCACCTGCTTTTGGAATACGCGGAATTTCAACAGGAATATTTGATTCTGCTTTATAGAACCTTATGATTTCATTTCCATTTGACCAAACACCTATTGGTGCACCTTCTGCGTTGCAATAACTTTTTAACTGTTCTAATCCTGCGGTTCTTTGAGGGCTTTTAATCTCAAAAATTATATATGGACGAGTTAAGTCTTCTTGCAAAACGACAATATCAGCAAGTTCAGAATCTCTTGAGCCAAAATATATTACTCTTTCAATATCAATTCTTTCTTTTGGATAGTTATATTCGCTTAGTAATCTATGTATCCAAAGTTGCCTAACGATCTCTTCTGGTTTTGCTGGTTTTAATCTGTTTTTGATTTGACAATTTATGTAAAACTTGCCATTTTTTTCTTCTATCATATTTTCAATGGTGCTTATCTCTAAATCGGTAAATAAAGTTATACCATGTTCTATATCTTGTCTAGAAAAGATCTTTTCTATCTTTGAGTTATTCGTTGACATATCATCTCGCCTCATATCATATCACCTCCTTTTGGTGTTGTTTTGAAAAGAAAGAAAACAGAGGGGCAAGAGATGTGATATACTAAAAATATCCATCTCCATAACATTCTTTATATAAACTTATTTAGTAGGTTATCATCAGGTTCGTGTTCTAGACTTGAAAATTTTTTGCCATCATCATGATGGAACCCCCCATGAAACATTATTTTATTTTTTTTCTTGTCTATAATAATAAATTTCCCTGATACATTCATAACTTTTCTGAGTATATCTATTGGTGTTATTTCTTTCTCTGTTAGGTAAAAAGAAAAAGCAATCAATTTGCTATCGGATATCAAGTTAGGATTATATCTAAAGGTTTTATTATAATCTAACCAATGTTGTTTAAGAGTAGGATCTTTTTTTATGCGGTAGAGGAATTTTTCCCACTTATACCATGTACCACTATGGAAAATAATGTGATGGAGTGTTTCAAATGGATGTGTGAGTTCAGCGTTTTTCTCGCCTACTGTTGCAAATCTGAAATGCACAATTTTTTCTTTTTCTTTGAGTATTTCCATTAGTTCTTTTAAGTCCGTAATCTGCATTATACCTTTAATTATTCTCCATGAGTTAGTTTCTTCCTCAAAAAAAGCAATTCCTGCTCCGTCCTCGTTTCGTTTCCATACCCTTTCAATCTCTTCAGAAGACATAATCTCTTGTGAAGGTAAATAAGCTATAAACCCCATAAAATCCTCCTTAAAAAAACTTAAACAAAATTATATATTTTCTACATCTATTTCTATTTGAAAGTTTTTCTTTAGATTTTTCAAGTTTGCTATTTGTTTTTCTTCTTGTTTAGCGAGCATTCTCGTAACAGCTTGTGCAATTTCAGGGATGTAGCTATATTCAGGTAATCCAAGTTGTTTTGTAAGTTTCTTCACATCAAAATTAACATTCGTTATCATGTAGACATTGCTTTTTTCCTCATCATTTGTTCTTAGGATACGACCAACGAGTTGTGTAAATGAAGTAGGGGAAATATACACATCAACCATGATCATGTATTTTATTCCCTTGTAATCCACCCCTTCTCTTGATATCGGGCTTGTCACAAGTATATGATATGCGGGATTCCTGATAAATTCCTTGACAAGACTAGTTTCTTTAAACCCTTTACCTTCTGACTTACCGCCATAGATGGTTAAAACTTTATATCCCTTCTCTCTAAGATAATTACTGATAATCCTTAGTTTGAAAAGGAACTTTGTAAATACTATTATTTTCTCGTTTCCTATTCGTTTTATGAGTTCATCAAGGATTTTAAGTGTTTCTTCGGCTATCGTGTTACTAAGAACAATTCCTTGAAATCTACCTAAATAAGCCGTACTGTCTAATTCAAACAAAATCTTATTTTGCAACAATTCACGCATCTTGGCTACCTTATTCCCATCAGTATTCAAAATAATATTGCCTGAATTAAAGTTATCTTTTACGTAAACTTTTAGCTTCTTAACGAGCAGTTGTAAAACTGATTGTTTGTTTTCTACCTCAATTTCATTGAAGTAAGTCATTTGAAAATACTTATACAGTTTTTGGAAGTCATCTATTTTTTCTATTCTTTTTAGCATTTTATTGGGTGCTGTTGCGGTTGCACAGAGGACCCCTGCAACCTTCATTGTCTTTATAACATTAAGAATTTCATTGTGAATAAGGTGTGCTTCATCAACGATAAGAAATATTGGGACATCACCGCTTATGTATTTTCTTAATGAGGCAGGGGTGGTTATCGCTATGTGGCAAGAATAAGCGTCGCGGTTGTTAGGATGTGCAACAACCAAGTTCTTGAACTTCTCCGTTTTTAGTATATATTGCATATATTGAGTGTAAAACTGTTTCAGGATTTGTGTATTGTTGACGACGTAGCATACCCTGTATCCTTCGGCGACGAGCATGAGTGCTATCCCGGCAAGGATGAGTGACTTCCCGCTCCCTGTTGCAAGTGTAAAGTATGCTCGCGCAGGATGTTTCTCATGAAACTTTCTAAGAACCTCCACTTGATGCGGCATGAGCTCATACCCCAAAGCACTTTCAAGAAATCTAACAACCGCTTCCCAGGAACTATTCCTAAACGGCTCAAGCCTTGGTATCTCTATATCTGCACCCTTGTAATAGCGCATGTAAAAAAGGTGCATTATTTTTTTGATAAACACCCCATCGCTTTCTTCAATATAAAACCTAACATAGCCTCCCTTGAAGGTTTTATAAGTCAAAAACCGCTTAATATTCAAATACTCTTTGTCATGAACCGATATCTTAATTAACTTATTCTCCGCTTCTATAAGACTGCGGATCTTCCCAAAAATCTTGTATTTAACAGATTGTTCCATAAAAAATCCTTCGTTACTTTATTTTGTTCTTGTTAGGATAAAATATTCAACTTCCTTAGCTTCAAACTTTTCTTTTATAAAAGGAACAAGTTTCTCTAGATTTATATTTGTGTTGCAGGTGTATACATCAAAGCTTGCGTATTTGTGTTCGGGGTAGGTGTGAATGAATAAGTGCGATTCGGATATTACTACGGTTCCGCTGAGCCCCTGGGGTTCAAACTTAACCCATACTTCGTTAACAAAAGTGGCATCAATCATATCAACACATTCAAGCAAGAAAGAACGAACAAAATCCATATCATCAAGTCTTTTGTCGTTTGCATTTCTTATCTCAACTATTAGGTGCCGACCCATAAAACTATCACTCTTTTTATATTCTTTATGAGCATAACAATCACAAAGACAACAATCTCCCATAAATTTATTTTATGTTAATTTAAAAAATATATGATATTTAGTCGTAAAACATTTGATAGACAGGATATTGAGGATAGATTAGAAGAACATCTTGATACACTAACCGATGATTTTATTAAGTATCTTTGGGGGAGTGCGTTTCTTAAAATCCTCAAAACCAAAGGTAAAGGGAGTAAAATTGAACAAAAACTTTCTAAAATCAAGAAAGAAATTTATGACGAATACGCAATACGGCTAACATCACAGGAAACGATCATGAGTTTCTTTTCAATCATAGAAAAATTTTTGTCCTCCAGCAAGGAATACTTCGTGCCTTCTTTCAACCTCCCGCTTGTCAGCCTAGTGAAGTGGGAAACTCTAGGAAACAGATTAACCACCTACTTTAGATCGGCATATTTCAAGAGTCACATAACAAACATAACATATGAAAACCTAAACGCTTTTAGCATTGCTATATACTTTGTATACGTAGTAATTACCTTTGTACTTTCAATGTTAAGTGAAATAAAAGCGATAAATGAAGACACAAGCCAGTCCGAGGAAGAGAAAAACAAAAAAATATTTGACAAGGTATTTGAACAAATATTTGGGCTTATAAACTCAGTTGTTTCGGCCTACTACTCATACCCATTGCTAAGAATAATAAGTAAAGGATATCTTTTGGATGTTGGGCGCGTTGAGAGCACAAAAGTAAAATATACCGTTTATAGACCTTTTGAAATTAAAAGCGTTCTTGGTGATTACCAACAAGGAAGAACGATTGTTTTTTACCAGGGGCAAAATACTCAGGGGAACAAAATACTGGCATCGTATCCTGATAAAAAACCACCAGAAAAAACAGAACAGATCATCCAGTCAAACCAACAAGCACAGAAAAACACCAACATAACAACAATCAAAACATACATGAATATAAAAGGTAATCTATACAAGTTTTTTTCCAATAACGAGGAACTAAATCTAAGTATCCTTGAAAATATTGGGGTCAATTTGCTTTTTTATGGTTCGGTTTTTGGGTTATTAACGCTCCTATATGTATTTGAAAAAGAAACAACCGAAGACGAGGTAAATATCATGGTTACAACGATTGACAAAGCCTTGTCTTCATTGGTTCAGATCATCAAAAACTCATACACAATAACTGAAGAAACTCCACCTTTTAGCGTACAAACTTATGAAAAGGTTGTATATCAACCATTCAGCCCCAAGGTTTTGAGTATTTTCAAAAGACTCCTTCAACTAGAAAGAATACTACCAATTTTGTTTCAAACTATATCAGGAGGTATATACAGCATTACTTTATCGGAGGAGGACAGAGAAAGAGAACTTAGAAAAATTGAAACAAGCTTTTATAAGTTCATTAAAAGTGTTTTATACGAGCATATAATACCATATATAGGGATCACGCAAGAAGTAAAACGGTTTGAAGTGAATAAAAACATGGTTTTTGATCTTTTATCCATACGCAACGAATATCTGAAACCAATAAACGAAAATAAAGATGTTGTAGGTAATAGTTTCTATCAAAAAGTAATTGATTTACAAGACGGGGTCAATGTAACAACAACAACATACAATAAAAATGCAAATACCTATATAAGCAACAATCCTACAATTTCGGAATACTTTGCTACCTATAGCGTTGCAAACAATGTTGATGGAAAGCAAACCTTGAAAAAATCACAAAGCTACATTGAAAAAACCCAAAATTTTGGTATTGGGTTAGATATCCCGCTTATATACGAGACGTTTGTCCCTATATTTGAGCTTGTGCCTGTTCATCCCAAACAGGTACCGTCAATTCCCATTTATTTTATAGACTACGAGAAACTTAAGGACATTGTCCCTGAAAGCACATATGAATATTACACCGATAACTATTCAATAAATCTTTTTGGCTCGGCCGTGAGAATAAAACATATAAACAACCGTGTTCAATTGACATTGTCATTTACACTGGTAAATCCATATATACTTCTAGGAGACTATATGCAAAATTACTCTACCCTTGTTAAACTACCAATTAAAAAAGAACAAGACTTACAAGAAAGTAAAACCCCATCAGTATCGGAATATATACTGTTCAAGATTACACCACCAAGTAGTGAACAACAAAAGTCAGAGGCACTAATAAGAAAATACCTACAAACTTTTTTATACCTTCTAAGCCACTCAACATTGTTAAAATATAACCTGTCAAAAGAAAAAGATATTGATGGTAAACTTCAAAACAAAATTAATTTACATAATAACCTACTTTATTCATATAACTATTCTTTTCTTAATACCGTTTATGAAATAAAGTTTGAGTATGTTGAGAAGCTTTTCAACGAGTTTTACAAGATTTTCTTTGTAGGTGATGAGAAGGTATCAGAAAAAAGACTGGACTTTTCCGAAGACAAGAAAATAGCTTATACCTTCATTGATAATTTGGTTTATAGGCAAAATCCTTCAAACTATTCGTTAGGGGATGAAAAAAAATTTCAAGGAGTTAAAAGGCGTTTTGTTCCAATATCATTGTCCGTTTCATCTAAAATTAATCCCGAGAACATTCTTATTTTGACGCCGCGATTATATTCAGAAAATAAAGAAGTAGGTCTTATGGATGGCTACGCAGCACCCAAAGTCCTTTTGTTCTATGACGTAGTTATTGAACTACAAGAGGTTTTTGTTGGATTTTAGTTTTTCGTCGTTTATCTGGTTATGATGTTTTAAATATATTCTCAAATTCTTTTGAAATTTCTGATAACCTCTTATTTACATTTGTGCTTAAATCTTCCATATTTGTTGAATTTAGTATATCAACTAAAAGATTTTGTAATGTCTCATAAGATAAAATAGTACTTATAATCTTTCTTAATGCTTCAAAACCTTTAGCACTTTTGGAAAGCACCTTTACAAGTTCTTGATTAAAAACATTAGATACCTCTAAATAAAACCTATTGGCAAATTCTCTAATTATTAATTTAACTCCATCACTAATAAAATCATGAAAACCTTTGCTAGGATAAGAAATTATTAAAGGAAGATTATAAATCGTGTTTATTTCTATATCTTTTATAGTAAGATTTTTATTTCCTTTCTTTTCTACAAGTTTTGATTGTATAAACCACTCCCATTTTAGTAGAACGTCATTTAGAACATTATTTAATATTCCTACATTATTGTAAACATTTATTTTGTTTATTACTGCATCAAGTAATTTATTTATTGATCGTGGGTCATAGACTACTTGTGTTACTACACCTTGTTTGGTTTTTATTGTTTCCGTTCGCCCTAGTGCAACCGAGAATATTTGTTGCAACATGTTTGTTATTTGTGCTGATATAGACGAACCAACCTCGTCTATTTTCTTAATTGTTTCTTCTTTTAATCCATTCTTGTTTTTACTAGAAATAATCCATTTAAATAAATTAAAGACTAATTCTTTCATATAAGCTTTTATTATATCTTTACTCTCTTTTATTATTTTATCATTCTTATCAAAGTTTTCTTCATTTTGATTGATTACTTCATTTATTTTACTCTGTGCAATACTAATTATTTCATTTATTCCATTTTTTATTGCTTCAAAGTTCACAAAGATTTTTTCAATAGGATACTTTGATTGGGAAGGAACAAAAATCTTTGTTAATGTTTCAGAAAGAATTATATATATAATTGTTTTCTTTACAAATTGTTTAAGCATAACAGCGAGATCAACTAATTTTTCAGGTTTATGTCCGGGCTTATGTGCAATTTTAAAAACAATCAATCTATCCTTGAAAGCTTTACTAAGGTGGCTAAGTTTAATAGGTTCGTCCGCCATAATATTACCCGTCATTAAAAACACCTTGTTGCTTCTGTCAGACAAAGCTTTAAGCAAAATATCATAGTATTTAACATCAGGGAGTCGCGTTGCTTCATCAAAAACTATTATATCACTTCTGTTTATCATTTCAGAAACAAAACTTATAACGTCTGACGAAAACTTATATACTTCCTCCTTATCTCCTTGTATATTTCCTGTAGTTTCTTCTTTCCCTTCCAGAGTAACTTTGGGAATTATCATGCTTTTCAAAAACTTTATAGCCGATGGGCTAAAAACTATAATGGACCACTTATAGCTTACATTCCCTACTCTTACTATATAAAAAGAAACAGATTGAGGCGAATAAACAACTTTCAAAACATTAAGATACAATTTTTGAGCTTTCTTTTCTATATCAATAACTTTTTTCTCTATTTTTTCTAAACCATCAAGTAGTTCTTCTATACTTTTCTCATCTTCTTGTTGAAAATCTTTAACCTGTTCTAGTATTACATTACTCATTTTACTATCTATAAAATTACTTATCTCAACAACTAAATTTTTTATTTTTTCTATTGTTATTTCCTTATCATTGTCTTCTGCTATTTCTTTCATTGATGCCTCATATTCTTTTTCTATTTTTAAAAGTTTCTCCTCCGTACTTTGATTTTCATAAGTTATTTGACTTTGACCATACAAATTCTCTATGAAAGACTCAATATTTCCAATTTTTTGGATCATTTTGTCAAATTGATTTAATAGATTATTATTAGCTTTTTTAGAAGTTGCTGTTTCTATTTTTTCTTTTATTTTTCTCAATATATTATTAAGTTCTGACAAAGCAGCAGTGATTTCTTTTATTACTTCTCCGTAATTTTTGTGAAATTCTTCAACTGCCTTATTTATTTCATTTTCAAAGTTTTTCTCTTCAATTTTGTTATAACTTATTTGAGGCTTTATGAATTTATTTCTAACTTCCATTAATCTTTGTAATTCATAAGGATACTGTTTATTAAGAAACTTTATCATAAGAGTGGTTTTAGCTGTTCCGGGTAATCCAAAAGCACCAAGAACTAAAGGTTCATCAAGCTGCTTTCCTTTTATAAAGAAATAATTCAAAACTGGTCTCAAAATGTTTTCCAGATAGTATTCCATAGTTACACTACTAACTTTCTCTATTTTGTTTTCTTTCATAAGAAAATCAATCATTGTTTCCAATTGCTCTTCTTTCTGTATAAGAGCATCAAAAGTGGCTAAATCACTTTTTGTTGTTTCTTGTCTTTTTGATTTTTCGTTTGATTTTTCGTTTTCTAGTTTTTTTACTACATTTTCAAACTCATTTTCTATTTTTAATGTTTCTTTTGATGGGGTCATTATTAATCGTATTAGTTCTTTAATGTCTTCAGGAATATGCAAATCGTCTACATCAACACCTGCTATCAAGAGTTCAAATATTTTTGAAGCCGAACGAGTAGAATAGTTTTTGACCTGTGTTAAAACATCATAAACTGTTTCTAATTTTTCTATTATTTTTCTTCTAATTTCTTCTAAATTAGTACTTTTGTTCTCTTTATCTTCTAAGATATTTCCTAAAATCTTATTAGCTAGTATATATACAGTTGCGGGTCTGAAAATATTACTAGGTTTTATTGCAAACGGTATTATTCTTGCTAAGAAAGCATCATACTTTTTTCTCGTTTTTTCCGAACCTGATTTTACAAAACTTTCATTCCTACTATCCCCTAAATTACCAATATAAACAAATATTTTGTCTTTTAATGTAGACATGGCATTGAGGAATGAATCAAGATTAGCCTTAGGTACCCTGTTATACTCATCTATTATTATAATGTCACTATACAAAAGTGTATCTCTGATCATAGAGGTAACAGCGGTCGGTATTCTTTGACTCTCCTTCTTGCTTAATCCTATTGAAATATTTTCAATAAGTGTTTCCGACATCGCACTCAAAGATAAATGAGTCCAGAAATACTTTATACTTACCTTCTTAAACTCTTTTTCCTTTGTTTGTGCTTTTATAACAGGCACATTGAAATTCATACTTACTTCAAACCTTGTGAATTCAGAAAAATCACTTATTTTTTTAACATTTAAAGACCTAATCATTTGCTTTATTTCTTCATCTTCAATAAGATCTATTATTTCCGGTGCTATTAATCCTTTTTTTCCTGTTTTTTCCCACGAGGTTTTTAATAAAGATCCAAAGGTAGTTAAAGGATAAAAATCATCAGGTGATAACATAAAAGCTGTATAATCATCTAAGTGATCTCTTGTTATTCCTTTTAACGCTCGTGCTTCGTAATTAAACTCTTTAGTTTTATTAGAAACAGGATCTTTGTTTTCAATACTGATTCTTACGGGCGATAAATTCTTGATAAAACTATAATTTACTTCTTCACTTGACGATCCATATTTTCTTGATATGTACTCATAAGCAACCAAGTAAGGAAGAACGTAGTTGTTAAAGAGCAGAAGAGCAGTTGTTTTACCAACACCCGGAGGGCCTTCAAGAAGAAAGTTTGTTGCAATCCCCAGTTCCTCACTCTTTTTTATACTTCCCCCTTTATCCCCTTTCATCTTATTTTGCTTTAATTCTCTCTCCTTTTTTAAGATTTTGTCTGTTAATTTTCTTACTACAATGGGGGCATAATGTTTTGATAAAAATTCGTCCATGTCAATTATAGGTGCTTGTGCACCCGATAAAGCCCAATCAACCGTTCCCTTAGGTACCGAAGATGTTTCCCCTGACTCTTTTGCATCCATGCCTTGATACTCTATATCATTTAAAATAGTTTTATTAGAAGAACTATTTTTATCTACTGCCATAGTTCCCTCTATACTTTAATTATAGTTAATTTTAATTAACTCATTTTCAATTAAATAACACATGATCTTTGTGGGATTTGCACATTCCCTGTTTTTATTTCTTTTAGTTTTTTAAATATTAAAAGATCTATATTATCCACCTTTTCTATTTCACTATTTTTAATTATTTCAATGGCGGTCCAATAAGAAAAAGCTAATCCTCCTGTCTTTATACCTTTATTTATAAAATTCACCATCTTCTTAAAAATATTTCTTAACACATTAATTGCTGTTTTTTCTTTATGAGATGTTATAATTTCTGCCAAAGGTGAAGATAAAACAAAATGATCAAAATACGTAGCTTCAGTAATCCATTTAAATAACACTGATTCAATCCCTTCAGGGGGCATATCAGCAAAATACCTTACAATACCATAAGTTGTGTAAGCTTTTATTTTTTGCAACAATCGCCATATTGTTTCAACAGCCCCCAAAAATATATTGTAAGTAGCTAGTGTTTTACTTAGAATAAACTGCAAATTTTTATTCTTATGTTCTTGACTTTTACTTATATATTCCTTTACATAGTTGGAAGTAATGTGTGCTATATTGACAGGCGCACTAAGTATCATAAATCCAAATTTATTTTGTAAAAACGATGAAACATAAGTGTCAATTTTATTTTTTTCAGAAAGTTTGTTATGTGTATTAAGTATTTCATTATAACCTTTAACCAAAGATTCAATAAATACATTTGCAACTACAGCATACATATATTCTAATATTTTTCGGTCTATTTTTTTTATCTTTTTTATACTGTAATAATCATAATTTTGAAGCATAATTTTGTAGAGAGGTTGGGTGTCGTTTATATTTTCCGGTGGTAGCATTTTAGTAATTTCAGGGTAAATAATATATTGAGATTGCCGTGTTATCCAGTACTTACAAGGGATGAACCTTATTACATACCACGTTACTATTGCACGCACTAGTTCTTCTAGTTCTTTCTTAGGCCCCAAAGTGTATTCTATTTCATTTATTTTTTCTATCTTTTTGGCTTTTGGCGGATAAAGTACGTTAATCCAGCTATCCCCTACTACCACAAGAGACAAAAAAAGACTCAAAAAATTATCAAAAATATCTACTCTTACTTTTCTTGAGAAAAATTTATCTTCTTGTAATATATCTTTTTTTATTGTTTCTATATCTGCCTCACCTTTATAGTAATCATATAAAATGCTTTTAGCAATGTTGTCTATAACATTCTTTGTTTTCCAGCTATTAATTATTTTTTTTACATCATTGGAATTTTTTAAAACATCAATGATTGTTATTTTTCCTTTAGGAATTACATCTTTTACAGTTATATCTATTGTTTTACCCAAAACCAAAAAAGCACTTTTTAACAAAACTTTAACTGTCTCATCTTCTATTATTTTTATAGAATCATCAAGAAAAGACATCTCCTATTTTAACTATGTTTAATTTAAATAAAAACGCAAGTTATTAAAAAACATTTAAATTCTTAGATTACCTTATGCTTACTTTTGAAAGTTCTTAAAAACTGTTAGCAACAGATAACTCAAATTTAAAAAACACGATCTGCTGTATACTAATAGAAAAAAATGTCCCAGCCGTTGGGGGCAAAGAAATACAACGGCACAAATGGAGGAGTTTATGAGTATCTTTGACTTTAAAAGAGCAAAAGAAAATGAAATGTTGAAAAAGATATTTGAGGAGATAAGTGAAGAAGATTTCTTTATAAAAGAAGACAAAATAGAGATAAAAAAATCAGGGATAATGAAATTGCTAAGAATGGTGCCCAACAGAAAAATAAAGTTAGAGACAATAAGACTTACCAATGCTTTGGCAGTTGTGAAAGCCACTATCAAAATAGGGAAAAGTATAAGCGAGGGATTTGGGATCGCTGAGATAAAAGAAATAGAAATAATGAGAAACAATGATAAGGATCCGTTCAGAGCTACTCATGATATGCTAGCGCTAGCCGAGACCAGAGCAATAAAAAGAGCTCTGGAATGGAATATTGGAATAGAAGTCATAAACATAAAAGCCAAAGAAATTCAAAACAAGATAAGAGAAACAGGGCAAAACGCAAAAGTCAATAACACTCCACCAACATACCAAAATTCTAAATACAATATTCAAAACAACACCCAAAATACCAGATACAACAAAGTTTAAGGAGGTACGTATGTGTCTTATAGCATACTTACCACGAGGGAAAATCATGACAAAAGAAGAAATTGAGAAAGCATGGAAAGTTAACGGCGACGGGGCGGGGGTTTCGTTTCTTAAAGAAAATAAGTGGAATATTATAAAAGGAATAACAAAACTAGAAACTTTGATTGAAATTGTTAATAAGTACAAGGACAATGATAAAGTAGTCCATTTCAGATTAGCATCTACTGGAGGAGTAGCCCCTGAACTAACACACCCATTTGAGAGTAGAAGATACATCCTATTTCACAATGGAACATGGATAGAATGGTATAGTTATGCCACAATCATAAAAACACTTCCAATTCTGAAAAAAAGGTGGTTGAAATACAATAAAGAGATGAACTACGAACCAAAAATTATATCTGATACCAAGATACTTGCTTTTCTACTTTACCT
>JAOAJI010000027.1:13134-13370 GCA_026414265.1 Microcaldota archaeon
AACCTGAAAGAAAAGAAGTAGAAGAGATATTAAGAAAAGCAGGAAAACTAATTATAATAGATAAGAAAACCAACAAACTAACCTTTTATGGGCACTTTGAAGATAATGATGGCAGGTTGTTTTCAAATAATTCTTACAAAGGATTTATACCCCCTACTTTAGTAAACAATTTCGGAGAATACAGCAATTATTACAGAAAACATAATGACTCTAACTACTATAGGAATCAATATAAG
>JAOAJI010000028.1 GCA_026414265.1 Microcaldota archaeon
TCATAATACTAACTATTTTATTATTGCTATCTTCTATAGTGGCTTTAGTGAATAACTTTGACGTTGAGAATTATATTCAAAATCTATCCAAAGTAACTACTAGAGATGTTGTTTTGGTATCTACATTTGCATTTTTTATATACTCTTTCTTTCTTGAATCACTATTTGATAAAACTATTGGAAAAAAATTAGTTGGGCTAACACTACAATTCCAAATTAAGCACACTTTTAATTATGGCATACTTGTTATTATCAAGTTTTTTAGAGCGATTATCAAATCTGTTGCATTACTCATATTCTTTGAGCACACAATCACAGGTATAGTTGTGTTTGTGGCATACTATTATCTGAGCAAATATTACAAAAACGAATTTATCAGAAGTAATAAACACTCGTATCCGTTAAATTACCGTTATCAGTTCTTTTTGCTTCACGATTATCTAACTTCTTCTTTTATCAAAAAAGAAAGAAAATCGATTTTAACTATCTCGTAGTGATTACTGCGACAAAAGCTCTATAGCTCTTTGTAGTTTGTCCATTGGCTGTGTAAGAGCGACTCTGAAGTAGCCCTCGCCATTGTTGCCATAGCCTCTACCAGGAACAAACAATACTCCTTTTTCTATGCATTTTTTCACAAATTCTTCTGAGCTATTACCGTCTTCTTCTTTTAGTCTTACCCACAAATAAAAAGTACCTTTAGGTAAGTTTACATGGAACCCTAGTTTATTTAATGCTTTTACAAAGTAATTTCGTCTTCTTGCATATTCTTTCTTAATCAACTCTACTTCTTTTGGAATGGAATTTTGTTTGTATAAGTCTAAACCTACTATAGCAGCTTTTTGTAAGTATATAGGGTTACCTGAATCAATGTTAGATTTGACTTTAATTAGGCCTTTTATGATGTCTTCTCTGCCAACTGCAAACCCTATTCTTGAACCAGTCATACAAAACATTTTTGATAATGAAAAAAACTCTATTGCATTATCTGTGTATTGCAAAAGACTCTCTGCTCGATAATTATCGAAGGTCAATTCTGAATATGCGTTATCATAGCACACAATTATGTCATTGTCATCACAAAAATCTGCCAACTCCTTCATAAATTTTTTGGTTGCTACAGCACCTGTAGGGTTGTTAGGATAATTTAAGTACAACATTTTGGTTCTTTTCTTATCGAACTTTAATGAAGACAAATCAGGAAGGAATTCATTCTCTTCGTGTAATGGAAAAATAACAGGTATTGAATCACACAAAATCGTTGCGCCTTGTTGATATACGGGATATGCTGGATCAGGTACCAATGCCTGATCATTCGGATTCAAGTAAACTCTAGCAATATTAGCTAATCCTTCCTTTGAACCAAGTAATGAACAAACATTTTCAATAGAGATATCTACATTAAACCTATTTTTCATAAACCTTACTATTGCTTCCCTAAATTCGTTCTCTCCTTGAGAAGAAGAATAATTATGAGTAGTTTCCATCAGCGCAAAGTCTGCTATTGCTTTCCTTATCACTAACGGAGGAGCCAGATCAGGGTCGCCTATACTTAATGAAATTAATTCTTTGTTTTGTTTTTTCAGTTCAGAAATTATCTGTTCGAGTTTAGCAAAAAGGTATGGTGGAATGTTATGAACTCTTTTGGCATAATCCATATCATCACCTAATTATTCATTAAAAAGTTTCATGTAATTATATGCTCTGCTTAAGCCGTAAATCTCTTGAGTTACTAAAGGGTTGCTTATTGGATATATTGATTTTTCAGAAATCATTACTTGAGCAGGCAACCCTATGCCATTGTATGTTGCTAAAGCCATCTGATAACCATATGCACCTGCGTTTGTGATAATCAAGATGTCTCCTTCGCTTAGTTTTGGCAACATTATCCTTTTATTAAGAACATCTCCTGATTCACAGACACGTCCTGCCACGCAATATTCTTCTTTTTCAGTGATATTAGAATTAGCACTTTTTTCTGATAAAATATGGTGATATGAATCGTACATTGCAGGTCTTATTAATGTAGCCATACTTGCATCTACAAGTGCATAATTAGTATCTCCACTTCTCTTGATCGTGTTAACACGTGTTAAAATGACTGATGCATCGCAAACTATGTATCTGCCAGGCTCGTAATGGATTTCTGGCAAAGTTTTGTAACCCAATTCCTTAAGTCTATTGTGAATTATTTTTGCTGAACTCTCTGCAACTTCTTTTAGATTGATTGGTTCGTTTTCTAATCTATACGGTACTCCGAATCCGCCGCCAAAATCAATGTATGAAACTTCTATGCCTAGCTCTTTCTTTAATTTAGTTAGAATTTCCATCATTGCATTAACAGTTGCAATGAAAGGTTCTACCTCTAAAGAACCAGAACCTATGTGGCAATGTATTCCAAATTTTTTAACCCCTAAATCAACCAAATGCGCATATGCTTCAACTATCTGACTGTAAGGTACTCCAAATTTAGAGCCCTCATGGCCAGTATGAGTTTTGTGGTGATGCCCTGCAGATATATTAGGTATGACTCTAAACGAACCTGTTCTTAAGTGTTCGAGATTTATTTTATTTATTTTCTTGAGATCCTCTATTGCATCGAAGTTAATTTGAACTCCATTTTCAAGTAACCAATTTATGTCTTCTTTGGAATTAGAAACTCCTGTGTAAAAAATTTGATTTGGCTCGTACCCACAAGCCATACAGTGTTTAACTTCCTCGACTGTCACTGCGTCTATATTCGCGCCTAATTCTAGTAGAATTCTTAAAATTGTAGGATTACTATTAGCTTTACATGCGTAATTAATAATAACATTCATCCCGTATTTGGAAAAGGCGCTAGAGAAAGCATGCTCAAAAGTGAGGTAGTTTTCAATTAATCGTCTTTTCGAATAAACGTAGAGAGGAGTTGGAAATTGATTCTCAGATCTAACAAGCTCATCCAAAAGAACCTCTTCTATCTTAAATTTGTTGTTTTCGATAACCAAAGGTGGCATTGGGTCATACTTATAACGACTTTGGCTAGGGATTACCTTTATACCGTTTGAAGACTTTTCAGATAATAGTAACTCATGACGCTTTTTAGGATCTCTAATTAATTTCATAGAATCAGCCCTATACAAACTATAATTCATATATGATGTTGTAGATTCATTTATAAGATTAATTATTTAGGAATGTCCAAAAAAACGAAATTAAATACAAAAAATTAGAATAAAAAGAAAATTATGAGAGTTTACATCCAGTAATTGCTTGAAGATTACTAAGAGGTTGGTCTCCAAAAAACGTTTTATTGCTAAAGACATTTTTCCACGCAGGAACTCCTGTTATGCCTTCTTGAACACATAAGTCTCTGTTGTCAGAACATTCAATTACAACTATTGGTTCTAATGAATTGTTGAACCTTGCTTTCTGATTCTTACAATGAGGACATGTTTTAAGTACATAAAGTTGCCAACCTGATGAATTGATACAACTCTTAAATAATTCAAATGAACTTTTTCCAGATTCAGATGAATTTAATGACTGCCCTTTTTCATTAATATTATTAAGTGCGTCAGTAGTCCTTTTATCAGAATCACGATTGATCTCATTATCAGTAGAAAAATTATTACTTGAATATGCAAAATTGTCTTTTTCATTGTTTCTATTTATTTTGTCAACATCGCTCTTTTCTGAATTATCAAATGAATTCGATACTTGAGACGTGTATGTTTTTGTTTGCTGCATATTCTTAGCACAAGGACAAGAATTTTTATACTCATCACTGTTTACATAGATTAAAAGAGGTATCGCAATAAGCATAAGAACAAAAAAAAGCCACTTGCTATTTCTGATATAAAAATCATATATGTTTTTTACGATGTTATGCATAAATGACATATCAAAGATAAATTTATAAATACTTTGACTTTACTATAATTCTTCAATTCATAAGAATGAATAAGCTTAGTTTTAATGCTTTCACGAATATTAATAATTTACAAATAGGAATTTCAAATAAGAGGTTATATTAATGGCAAAGAGAGTAGGCCCTAGAAGAGGTTCAAGAGCAGTTAGACCTAGAAAAAGAGCAAAAAATCTAAATGTAAGAATTAACGATGTTCCGCATATTGATGAGGTCAGATTTCTAAACTTCGTTGGCTTCAAAGTTGGGATGTCACAAGTCTCTTTCGTAGAAACAAGAGAATCACCTTCTAAAGGCTCTGAAATTAGTAAAGCTGTAACGTTAGTTGAAGTTCCTAAATCGGTTTGCTTCGGACTTAGATTTTTGAGGCATAAACAAGTTGTTAAGGATGTTATCATCAAAGATGAAAAAATCCTTAAACCATTGGGTATTAAAAATGTAGATAATTCATCTTTGCCAGAAAGTTATGATGAAGTAAGATTGTTGGTTTATTGTGCTGTAGGCGATACAACCATAGGTCAAAAAAAACCAGTAGTTTATGAAATTTTAATTGGTGGAAAAGACGCAAAAAAACAATATGAATTTGCAAAAAACTATCTCGGTAAAGAAATAAAAATTTCAGATGTGTTTAAGAAAGGGGAACACGTGGACGTAGTTGCAGTAACAAAAGGAAAGGGTTGGCAAGGTGTAATCAAAAGATTCGGAGTCGCTAAGCAAAGAAGAAAAGCCACTGGAAAAGTAAGACATTTAGGAACTCTTGGTCCTTGGCATCCTGCTTACGTTATGTATACAGTTCCTATGGCAGGTCAAACTGGATTCCATAAGAGAACTGAGCAAAACAAAGTGATACTTGACATAGTAAATGATAAGAACGAAATAAATAAAGTAAAACCTTTTCATAAGTATGGATTTATCAAAAATGATTTCGTTGTAATCGAAGGCTCTTTACAAGGAACTCCAAAAAGATTAGTTAAACTCAAATTGTCAAACAGGAATGCTACAAAGAAAGAAACCATTCAGATTATTGATAAACTCTACACTCAAGTCCAAAACACTGGATAAATTTTTATGCCCAGGTGAAAGAATGCAAACCAATTCAAATGATGAAAAAAATAACTCAGGCAACAAGTTCAATTCAAAAATAATAGCAAATGTATATGATGAAAATGGAAAGGTAATAAAACAAATAGAACTCAATAAAAAAATATTTGGAGCAGAAATAAGAGAAGACTTAATAACGAGAGCTGTATTGTCTGACATATCCAAAACCTATCAGCCAAAAGGCGTTTATCCTAAAGCAGGTTTTGAAACATCTGCCAGATACAGAGGCAGAAAAGACACCTATGGTGCGATTAAAAATAGGGGAATTTCAAGACTACCAAGGGAGATTTTACCAGATGGCAGATTTGGCAAAGTTCGTATAGTCCCGTGGTCAAAAGGAGGACATAGAGCACATCCACCTAAAGTACAGAAAATCTTGCACGAAAAAATTAATAAAAAAGAATACAGATTAGCAATGATATCTGCACTAAGTGCTTCTGCTTCAGTGGAGCATGTAAAAAATAGGGGACACCTTGTTGAAAACAAAACTCTACCAATAATAGTATCTGAAAGCGCTCTAGAAAAAGTTAAAAAAACCAAGCAAGCTATCACATTTCTAAAAAGCTTGAACCTAACTAAAGATTTAGAACGAGTTAAAAATAAGAAGCACAAAAAAACTGGTGTTGGCAAAAGAATAAACTTAACCAAATATCCTAAATCAGCACTTCTGTTGATAAGTGAATACAACAATTACTTAAAATCTTTTGAAAACATACCGGGAATAGACGTAAAATCTATTCATGACTTAGAAGTTCATGATCTCGCACCTGGCGCACACATGGGAAGATTATTAATAATTTCAGAAGAAGCATTAAGCAAATTAGAGGAAAAATTATCAAATTAATACTGAAAAAATTTTACTATCGAGATCTTAAATTTAAGATATTTTTGAGGTGTGTATATGGGAATAAAATACCCCATGCTGTCAGAAAAATGCATACAAATTATTCAAAAAAGCAACACGGTAGTGTTCATCGTAGATAAAGAAACCACCAAAGAAGCTATAAAAAAAGAAATAGAAAAGAAATTTAACGTAAAGGTATCAAAGATAAATACGCTAAATACCTTAGACGGCAAGAAAAAAGCTTACGTGAGAATCAAAGAAGGCAAAGCAGAAGACATCGCAGCTAAATATGGTCTAATATAATCTTCTAAAGGAGATCATCACATTAGATTATCATTGATATGATTATGATAAAAAAGATTCCAAATTTTTAGGTGTTTTCGATGGGAAAAAGATTAAGAAGCCAGAGAAGAGGTAAAGGCAGTCCTACTTATAAGAGTCCTTCACACAGAGCGAAAGCAGATGTCGTATTCAGAACCTATGATGAAAAAGAAAAAAATGACTATTTAACTGGTCAAATAACCGAGTTTATTGACGATCCATTCCACCAAGCGCTCTTAATGAAAGTTGTTTTTGAAGACGGAAGCGAATCTGTGTTGATAGCGCCTGAAGGTGCAAAAAAAGACAGTTATATCCAAGTTGGTGCAAAAGCTGAGCTTACATTAGGTGGAGTGATGCCTTTAAGAAATATCCCAGAAGGTATGTTCATCTACAACATTGAAAAAACACCAGGAGACGGAGGTAAGCTAGTCAGAGCACCAGGTAGTTATGGACTGCTAATAACAAAAGATGACAGATTTGCAACAATCAAGTTACCTTCAAGAAAAACCATAGACATATCATTAGATTGCAGAGCACAGATAGGCATTATCTCTGGAGGAGGAATAAAAGAGCTGCCTTTACTAAAAGCAGGAAGAAACTATTATAAAAGAAAAGCAGTGAACAGAGACTATCCTCTCGTGAGAGGCGTTGCAAAAAACCCTGTTGCTCATCCATTTGGTGGTAAAGAACACCATCCAGGTAAAAGTATGTCAACTGCAAGAGGCGCTCCTCCTGGAAGGAAAGTTGGACACATAGGTGCAAGAAGAACAGGAAGAAAAAGTAAGTGAACAAGTAAATCTTAATAAACTTTTATACATACATCGATTGATGTTATGTTTTTTCATATTATTTTCTATATGTGTTGAACGTCAATGAATGAGAATGTTTAGCGTGATGTTTTATGGCATTAGAAAGAAAATTTAAAGGATTTAGCGAAGAAGAACTTAAAAGCATGCCTTTAGAAAAATTTGCCCAAATAGTTAATGCAAGGGCAAGAAGAAGTATCTTAAGATTAAAACCTGAAAGTGCTTTCTTTAAACTTGTGAACAAAGTAAGAAAACTAAAAGCTGAAAATAAACTAAATAAACCTATAAAAACTCACGCAAGGGAAGCAGTTTGCATACCTGAATGGCTAGGACTTAAATTTCTTGTATACAATGGAAAAGAATGGAAGGAAGTACAAGTAACTTTAGAAAAATTAGGTAGAAGACTCGGCGAATTTTCATTCACTACAAAAGAAGTTAAACACAGTGGACCTGGAGTAGGTGCAACCAGAGGATCTAAATTTATTCCTCTCAAATAATTTAATGCATATGATTATGATATGATAGTGATCATGAATCATATTTCAAAAATTGTTAATACTGAATGTGGTGACACAAAAATGTACTCATATAAGTCAAAACGACAGCACGCTAAAGCCAGATTAGAAGACATAAACGCGTCGTTTAAGGATTTGTGCGCGGTTTGTGACAATGTCAGAAATATGAGAGTCCAAGACGCTATACTATTTCTAAGCTTGGCTAAAGATATGCGAATTCCTGTTTATTATAGGAGATGGAACAAAAAACTAGGGGCAAGGAAGGAACTCAAAGGTAAAAAAGGCAGATATCCAGAAAAAGCTGCAAGACTTGTTCTAAAACTTTTGAAATCAGCAGTAGCCAACGCAGAACAAAAAAATTTAGACGTAGAGAACCTATACATAGCACACATAGCAGCAAATAAGAAAAATATTTATCCAAGGCTTGCGCCAAAAGGCAGAAGAATAATACAAAATTTAGAAACTGCTAGAGTAGAACTCGTATTAGAAGAACTCTCTTTAGTTCAAGATAATAAAAAAGAGGAGAGTAAACCAAATAGAAAGAAAAAAGAGAATACTAATCAAGAGATATCAGGAAATCAAATTGATATGAA
The DNA here is from genome assembly GCA_026414265.1 of Microcaldota archaeon. Taxonomy (GTDB): domain Archaea; phylum Micrarchaeota; class Micrarchaeia; order Anstonellales; family SKW190; genus SKW190. Next base: position 8,085 of record JAOAJI010000028.1, read on the forward strand.
AGAAGAAAATAATAGCAGTTCAAAAAATGATAAGATGTGATATTATGATGGGTCCTGAAGTCAACTTTATCAATGAAGCAATTATTAAGTATAAAATTAGAAAATTCTTAGAAAAAGAATTAGAACGCTTTGGTTTCTCTGAAGTAGACATTCAGAGAACACCCGTACTCACACGAATAATTATAAAACTTCAAAATCCAAGTAAAGTAACTGGAAAAAGAGCCTATAGACTCACCAAGGTTACACAGATACTCAGAGACGAATTCGGTATAGATAATCCGCAAATAGCGATTACTTCTGTACAAAATCCTGGATTAGACCCGATGATTGTCGCAAGAAAGGCAGTTAGATTAATTGAGATGGGTAAGCCTATCAGAAATATATTACAAAAAACCGTTGAAGAGGTAATGGAAGCTGGTGCTCAGGGAGTAGAAATAGTTGCAAGCGGAAAAATAGTTGGAAAAGGAGGGAGGGCAAAATCACTTCGTGTCTCTGCAGGATACGTTCCAAAAGCAGGAGATATCACTTATTCTTTGAAAAAAGCTTTGCAAGTAGCATATCCTAAATCTGGTGCAATAGGTGTCTATGTCACTATTGTTACACCAGATATAGTTATCCCAGATAAGATAAAACAACAGCCTCAAGCAGAAAACAAGAAAGAAGATGTTATTGTTAAAGAACAACAAAACCAAAGTCAAATAAAAAGCGAAGTGCTTAAGCAAGACAAGTACCAAATGAGTGTAGAAGAAGTACCGCTTAAAGAAAATAAAGAAGAAAAAAAGTCAAAACAACCAAATAAATACAAAAAGTAAAGTAATTTACAACCACATAAAAAGTAAATTTAAGTTAGAGGTGCAAATTTATGGCAATTCTAAAAAAACAAGAAATTAACAAAATGCAACTAAACGAGCTCGAAGAAAAATTACAGACCGTTAAAAATGAGTTGAACAAAGAATTAAGTGCAAAAAACGTTCCAGGTAAAGCATTTAATAATGGAAAAGTAAGAGAATTAAAAAAGACAATCGCAAGGATCTTAACAAGAATCAAACAATTAAAAAACAACAGTGCATAATGTCCTTATTTTAGATATAAAAAATAAAAATAACAAACAGATAAGTAATTTAAATTGTCCCAAAAATTAATTTATTAAGATGGCTGTGATGAAATCGAGGTATTGATGACTTATAATGATTACATCGCTACACACTGAGCCTAAGCTCATACCATATTTAACGCATTATAGATAATGAATGGGATAAAAATGGTGGTCTTATGGACATGATAAAAGACATCTATTTTAAAACGATTGAAAACTCCGAATTAACTATCTTTTTTAGTGTAGCTGAGACACAAGAAACTAACAAAGAAAAAAAAGAAACAAAAGAACCTAACAAGATATATGTCAGAGGAAACAATGTAATCGAATATGTTATACCTAATAATTTCAAAGAAGATTCAGATATAATTAGAAAAGTAGGAGGGAATATTATCGATTATTTGTTAACTGTTAACGTAAAAAAAGTTAACCTAGACCTAACAAATTTCGATTCTCAAATGATTATTAAGCTGATCGAAGGAATGATGATTGCGTCATACCAGTTTAATATTAAATCAAAGGCTGTTGAACCAAGATTAGAGATAGGTCTTGTTAATGTTAACAAATCATTAGAAAAAGAATACGAAGACCTCAAAACTCAGTTTTACTACGTGAACTTGACACGTGACTTAGTAAATGGACCTGCAAATATTGTAACCATAGACGAATTCGTGGAAAGGATTAAGAAAGAAGCCAAGAACCATGAGCACGTTACATTAAAAGTGCTTAACAGTGATGAACTAGAAAAATTAGGTCTGAATCAAATTCTTGCAGTAGGTAAAGGCTCTGTCAATAAACCAAAGTTGCTAATAATGACATATAATCCTAGTCAGAAAAATAAAGATTCACAAAACAATGAATATGATTTAGCACTTGTGGGTAAAGGAGTTATTTTTGATTCAGGAGGTTTATCTCTCAAACCAGCTAAATCCATGGAAACTATGAAAGAAGACATGGCTGGCGCAGCTACCGTCATGGCGATTACATTAGCCATATCGAAACTCAGATTGAACAAAAAAATCATAGCTTTAGCTCCATTGGTTGAAAATATGCCTAGCGGAAGTGCTACTAAACCAGGAGACGTGATTAAATCATACACTGGTAAAACCGTGGAAGTCTTAAACACTGACGCAGAAGGCAGGCTAATTCTCGGAGATACCATAGCCTACGCTTACAAAAATTATAAATTTAAAAAACTTGTAGACTTTGCCACATTAACGGGAGCTTGTATTATTGCTTTAGGCCCTTTTGCTGCTGCAATATTAGGAAATGACGATGCACTAATAAAAGATTTGATCGATTGTGGAGAAAAAACTGGAGAAAGATTATGGCAATTACCGACATGGAGTGACTATTCAGAATTGATAAAAAGTAAAATAGCAGACATTAAAAACATAGGCATCGACGGGCTTGGAGCAGGCACAATTGTCGGCGCTGTATTCATCAAAGAATTTGTTGAAAACAAGAACTGGGCACATATTGATTTTGCAAGCACCGCATTTCATGAACAAAAAATCAAGTACTATCATCCAGGTGCAACAGGTTTCGGCGTAAGATTAGTAATAGATTATGTGAAAAACAAACTAAATTAACATACGCCTATAATTCGAGAATTCAAATAAACTATCAAATAAACTACTATTG
>JAOAJI010000029.1 GCA_026414265.1 Microcaldota archaeon
CAGTATATATATACAAAGCATTGGGATTTGACGTTACTTTCTTGAAAACTGAATCAGTAAAAACTAAAAAGTATGTGCTGATTCTTACGAAACTTACAAAATCAACATAGTCCCTTGCGTCTTGCTTGTCTTCATCTAAACAGTACTCATCAATTCTTGCTTTGTCAAAAAAATAAAATTTCTTTCCTTTGAGCTCTAAATATTTCTGAATTAGATAAATAATTTCGTTATCTGTTAACAGCGCATTCCTAATCAAATAATCAAAACTCACCTTGATCAAGTCAGATGTTTGATTAAAGGCCAATAACTTTTTTTCACTATCGCTTAGTAAAGAAAAGTCATTGTGCCCATATTCTGATTTTAATACACGATACGTCTCTAAAATCCCAGAATTATTTAGAAGATCCGCCATACCGATTTTATCAAAAAGTCCTCTCAAATATTCATTGTTTTGAATTCCATCAACATCTAGTGTCTTTTCCTTAGCGCTCAATTTTATACGTCTTTTAACGTACATCGCAAAACTGCCACCATTCGCAGAATATTCAGAAAGAACTTGGTGAACCATGTCTGTTGACTTCGCATCGACTTCTTGAAGTTTTTCATCGACTAATCCAAGTGTTTTATGTACCTTAAATTTGCTGCGTAACATTTTTGCTGCATGTTTTATACACTTATATCTGTATTCCTCATGAAAGCGCATACATTTTTTTTGACTAATTATAATTTTAAATCTTTCTTCTAAAATAGTTCATTCTTTTTATTTCTTGCCCTTTAAAATCTCTTTATAATTTATGTTCGCTCCCATCGTCTAGCCCGGTCAAGGACGCCGGCCTCTCAAGCCGGAAACACGGGTTCAAATCCCGTTGGGAGCGAAGAAAACTAATGCTATCATAAGTTTCTGCCGGGGTGGCGGAACCTGGTAACGCGCCAGACTCGAGATTATAACCTATTAGCTATCTTAGATATAACTCACTAACAAGAGATCTGGTTCCTGAAAAGGATTCAGGGTTCAAATCCCTGCCCCGGCGATCTATGTTACGCTCTATGTTACTTTAGTCACCACTAAAAGAGATATGCTGATTAAGATATAACAACCCTTCATTCCTTTTCAAATTAATTGAAAATGCTGTTTTCATGCCGTCAGGTTTTTCATCATTTATCAATATCCTCTCTCCAACAGGTAGATCAAATAAAATTTCGTCAAACCTAATTTTAGCATGCTTTAAAGAGTCGATAGTTATCTTACGATACTTAGAAGATCTAGCAGTTAATAAAACGATTTTATGAGATAGTGGTATCTGCTCAAAAAATTCTCTAACACCAGGAAGCGGCGTCTCAAATTCACCATCTTTTAATTTCAAATAACCGTTGTGCTCAAAAATAATACCGTCTATATCAATTAGCCAAGTCTTTGGTAGTTCAGATAATTTATGCATAAAGTAGATCACCCGCAACTTCCGATAAAACTTCCAAACCTTTGAAATATGCACCTATAACTGAATCAACATTATCCAAAGCATATGATGTTAAAGCCAACCATATTAAACCATGAAGAATTTTAATGCTTTTATATTCGTCGTGAGAAAATTCATCTAAAAATACTTCATCACAATCCTCATATTTAGATGAATCAATGTTCAAATTAATAAGAACATCTCCATTATCTCTTTTAGTAATTTTGACACTGAAGTTGAATCTATTGAATTTGTCATAATTTCCTACTACTGAATAATAGAGCTTTGCAAAATCGTAATATGGGTCCCCATAGATCTCTTTGTTACCAAAATAACCTCTTGGATCTATCAACTTGATTTCAGTTAAATCATTTGAAACTAATATGTTTGAAAACGTAGGATCTCCATGTATTATCGAAAAATTTTTCGGTTTTTTCAATCTATTGAAAACTTCTTCAATGATAGACAGGTTATCTTCATAAAACAGATTTTTTATTTTTCTATCATTAACAATATAGTATTTATTTTCCCTGTAAGGTATTAAACTACTAATCCTTTGAATTCTTGCAATAGTTTTATTAACATAAACCTCGATGAGCTCATCAATATCCATTTCTTTATAATCGATTGCGTGAAGAGATTTTAGCGTCTTTATTACCATGTAGACAATCTTCTTCTTCTGATCATTACTAACATCTAATTCATGAGGATGCTTGCCATCAAAAAATTCTAAAGTTAAAGGATCATAATTGTAAATTTTAGGTATACTACTAAAATTAAACTTACTAATGTATCTGTACCAATTAGTTTCGTAATTCAATAGTTTCATAAATTCAGATACTACACACTCTTTTATTACTTTATTTCCATTTATCTTAATTCTATTGAAAAATCTAGAATTAGACTCCTGTGACTTCGTTTTTATGTAAATTTCCTTAGTACCTAATTCAATGACGTCTTCGATTAATAATGGCTTCAAGTTTAGACTACTGTTACTAAGATACTTGACAAATTCGCCACTTTCTGGAACTTCTTCTAATAATGATAAATCACTGAAGTAAAAAAATCCAAAAACTCCTGCTTCGCTCCCCTCAATGTTAACAAGCTTGCCATCTAAAAACTGCCATCTGCATTTTAATTTATTAGTTATCCCAACAAAATTACTTTTGAAATCAGTGATTTGAATCTCACTTCCGTATAATAAATCACACCAAGTAATGGCAACATGGTTTGCTTGAGACTCATTCATGATGTGATGGATAACGCTTCTTAGACCCTGGCAGCTACCCTCACCTTGTGATTTAAAAAGTACATAATCAAAAGGAGGCTTGTTAATTTCCAAATAAGTCTTTAAGACATCGTACTTATAATCACCAATTATGTAGAATTTAGCTTCAGGGAACGCTTTTTTTAGATGATACAATAGAGGATTTCCAAAAATAGAAATCAATGCTTTTGGTTTGTTCCACGTAAATTCTTCTAACCTTGAGCCTTTTCCACTCGCTTGAACTATTAAATTTTTTATTCTCATTCAATCAACTTTGGTTTTACCTAAAGTTCCTCCAGGATGCCCTCTTACAAACTGCCTTTTGTCAAATCCCCTTTCTGAACTTATTTGCACAGCAATTGCTTGAAGAACAGCCATGTATGCTAAACTGGAGGCGACAGGCGCAAGGTTCAAATGATCTGCTTCATGATCAACTCTAACCACTACTGACATCTTTGAGAGCTTTGACAATGTTGATTGCCTGTTAGAAGTCACTGCTATAATGTTATCAAAAGGCATGTTTTTTAAAACTCTGACAAAAGTAAGAAGTTCCTCTGTTTCACCACTTTTACTCAAAGCGATCAACATATCGTCCTGTGAATTGAAGATGTACATGTCACCATGTAAAGTGTTAACTGGATCAATAAACTGAGACCTTATCCCTAAAGAATTAAAAGTTGATGAAACTTTTTGCGCAACATGTCCATTCTTTCCTATTCCTGTAAAATAAATAAATCCTCGTACTTTCTTAATGTGGGCAATAAGATTCTCAACATCCCTAAATAGATCTTCGTCATTCAACAAAAGTTTTAAAGTATTTACTTGTAGATTCAGACTCTCTATCCAATTCAAATGATTCACCTCTCTCAACAATCATTTTAATCAAATTACCAAATTTTTCATTGTTTTCTAAAACATTTTTGGTTTTTATTATGTAGTGATCACATATTCCAGTTATCACATTAAATAAAGAATAATCATCAACAAAAATTCTTATAGGTAATATTAAATAATCTTGTTTTGTTAATGGAATTTTAACTCCATTTCTGAATATTCTAAAAACAATACTTTTTAAATTAAATCCGTATTCCAATTTTTCTTCCTTCAACATCCTAGTTTCAATTATTGTTTTTTTACAGTAACTAGTTGATATTAAATCAAAAATTCCTGATCTCAGACCTATTACCCATCCAATTTCCTCAGCAAAAACTATAGCTTCCTCTAACGGCACATGGATAGGAATTGCACCATCTATAACTTCCTCATCTTCAAACTGATTACACAAAACAACATAGCCTTTAGCCTTAAGAGAGGCACACAAATTTTCCCAAAAGAATTTTGGTAATGTAGGGGATGTTTTACTGTATGGATAAAGCATAACTGTTTTTTTATTGTTTTTTGTTATGGAAGATAGTTTTTCTTTGATTCTTTCTCGATAGATTAATTTGTTGATTTTAGGTAATGCAGGAAGATCGAGATCTTGGAAAGCCGAACAAAAATTTGGAAGAGGAAATAAAAAAGACTCTAAAGGGGATCTTCTTTTGATATCGTAAAATATATTGAACAATATCAAACTAGAATAAGAAGCTACTGATTTTCTTATTTGAGGAACAACCAAAGCTAAATGTCCAAAAACAATTACAAATATGTGATTAATAATTCTATAAAACCACCAACTAATGCTCGACTGTATTTCCACTCTATCATCTACTATTATTCTATCGATGGTTACATCAAGGAAATAATTTGCTACAACAAGATACTTTGAAGGTAGTACAATGCATATTTTTTTCGAATATTTTCTTTTAATTACACCTACATGGCTACAAAATAAATAAAGATCACCCATGTGCCAAGAAAGGAAAAAAACATACTCGTTCTTGTTTGCCTTTATCTCTAAAATCAACCTGATGTAGTTAAATAATTCTAAAAGAAATCTTTTTAGCACAAAAAAAGTATTTTTACCTCTGAGTTCATATGCCATTATTACCACTTTTAATAATTTCATTTATTAACTTAATGGTAGTCTCAAAATTGGAACATGAGAAATTTCCATAATCCTTTTGTATTTGCCTTGATTTGATTATTAGTTCATCTATTCTTCTACGATCAGATATTAATTTCTGAATCAATAACTTATAGTCTGTAATATCAGCAGATTTTGACATAACTAGCTCTTCATCAATTTTTTTAACTATCTCTGATGAACCTGTTATCGTATTAGTTATAGGAATTAAAGAACAAGACATTGCCTCAATTATAGAAAGAGCAAATGGGTCTCCTCTCCCAGGATGAAGATAGAAAGTACATTGTTTAAAAATATCGACAATACCATGCGGCTTATCAATGTAGCCCATAACATATACGTTTTTAGAATTCTTTACCAATGAATCTATGAAGAAATCACTATTAAACCTACCGATTATAAAAAGCTTTATATCAGGATAATCATTCAATAGCAACTGATGAACCTTTATTGTTATGTCAAGTCCTTTGAAATAAGGGTCTCCTGAAGCAATTGTGCATATATTAAAAGGTCTATTCTGAGGATTATCATTGAAATTTATTTGATTAATTAGTTCTTTTTTTATTTTTGGATAATACACTATTATTTTTCCTTTGTAATTAGCTTGGTTTTCAAGAATTTCCTTGTAGAATTGACCAACACAAATATGGCAATCAACTCTGCCTATTAAAAAAATAAATATTTTTCTTATAATAGAATTAGATGAATTTATTAGTTCGAAAAAAAGAGGGCTTGCGTTGATATTTATTATCGTTGGTTTTTTTTGCCAAAAAAACAACAAAGAATATAGAACAGGATAGTAGAAATTGGACTCTGTTATATATACATCCGCTTTAGGCAGAAATAATATGCCCTTAATCATACCGATTAGTTTAAGAAATAGATTATCTGTTCTTTTTGCTGGCCTATATTGAATCACTTCAATATCAAATTCTTTTTTAAGTTCAATTATAATATCCATATGAGCATAGTGAAATCCAGTACCCAAGAACAGTATCGTTTTCTTTTTGTTACTGGCTTTTTCAATAAATAGTGGTATCACTGTAGAAATTTCACTATGATAAGCTTTCAAGGATATTACCAATGAAAAAACTAAAAGGTAACTAACTACCAAGATAGTTCCAAATGCTATCAGCTGTATTGATTTCCTTGCCAAGACCCTTAGCAGATCATTTAAAGAATTTATGAAGTGTTGTTCGAAATAAACAATGATATTGTCAATAATTGATAAAGTAATACCTTTAGTAAATAATAGAATGGAGAGTAACACGAAAAATAGGATAAAATAAAAAAAATGAATGTAGTCTAACCTAAAAGATATATCATGATATACAAATATCAAAAAGACTATCAATGTTACTAATGCAGAAAACAAAGAACCTAATGCTGCACCGAAAAGCCCATAAATTGGTATAAAGTAAAAATTAAAAATTACATTTGAAAGTGCAGACAATAACACAAATGCTAATTCCAATTTTAATCTCCTAGAAGCAATGAGATAATAATTGAACGGCAATGATAGAATTAGAAGAAAATTTGCCATAACCAATGTGACCAACCACGTGTTCCCTTCAAGGTAAGATTTTCCATAAAATAAAGAGATTATTGACTCTGAAAAAACTAACATCAGTGCTATAACGGGTATTGTAAGTAAGATTATCCACCCAAAAGATACCTTTAGAATGTTCTTAATCTTTTCTTTTTCATAGCCACCATATAGTTTAGATAACAGAGGAAGCAGTACAACCCCTAAACCACTTGGTACGATGTAAATCACACTACTCAATGTCTGCATGATAGAAAAAATACCCAAAGAATAAAAATCTGATGGAAAGAAATAAAGATACATTATTTTGTCAGTACTTTGTTGAATCATCAATAAAGAATTTACTATTACAACAGTAATTCCAAATGAAAACAATAATTTTAAAGAGACTGAAAGAGATTCATTATTTACAGACGCTTCACCAGAATGCTTGTTAATCAATTCTGTAAATTTCTTATGGAATATAATCATACCTAACAAAACAGAAGGAATATATGAAATCACAAATGCATAAATCAATGCAACTGTTGTTTTACCAAATAACACATAAAAAATCAATGTTAATAATAATTTAGATGCGTTCTGCAGAAATTCAAAAAATGCAGCTTCTCTGAAATTAAAAACACCTCTTAAGAAGGCTCTGTTCAAGTCAAGTATTTCAACCAATAAGATAAACCCTGCAAGAGGAATCAATGTAAACGACAACTCTTCGTTTTTTAATAAGGATGAAATTAATCCTGCATTACTGACAACAACTGCAAATATTAATAAGCTTATTAGTATACCAACAACATAAGATATTTTTACCACACGAAATAAATAACCCCATTCCTTTCTTGAAGATAAGTAAGGCACGTGACGGGCCAAAGCACTTGAAATTCCAAAGTCTTTAAATGTACTGATTATAAAAATTACAGAAAGCGTATAATAAAAAATTCCTATCTGATCCTTTAAAAAAAGATAGGCAATAATAACAGAGTAAACAAAAGATGATAATTTAGAAAGAAAAGTAAAAAAAGTTTCCCAAAGATATCCTTTTGCCAAAGTCCGTACTTCTTCCATTTCTACCAGCACAAATGAATGATATATTCCAAACCATAAAATTTTAAAAACCAAATACGATAGAATATAACTCAGTTATATAACCAGATTATAAAACTAGGTTATATAAAGGTGAGACCATGTTACTGCCATGTGAAGAGATATACAAAACTTTTATACCAGCAGTTAAGTGCCTGATAGCAAAGGAATTAAAGGAAAACTATAATTTGACGCAGATACAGATTGGGCAACTACTTGGAATGACTCAAGCTGCTGTATCAAAGGCTCTGAACGAAAAGCAATCTGAAAAAGTTAAAGAAATGATGAAGAAAGAAAAAGTTATCAGATTTGCTAAAGAGCTAAGCGAAAAAATTTACAAAGAAAAACTAACAAAGAAAGAAATATCAAGATTAATTTGCGAAAGATGCAACAGTACTAATTTCTCAAATAATGAACAGTGTATAGTCAGAACTATTAAAGAGATTCCAAATATTCATAGCATCTGAGGTTATGAAAATGAAAACTAAAAATGAAACAAACACATTAGAAATAAAGAATTTGCACGTAGAAATAGAAGAAAAAGAGATTTTGAGCGGCATCGATATCACAATTAGAACTAATGAAATACATGCACTCATGGGCCCTAATGGCGCAGGTAAAAGTACTTTAGCATACGTCATAGCTGGTCATCCAAAGTACAAGATAACCAAAGGTGATATACTGCTTAATGGAGAAAGCATTATTGATTTGGAGCCTGATGAAAGAGCTAGAAAAGGGATATTTCTCTCCTTTCAATATCCTTTGGAAATCCAAGGAATCACGATGTTAAACTTTCTGAGAACTGCATATTCAAGAACAGTTCTAAACAAAGATAATGAACTTGAAGACGTAGAAAAGTTCAGCAAATATTTAAATAAAAAAATAAAGCTTCTCGGATTTAGTGATGAATTTATCAATAGATATTTAAATGTGGGATTTTCCGGAGGAGAAAAAAAGAGGAGTGAAATATTTCAGATGCTAGTTTTAAAACCGAAAATAGCAATTCTGGACGAAACAGACTCCGGATTGGACATAGACGCTCTGAAACTAGTTGCAAAAGCAGTGAATTCTGAAAAAGCAAATCTCGGTATTTTGATAATAACACACTACAATAGAATACTAGAACACATAAAACCTACGCACGTGCACATTCTTGTAAACGGGAAAATTGCTAAAAGCGGAAGCCACGAACTAGTACATCAACTTGAAGCAAAAGGATACAAAGCGCTTTTAGAAAATTCAACCTAGGTGATTTACATGACCACAACTCAAACGTCTTTTGATATCGATTATTCCAAATATGGTTTTAAAGTAATTTACGACCCAGTTTATTCTACGAAACCAGGCTTGGACGAAGACGTAGTAAAAGAAATATCAAAACAAAAAAATGAACCTAAATGGATGTTGGAAAAACGACTAAAGGCTTTAGAAGTCTTTTGGCAAAAAAAGATGCCAACTTTTGGACCAGACTTGTCTGAATTAGATTTCAAAAAAATTACATATTACATAAAACCAAGTGAGAGATCACAGAACTCTTGGGACAAGGTCCCTGAAGAAATTAAATTAACTTTTGAAAGGCTAGGAATACCTGAAGCTGAAAGAAAATTTTTAGGAGGAGTCGGAGCCCAATACGAATCTGAAGTTGTTTACCATAAGATAAGAGAAGATCTCAAAGAAAAAGGTATTGTATTTTCAGACATAGAAACAGCTGAAAAAACTCACCCTGAATTAGTGAAGAAATATTTTGGTACAGTAGTACCTATGTATGATAATAAATTTGCTGCATTAAACTCAGCTGTGTGGAGCGGTGGTTCGTTTATTTATGTACCGAAAGGTGTTAAAGTAGATTTACCTCTACAAGCATACTTCAGGATCAATGCAGAAAATGTAGGACAATTTGAAAGAACTTTGATAATAGCAGACGAAAACTCTTTTGTTCATTACATTGAAGGTTGCACTGCACCCATATACTCTGCAAGTTCACTTCATGCAGCAGTAGTTGAAATAATAGCCCTACCTGGTGCAAGAGTTAGATATACAACAATACAAAATTGGTCTAACAACGTCTATAACCTTGTCACGAAGAGAGCATTTGCTTATGAAAACGCGACAGTAGAATGGGTCGATGGCAACTTAGGAAGCAAAGTCACAATGAAGTACCCTTCAGTGTATCTGCTCGGTCAAAACGCAAAAGCAGACATTTTGAGTGTTGCTTTTGCTGGAAAAAATCAAGTCCAAGATGCAGGTGGAAAAGCAGTACATCTAGCGAAAAATACTTCTTCTACTATAACAAACAAATCACTAAGTAAAAACGGAGGAAGAACAGTATACAGAGGCTTAATTAAGGTTGCCTCTGGTGCAGTAAACTCAAGAATAAACGTGAAATGTGACGCAATAATTCTTGATGATATTTCTTCATCAGATACGATACCTGTTATGGATATCAGAGAAAAGAAAATTGTTCTTGGACACGAAGCATTAACTAGCAAAGTAGATGAGGAATCGTTGTTCTACTTACAATCTCGTGGAATCAATCAAGAAGAAGCATTGTCTATGCTGGTACAAGGGTTCATAGAACCATTTGTCAAAGAATTACCTATGGAATATGCTGTAGAATTAAACAGATTAATATCCATGAGTATGGAAGGCAGTGTAGGATAAAAACATGTAATTAGTAATCATTGTGGTGATCACATGAGCTCTGAATATCACAAGATATTCTTCACCAGTAACTTAAACGATTATGCAGAATTTGAGTTTTTTGACAATATTTTAGTAAAAGAAAATACAGAAAAAGAGCTTGTGATTGTTAATGATAAGCCCATACAAACAGATCAACTAGCCAATATTAATGTAATTTGTAAAAAGGATTCATCACTTAAACTCTTTTATATAATTCCAGGAATTTTTGATAAATATATTCAAAATTGTAAAATTACAGTAAACTTAGCTGAAAAACGTGCGAATGCAGAAGTTTATGTTCTCTCAAAGTTAACTGGTCATGCTTATTCTAAAACAGAGTTGAATATTTTTCACGAATCAGAAGAAACTAAATCATTTGCGTTGTCAACTGCCTTGGTATTTGATTATTCCAAGTCTATCTTTAATGGTCATGTAAAAATATTGAACGGAGCGATTAACTCTGATGCTTATCTAAAAGATTCTTCACTCATGATAGGTAACAATTCAGAAGTGATATCTGTTCCAAGCATGATAATAGAAGAAAACGACGTAAAGGCAGGGCATGCAGCCACAATAGGCACCATAAACGAAGAAGAAGTTTTTTACATGAAAACCAGAGGACTCACTGAAAAGGACATATTCAGATTAATAGAAGAAAC
>JAOAJI010000002.1 GCA_026414265.1 Microcaldota archaeon
GGTTTGAATTCTAGAACACAATACCTTCCATTACCCAGGGTCATCACATCGACATCTTCTCTTCCATTGGCATGTAAATAGAAATGTTTTATTTTCAACACATTTCTTATTCCAGTTTCGCAAATTTTGGCTATGCTTAGGTATTTATAACCTGAAGAATTACATTTTTCGCAGCCTTTTCCTCTACAATATTCGCATATCCAGAGATTTTGACAAATGTTTCTTGAATATTTTTTGTACTTAGCTAGGATGAATAAATGATTATTAGTTAATTTGACTGAGTTGCTGACAAAATCTATGGTTAGTAATAGCTGAGAATTTTGCGGTTGTACAGCAATAACGAATTTGTCCATTCTTTTTATTTCTTCTTTTAACAAGTGATTTATCAAGGTCTTAAATGAGCATTTCATATCTGTTATGATTAGATTTTCATTTGTAAGAATTTCGTGATGAATAGTTGAACTTATTCCAAGAGTCAATTTTTGTTCTGGGTGTATTTTATTGAGTTCTTCAAGGGCTTTCTTAATAATGTTTATATATTCATTGGCTTTCCCTTTGCACAGTATACAAGATTCTGATTTATTCAAGTTTAAGTCTAGCAGTTTTTGAAGTTCAGGGAATTCTGGTTTAGTTACAAATTCACAAAGTTGGCATAACATACTTTATAACTATATTACTTAAATCCTTTTAAATCTCATAAACGTAAAAATTTTAGAAACGCTTTTAGTTTGGTTGATGAGTATGCGTGAAACAATAGGGTTAGTAACGATGACCATAGGTTTTGTTTCTTTGTTGATGGGCTTAACTTATTTACCTACGACAATATCTGCTTTGATGACAGGTAATGTCTTTATTCCTCATGCCGTTGGATTTGCAGTTTTCTTAGGGTTTGGTGTTCTTATGCTTGGAGTAGCATTTTTCAGTCTGAGAAAAGAAAGTGATGAGTCTTAATCTTTATGAAGGTTGATTCAATGGATTTTAATTTACTAGTTCTTGGTATTTCAATTACTACATTTGTAATTGTAGTTGTTATCTTATATTATGTTAGATTGATAGGAGATAAGTTAGGAATAAGGTTAGAATTGACTTCTAGTAAGCACACTGTAAAGCATAAACAGAATAATGAGTCTGGCCAAGAGCCCAATAAAGAGTCAAAAAGCATGAAACATGACAATAAAAAAAGCCATACTCATGATGAACAGCAAAAGAAGAGCAAAAACCCAAGAACTATTTTTGAGCTTGATTAGAACTATAGAAGAAATAGGTATCTTTGTCCAGTATAACCTCATTACATTTTGTATATCATTTCAGAGTGCCTACTTTTCTATAAGGTTTTGTGGTTTTTGATTGTAGTTTTGCAAAAAGGACTTGCGATATTCTAAGCCCTTTGGTTAGTTTTATTACAGAATTACTCAAGTTTGAAATTTCCAATATTTGTCTTGATTTTGATCCTGGTTGGATTAGAGAAGATGTGACATAAACTGCCAAACCCAGTCTTGCAAATCTGCTTCTGCCGTCCATAAATCCTATGATATCGTCTGCTACAGTTATTTCTTCAAGAGTTTTAGCTAGAACGAGATCACCAGGTTTGAGAAATATCGATTCAGTTTTTTTGAGTTCATAGAGTTCTGTGTAATCTATTGTTAATGGGTCTATAATTTTCCCAAAGTACTCTTCCTTTGGCAAATAAAATTCATCAGACAAGGTTATGTCTATGCCTGCCTGGGTAATTTGATCTTCTTTAGGTCTAGGTTTTATTATAATTTTTTTATTCCTTAGCGCCTTTTTAATGTCTTCATTACTCAAGAACATGGACTATCACACATGAATCAGTCATTGTCTTTTTTTTCTTTTAGGAAGTTTTACATAATAAATACCGTGTTGGTCCTTTATAACCACAGGGTTGTTGAGTAAAGATTCTATGTCGATTTCATAAACGCCCTTCTGTAGAATCTTTATATTCGCTACATCTATTGAATATAATTTACCTTCATCCAATTTATAATCCCTTAGTTTGTCTTTTAAAAATAACCTTTTTTCTTCCGTGTCTTTTTCCTGGTCTATCATGTAAAGAAAAACAGTACATCCACAGTCACAGCTTTTTTCTACGTTGTTTAAGTCTTCGTATTTTTTACCGCATTTAACGCATACGTGCATAAAATCTTTCTCTCTATTATTTTAATTAATCAGACAACGATATCTTTACTATTTCAGGATTTTTCTTGATTTTTTTTACTATGTTTGCAGGTCCGACAATAGTAAGCCCGTGGTTTTTTACTCCGAGTATCTCAAGCAATTTTTTCTTCCAGCTAGAATGCTCCTGAGTTGACATGGTTGATATCTCTATTCCTTGAAATTCTTCATCTATCATGTTCATAGTTTCAGCAATAAGTGTTTTTTCTTCTTCAGCAGTTAAAGAGCATTGCAGTACTAGTACTTTCTCTTTTTTTGCAAGATTTTTCAATATGTAATTGACTTTGTCTTTTTCTTTTTCTAAGGCTTTTGATGAAATAAATTCAATGTCCATTGTATCACCTTAGTTAGTTAATTTTTTTCTTTAATTCTTCATACAATTTGTCTATGTTATGTCCTTTTAGGGCAGAAATTCCTATTATTGGATAACCGTAATCAGAAAATGCATTTTTTACTCTTTCTAAGTCTGCATTTTCTAAGTCAATTTTGTTAGCTGCTATGATAATTGGAATTTTCTTAGCTTCTAAATTACCTAGGATTGTTAAATTAACTTCTGTATAAGGATCTTCAGTTGCATCTAGAACAAGTATGGCAGCGTCAACATTTTCTAGCATTTTAATTGCCTCTATAACTCCTTTGGTGGCTTCTCTTGCTCTTTGTTGAGCCTCTTTTTTGTTGAGTCCGTATTTCATGAACTCTCTGTAGTCTATCTTTGTAGATATCCCTGGCATGTCAAGCAAAGTAAATTCAAGTTTATTTCCATTATGGTTGAATACCACGTTTTCTAGTCTGTTTATTGTCCTAGTTTCATGAGGGATTTCTGAGGCAGTTCCTATTTCTTTGCCAACGAAATCTTTTGCAATTTTATTTGCCAAAGTAGTTTTTCCTGCATTAGGGCTACCATATAAACCCAAATTGACGTGTCTCTTTCTTCTAAAAATATTTGTAATTAATTCTAACAGTTTTTGTAACATTAAGTTCACCACATCAGACATGATAATTTTTGATTAGTTTTTAGCTTTGCCTTGGTTTTTTACTTGTTCCATTTTTTTCTTAATCGTTTCTTCATCACCTAAATAGTAGTGATTAACTGCTTTGAGATCGTAGTCCAATTCATATACTAAAGGTATTCCTGTAGGTATGTTTAAATTAACTATGTCTTTGTCACTTACATCGTCCAAGAATTTGACCAACGCTCTTAAACTATTCCCATGAGCTACTATGATAACCTTTTTGTTTTGTTTAAGTACAGGTACAATGTTAGTGTTCCAGTAAGGGATGACTCTATTGACAGTGTCTTTAAGGCATTCTGTTAGAGGAATTTCTTCATCTGACAAGTCCTTGTACTTCATGTCAAAGTGAGCGCTTCTTGAATCGTTTTTGTCTAGTGCAGGTGGTCTTATATCATAGCTCCTTCTCCAGATTAGAACTTGTTCTTCACCATACTTCGCAGCCATTTCAGATTTGTTCAAGCCTTGAAGCGCGCCATAGTGTCTTTCATTCAGTTGCCAGGCCTTTACTTCAGGTATGTACATCAGGTCCATTTCTTCTAGGATTATCCACAGTGTTTTAATCGCCCTTTTTAGGTATGATGTAAAAGCTATATCAAAAGTGAATTTATGGTCTTTGAGAATTTTCCCACATTCTTTAGCTTCTTTAATTCCGTTTTCAGAAAGATCTACGTCTGTCCATCCAGTGAACCTGTTCTCCGCGTTCCACACGCTTTCTCCATGCCTAACCAAAACTAGCTTTAGCATAAGAATCATATTAATTACTAAATCAATGTTTTAAAATAGTTGCTGACATCTCGTTATTTATCAAAATTTATCCTTTTTAGAGCAGATGATGAAAAATGGGCAATAACAATGGTAATTACAGCAAGAAGCGAGTTTATCTACTGGACACGACTTTGAGAGATGGCGAACAAACACCTGGAATAGTTTTGACAAAGGACCAAAAAGTTTTAATTGCAAAAAAATTAGATGAGCTAGGAATAGACATCATAGAGGGCGGAACAGCTATAGCGAGTAAAGGTGAACAAGAAGCACTTCAATCAATGGTCAAAGAAAAGCTAAATTCAGAGATAGCTTCTTTTTGCAGGATTTTGACAAAAGACATAGAGGCTGCAATTACTGCAGAAGTGGATAGTATTTGTTTAACATTTCCTTCTTCTGATTTGCACATAACAAAAAAACTAAACAAAACCAGAGAACAAGTAAAAACAATGGTTTATGATTGTATTGAGTTTGCAAAATCACACGGATTGATAGTGCATCTTCTCGCCGAAGATGGCAGCAGAGCAGATTTAGACTTTTTATTGGAAGTTTTCAAAGGAGCTGAGGCACTTAAAGTTAACTCACTCACAGTATGTGACACTGTTGGCATATTATCGCCTGAAAAAACCCAAGATATTTACAACAGGCTATCAAAGGAACTACAGGTACCTTTAGGGATACATTGCCATAATGACTTGGGATTAGCATTGGCTAACACGTTATCTGCGATAAGGGCTAACGCGAGGCTAGCTCACGGAACAATGAACGGTTTGGGTGAAAGGACAGGAAATACTGCTATGGAAGAAATAGCCATGGCTCTCAAGTTATTTTATAACATAGACACGTTGAAACTTGAAAAGATTTATGAGGCAAGCAAGTTAATAGAAGGCTTAACGAAGTTTGAGATTCCGATCAACAAACCGTTGATAGGCAAAAACGTTTTTACACACGAATCAGGCATTCACGTTGACGGTATTCTTAAAGACAGTAAAATGTACGAGCCTTTTAGTCCTGAGTTATTGGGCAGAAAGAGACAAATAATGCTTGGTAAGTTATCTGGCATAAAAACAGTAAAGTTGAAGTTGGAAGAGTTCGGCTTCACCTTAACTCCTGACCAAGAAAAAGTTTTAACAGAAAGGGTCAAGGAACTTGGTGACAAAGGTAAAACAATAACAGATGCAGACTTTTTGGCACTAGTTTACGATGTTCTAGGACAAAGAAAAGAAAGAAAAATAGTGCTCAAAGATTTTGTTGCAGTTTCTGGCAGTTCTGTTCATCCAACAGCTTCTGTAAGGCTCATTGTTAATAACGAAGAAAAAGTAGCTTCTGCTTTAGGCAACGGACCTGTTGATGCTACGTTAAACGCAATAAGAAATTTAGTAGGTAATGAAATAGATTTGGCTGAATATCATGTAGATGCAATTACAGGAGGTACAGATGCAATGGTAAAAGTTACTGTTGTTTTGAAAAAAGGCGACAAAAAGATTACTTCTTCTGCAACTAGCACAGACATAGTCTATGCTTCAGTTGAAGCAGTGTTGAGGGGCATAGATGTATTGATCGATTATTAGCATAACACTCAAACTTGGTAAATCAACAAATTCCTTATAATTTTTAGGTCTGTTAGTTATTTATGGATGCCAAAGCTGAAACAAGTGAAATACTTTTAACTGTTGTCATACCTGCTTTGAACGAAGAGCAGTACATAGGTAGGACTTTGGAGCATTTGCTCAAACAAAAAACCAAACTAGTGTTCGGTAAGGATTGGGAAATTATAGTTGCTGATGGTGGTAGTACAGATAAAACAGTTGAAATTTCGAAGTCATATGGTGCAAGGATAGCTCATGAAAACACACACACGATAGCAGCAGGAAGAGACGCAGGAGTTAAAATTTCTAAAGGTAAATACATAGTTTTTACAGATGCAGACGTAATACCAGATGAGTTCTGGTTACAAAACATGTACGATAACTTGTCTTCAGGAAAATATGTTGCTGTAGTTGGCAAAATTTTGCCGCTTGAAGGAACTTTGAGTGAAAAAATCTTGACAGAAATTCTTAATATAATCTCTATAGTTTTGAATTCAGTAGGTATAAACATGGCTTACGGTAATAACATGGGCGTTGTTAGAGAATATTATGATAAAATTGGCGGTTTTAACATACATTTGGTGACTTCAGAGGATACAAATCTAATAAAGAGGTTGTCAAAAGTTGGTAAAGTTAAGTATGATTCTAAATGCAAAGTATCTGTATCAATGAGGCGTGTAAGAAAATGGGGCGTAATCAAGTTCTTTTTTTTCCATTTCACCAACTTCTTTAACGAATACTTGTTTAACAAACCCTATGACAAGTATGAACCTGTAAGGTAAGTATAGATCTTACTCAATCTATGTTTATTAGTCTCATGTGTAAAGTGTTTATGACAACTGAAAAACTTGAAAGAGCCATGGCAAAGGCTGCAATCATAGGCGATAATAGAATGTTGTGTGACGCATAAAGTATCCCTGCAGCAACAGGTATACAAACAATATTGTATATAAACGCCCAAAAAAAGTTTTGTCTTATTTTATCCATGGCTAATTTACCTATTCGAATTGCCTTGAAGACACTATTAGGGTCGTTGTTTATTATTGTTATTGCTGAGTTCTCTATTGCGATATCGCTTCCTGAGCCAAACGCTATAGAAACGTTTGCTTGTGCTAATGCAACGCTATCGTTTATACCATCTCCAACCATAGCCACAAAATTCTTATTTTTTTGCAGCTCTTTTATTTTTTCAGCTTTCTGAGTCGGTAATACCTCATAGATGACTTTGTCACTGTCTATACCAAGTTTTTTCCCTATCATCATTGCAGATTTTCTGTTATCTCCAGTTAACAAATACACTGATATGTTCATATCCTTTAGTTTTTTTATCACTTCTTTAGAGTTATCTCTTATTGTGTCGCTTATGGCAAAAACAGCCATAATTTTTTTATTTATATAGATAGCACTCAGTGTTTTTCCTTCGTTCCTTAAGTTTTCTATTTCTGATATAAATTGTTTATCTTCTTTATTTTTAGTCAGTAAATCATCATATATTTTTGCTATTTCTACTTGTAATTTTCTTTTTTTACTTTTGATGTAGCCTGTTATTCCATGGCCTTCTATCTCCTTGACATTCGATACTGATTTTAGTTTTTTAGCATTATTCTCTTTTGCGTAGTTGATTATTGCATTGGCTAGAGGATGAGATGAATAAGATTCCAAAGTATATGCGATGTCTAAAAGTGTTTTCTTAATAGTTTCGTCTCTTACAATAAAATCTGTTACTGTAGGTTTGCCTAGTGTCAGAGTACCTGTTTTATCAAACACAATAGTATTCACTTTTTCTAATTGTTCAAGCACTTCCGCGTTTTTTATCAATATCCCTTTTTCTGCAGCGATCCCTGTGGCTACTATAATTGCTGATGGTGTTGCTATGCCAAGAGCACAAGGGCAAGAAATAACTAAGACAGCGATGCTTAGCATAAGTGCGAAACTCAGGTCTTTGTTTAGTAAGAAGAACCATGAAATAAAAGTGAGCGAAGCTATCGCTATTATAATTGGTATAAAAATGGAGCTGACGTAGTCTGCAAACCTTTGTATTTTTGGTTTGGATGCCTGAACTTGTTCAACTGCTTTTATTATTCTTGCAAGCATGGTATTGTTTACAGATTTAGTTGCCTTTACTTTGATCACGCCTTCTTTGTTAACAGTCCCTGAAAAGACGTTTGAGTTTATAGATTTCTTTACTGGTAATGGTTCTCCAGTTAACATCGATTCGTCTATGTGTGTCGTGCCTTCTACGATTATTCCGTCTATTGGAATACGTTCACCCGCCTTTACTATAACTATATCGTTTTGATTAACGTTCTCTACAGGAACTTCAACAATTTCATTATTTTTGGTTAACAGTCTAGCTTTTTGTGGTTGTAGTTCTATCAATCTTTTAATAGCAGTATTCATCTTTCTTTTGTATTTCTCTTCTAAGTATCTGCCAAAAAGAACAATTGTTATAATAGCTGCAGGAATCTCGAAGTAATGGTGTTCAAAGAACCCTAGTATTGCTAATAGGCTGTAAATGTATGCCGCACTGGTTCCGAGAACTATCAACACGTCCATGTTTGTGCCCATGTTCTTAAGCGCAGCAACGGCGTTTTTGTATAGGTTTTTCCCGCAATAGAATTGAACTATACTAGTTAAGATAAAGAGTAATATTTCTCTATTTTCGATTTTTATGTCTAACATAGACATGGTTATTACAGGAGTGCTTAAGATTGCACTTATCAGAAACATGTTTTTAAAGTCTCTTAGCTGTGTATCATTACTTATTTCTATGTGTTCGTTGGATAATTTTTTATCTTTGTTTAATGCTATTGCTAAATAACCTAATTCGTTTATTGATTTTATTATTGAATCTTCACGAATTTGATTCTCATCGTACTCGATTAGTCCTTTTTCTATGGAATAGCTTATTTCTGCCTTTTTTATTCCATGGAGCTTCGTCAACTTTTTTTTGATCAAAGAAGCGCAAGAAACGCAATGCATCCCTTGGATCTTTAGTTCAATAGTCTTTGTCATATGATCACTATTTGTTATCTTTCAATTTACAAGGTTGAATAAAGATACTGACTTAGGTAAATATGAAATAATATAGATAATTGTCATAAATAACAAAATCGAATAAATCATAATTTTGATTAAATTTGTTTTTTTTGTTTGAAACATAGCTTCTTTAAAACTTAATAGCGCTTCAAAGTCTTTTTTCAGAAGGTAAGCTAAGAGTGCTTGTACAACTATCATTATGATTACAGTTAATGGCAAAAATATAGTAATGTTATCAGAAATTAGCATAACACTTGTCATTGCCCCCATAGTGCCGCCCATAAATCCTCCTAAGAGGCTTTCTATGTACGCCATCGCGTACTTACAGCTGTTTTTGATTCCGTAAACAGTACCTAAAATGCTACCAAAAAGAGATCCTATGAACATCCCATTGGTTGCACCGATTACAGAGCCTGTGATGATTCCTGTTGTCATGCTCATTGTCATTCCTTTCATCATAGCTGTATTACAGTCCACGTGGTCTTCATACTTTCTGCAATACTCAGAAATAAAGTTAGATGAACTTACTCCAAAGGCCAACAGTGTAATTATCAAATAAGAATAGAAGTTTGTAGGCAACGATTTTGTCAAGAGCATGATAGCAAAGCCGAGACCGAGCAATACAATTGTTGTTATTAATCCAAAAATTAAGAACATGAACTCTGTTTCATATCCTTTGTTTTTTGTTATCGTGTTCTTAACAAAATCATGGAACTCTAAATTTGAATTAAATTTTTGTTGTAGCTCATTTTTAAGTTGTAAGTACAGAGATTCTGAAGGCGAATCAACTACTATTATGTTTAACGAATTCTTTATGTCCTTTACTTCTGAATTGTATTTTTTTGCTGTCTTGTATATTAAATTAGTGCAAGCAGTGCAGGCTATTGTGTTCTTCAAATTTATCTCATAAATTGCCATATTTATCACTTACAAAATTAATTTATGATTGTTATTTGTAATTTATGCTTGACTTATCTTTACTACCTCATAGCCTTCGTTTTTAATCACCTTTTCTAAATCGTTTCTGAGCTTTTTGTCAAGTTCTGCTTCTTCTGTTGAAATTACAAGCAGTCCTTTCTTTGCGCTTATCTCCACAACTTTTATTCTATCTGAAAAGTAATCCTTTATGCTATCTTTTATTAGTTCTTCGCAGGATTGGCAGTGCATACCTTTGATAAAGACATGGTACTTTATTGCCATACGATCACCGATCACTATCATTATATGATGAATTAATTATCATTCAACTATTAGTTTACCTACGAACATCCACATACCACAGTGGTAGTAATATATCCCTTTTTCCTTTGGCAATATTTTTGCTCTTGTTGTTTCACCGTTATAAGAAAATAATTTTACATTGAAATCTTCTAGTTGAAACGCCTTACCGCAGCCAGAGTCTTTATCTGCGGAGAAATGTATGACAACAGGTATATTGGCTTTTACTCTTACCTCAGGTTTATCATATTTACCTGTTGCAAGTGCTCTTATGTACACGTTTTGAACTAATTTATTATCAATATCTGTATCTGATTCTGTGGAGGTATCTATTCCAGCAGATAGGTTCGACTTTTCTAATTCTTCTTTTCTTTGAACTGAATTATTTTCATTTTTTGCATTAGTTATCAGATATCCGCTAAAAATTGTCAGTATAAGAATCACGAGGAGTGCTATAACCAGGATTGCATGTTTGTTCATGTTAACACTTTTTATTGTTATTGTAATATTTCATATAACTGAAACAATATATTTTTGATAGTGAAACAATGTTTTCTGGATTAATAAAGGACCAAAAGCTTGTGTTTGCTTTTACAATACTTGTGATATCAATATTTATTTTTCTCACAACAGTAGTGATTGTTGCTTATATGCTATTTTCAGAAAATAAGTATGTCCCGTTTTTCCTAAGGCCTTTTATCGATTATCATGTTCACTTTATGTTGATAATGTCAATAGTTGGTGTATTTTCAGGTTTTTCATTTTACTTCCTTATATCGTATACTCTAAAGAAGGAAAAAAGCCTTATTAAAAAGACGATTGAACTTGTAAGGAAGTTTTTAAGCGATGATGAAAAAAGAGTCATAGATGCATTGCTTGAGAAACAAGGCTTAATAACTCAATCTGATGTATCAAGACTTTTTGGATTTTCACGTGTAAAGACGCACAGAGTCATAAAGAGGCTTGAAAAAAGAGGCATAGTTTACATTGACAAGCAAGGTAAAATCAATTATGTGAGACTTGTTAATACATTTTTAGAAAGCGAGCCTTGATTACTTTAATGTTCATTCAGAATAGTAAGCTATTTATTTTCAAATTTAGATGTTGTTATATGCTTAGAAATAAATACATACTCTGTCTTGGGCATGCGATTCTTGACTCAAGATGTTATTTGAACGAGTTACCTAAAGCAGATGGCATGGTTTACTTGCTAAAGCCTATTCAGAACTCATGTGGCGGTAGTGCTGCAAACGTAGCTTACAATTTAGCCAAGATGGGCTTAAAGTCTAGGGTTTGTGCAGCTGTTGGAGATGGTAGCGTTGCCAAATTAGTTATTTCGCAATTACAAAAATTTGGTGTAGATACTTCAGGAATTCGTAAGATGAAAGGCAACACAGGAAGGGCAGTTGTGTTAATTGACAAGGATGGACACGTAAAAGTATTGGAAAGTATAGAGAACGCTGACAAGTATTTCAAGCCGACCATAAAGGACTTCAGAAACGTCTGCCATTTGCACATGACAGGTACTAACTTCAAATTGCTGCAATCGTTTTCAAAAATGGCGCATGATTTGGGTATAACTGTGTCTTTTGATCCAGGAAGGTCTAAGGTCAAGGCAGGTATAAAGAAGCTTTCTCCAATACTAAAAAGATTAAGCATGCTGTTTCTGAACAGGAACGAATTAGGGCTACTTGTTGGTGCGTCAATAGACAGTGTTGAAGATGTAAAGAAACATTGTGAGCAGTTATACAAGGAATTCAAATTCATGATAATTGTTAAAGGTGGTAGTAAAGAGGCAGTAGTCTACGATGGCAAAAAGTTTTATGTAAAAACACCTATTAAGGTCAAAGTTGTAGATACGATTGGTGCTGGCGATGCTTTTGACTCTGCTTTTATTGCATGTTACTTAGATACAGGTTCGGTTCCAAAGGCTTTAGCTTTTGCTATCAAGATAGCTTCTCTAAAGATACAGAGACTTGGTGCTCAGGCATTACCTCCTAAAAACGTTGTAAAAAAACTGTTCTTAAGATATTGCAAGTAATTGAAAGATTATTAAGCTTATTTATTTTTTAGTTTATTTCTTTCATAATTATCTATAATATAATTCATTATCGATTACTATGGCTGTTCAAATAAGGCCTTTGGCTAACATAGAGTATGAGATCCTATCTAAAGAACTAGATAAAGAGTTACAAGATAAATGGTTCTCAAAGTTCCAAATATCACAAAATTATCAAAATGTCTTTAGGCTCAAAATACAATCAAGGAATTTAATTATTTATTTGCCTAAAGCACTATTTTTACTCCAGAAAGAGATAGATGAGCAACAATCAACATCAGCTATTTCTGACGCTCTTAATGAAGATCTTAAATTTACATCAAACAAGTTCACGGAAACAGTTACAGAACATTTGAAGAATAGCAGAGTTGTTTCAATCCGAAAATTGAACAATGATCGTATAATCAAAATTTCTTTTTTTGAGCAAAGTTTGATTTTAGAACTATTCTCAAAAGGTAATGTCATTCTAGTGCACAATAATGATAATACTATAATATCTTGCTTAAGAGAAGAAAGTTGGAAGGACAGAATAATAAAAAAAGGTGCGATTTACCAGGGCCCTGTTACACAAAACATGCCTGAGAACTTCAACGAATTTAAAAAGTATATTTTGCAGAGTGATAGAGACTACGTTGTTGTGAGATTAAGTAAATTGCCTCTAGGTATAAATTACATTAAACTGATTTTGTTGTCTATAGGTATACACGAAAAAAAGAAAGCCGTAGATTTATCAGAACAAGAACTAGAATTATTATGGAATACAATTGCTAGGTTTTTTTCGAATTTCAAATTCATAGAATACAAAATCAATAATTCTTATGATTTTTCTTTCTTTGACTTGGCTGTTTTAGATAATTTAAATGTTGAAATCCTGAAAGAGCATAATTCCATCAACACTATGTTGTCAAAAATTTATTTACAAGAGCTTACAGATAATGAAACTCAAATATCAATGGATTCAAAATTAGATGCCCAGAGAACTTTTCTAATTAACAGTATTGAATTCAAGAACTATGAGATTAATGAGATAAGACAGTACTATAACGAAATATCTGAGATATTAAAATTAGTTAAGACACAAAGCATCAAGAGTGGAGAATCAAAAAACTTTTCTTTCGAAGTTTTTTATGATTCCAGTAGCAAAAGAAAACTAAAATTATGTAAAAGAGAGCAACAAGCCCCAGGAGGGAATTGAACCCTCGACCTATCGCTTACAAGGCGATCGCTCTACCGCTGAGCTACTGGGGCATCAATCACAACAATCTAGGAACATAAATAGAATAAATCATTTCAGTAATATAGTGTTTATAAAGATTTTTTGGACTCCAAAGTCAATAAAAATTAGACATTTGAGGTTCAGTATGTGGAGAAAAAAGGAAAAAGAAAAATCTTTTAACAAAATAAAAATAAACAACTAAAAATACAAAAGAGCTTTCTAATGTGTAATCTTGTAGCTTAATTACTTATTGTACTTTGCCCGTTATTGTACCAGTATCAGTTGCATTGAAGTTAGATTTTAAATTTACATACCTTATTTGGATCTGTGCTGAATATGACTTACCTGCTTGGAAAGTACCAACTCCAGTTACTGTAACTGTTTGAGTTTTTCCATTTGCTATTGTTACAGGTGCGTTCTGAAGAGTACCTGTAGGATTGTTATTCCCTATAGTAACATTTATAGCAGTTATGTTTACATCACTTCCTACGTTATTTTGCAGCAATAATTGCAATTGCCCATTGCTTGTTAACTGCCAGTCTTTCACTCCAATGTTTGTGAACCCAGAGGCCTTGTTTCCTACAAAAGTTCCTTCATCGAAGATTCCTAGTCCGAAGAGGGCACCGATTACAATAACCACTATGAGTAACGCCCAGCCGTAAGTCATTAAGAAATCCATTCCTGATTGCGCTTTAACCATTTAGACCACCCTTGAATCGTAATTCATTAATACAGTTAATGTTTATAAAATTTATCATATGTTTTCTGTCATTCAATTCCGTTTTTTGTAATTTTGAACTCAAGTCTTTTGACTGGATGATTACATCCCTTTAGCTTTAATAGTTCGATATAACGCTTTGAATTGTTTTTTTTCCTGTCAAATTCTAATGATAAGTGTATATGTGAGGTTGCTACAAATTCTTCATAGCCTGAATAAGAATACTGGTAATAATTACTTTGAATTGCATCAGAAACTACTATGCAATTGCAATTTAAGTTGAAGACTTTCCTTTTGAGGTCAGAGAGATTTTTTCTAATTGTAACTAATTCTTTAGCGCTTGCGCTTAGCAAGTTTATAGGATTAATCACTATCCTTTTTATGTCTAGCCTATCTTTTTCGTCTTCTATGTACTTTATTATGGCTTGTACTGACAATGTCTCTGGTTTGATTATCTCCAATTTTTTCTTTTTTTCAAGTTCTTCTAGCTTCCATGAGAATGTATTTAACAAGTTTTTAACTTCCTGTTCTTCGTCTTCTAATGTGATGTATAATCCATTCTGGTTGTATTCGGTTATTCCATGAACGAGGAATTGCATTGAAAATATGAGTTTCCCTGAACCTTCTGTACCTGATAAGAGAATAAAGTTTTTATCAGGCCATCTTTGTACGAGCTTGTCTATTTTCTTTATGCCTATACTAAATGAATGATTAGTATTAGTTTTTTTCATAGCAACATAATTACTTGATTATTGTTTTTAATATAATTTAGATTTGAAGGAATATGCATTATTCGTATTTTACGAAGATAGTTATATTAGGATAATCTTTGTAGATATGTCCTTTCCTTATTCCTACTATTACTTTGAAACTTTTTTCTTCAGCAATTTCTAGTAATCTTTGGGTTATGACTCCATCGAAAACAATCGCATACCCTGTTTTAATTTCTTCAAGTTTTTTTATTATGTCTCTTACTGGGATTTCAATAGGCTTATCTCCTTTGTTCAGATAGATTCTTGCCCTTAGTGTATTTTCAAGTTCTTCGAGTTCTTTCACATAACTTTGAATATCTACTTTTTCTTTTTGAGTGTCCTGAGTTTGTGTTTGTATAGGAGTTTTTGATTCTTGAGAGGTTTGTTGTTTGTTTGTGTCTTCTTCTTGAACGATTAATTGTCCGTTTGGTGGTTTAATAGGTCTTTTAGCTGCGAATTGCTCAAAAGGTATTTTATTTCGTAAACACTTTATGAGTTCTTTTCTCGATAAATCTTCAACTTCTTTGCCTGTAGGCGCTCTAGCTACAAAATCTATTTCACCTACATCAGAAAGTGCTCTGAGTATCATTTCTCCTCCTCTGTCTCCGTCTATGAAAACAGTCACTTCTTTTTCTTTAGTTAACCTAATTATGGTATCGTTTACTCTTGCTCCTCCTATCGCAACGACGTTAGTAATGTCGTTTTTCAATAGATTGATTACGTCTGCTCTGCCTTCTACTATTATTATTGAATCATGCTTGTCAATGTTAGGTCCAGCAGGTAATTTTTCAGGACCGTATTCTGTTATTTCAGAAGTTTTTACTTGTTCTCTGACCATTTCAGATATGACTTTACTTTCAGGTATTTCTTCGTTTAATACAGATCTTAGAAGTTGTTTTGCTCTTTCAACTATGTACTTTCTTTTGGCGTTTCTAGTGTCTTCTATTTTTTCGACCTTCATTTTTGCTTCACAAGGACCTACTCTTTCAACAGTTTCCAAAGAGCTTGCTAAAATACAAGTTTCTACCATGTCCAAAGAGCTAGGAATTATCAATCTTCCTGTAGTTTTGCCGTGTTTGGTTTCTAATTCTACTTCGATTCTTCCTATTCTACCGCTCTTTTGCAGTTCTCTGAGATCTAGTTCTTCTCCAATCAATCCTTCTGTTTGACCAAAGATTGCACCTACAACGTCTGGCTTATCCACTAGGCCATGAATTTCAAAGTTTGCATAAACCATATATTTAACTATGTCTATGTATGTTTTAGCCATTTGCAAATCACCTTTTGTACAGTTGATAGAAGTTATCTATCTTTGCAGACATCTCTTCAAAGTATTTGAGTTTTAGGAATTTTCCTAATTCTTTTCTAAAGTATAGGTTAGGTTTAATTCCTTGTGCAAGTAGCATTTCAGACATTTCATGAGCTAATTTATTCCCTTGTTTATCAAGGTCCATGAGTAAAATGACATTTTTGAAGTTGTTTTTTGTTAGAAATTCTATTGTCTTATGTTTGTCTCTTGCACATTCAAAAATAGGTAAATTTATATCTAATGCTAGCAAAGCTAGTTTATCTTTTTTGCCTTCTACCAAGATTGCTGTTTTTTCTTTTGTTATGTCCTCGAAAGTATTGAGATTAACCAATAATTTTTGAAGAGATGAATATTTATCGTAATTATCCATGAGTATCCCTTCCTTGTGATTTGTTTTATTAATTGTGATTCTGTCATAAAATCACATAAAATCTTTGTATGATGCCGTGCAATGTTGACCTTTACATCATAGATTTACTCTGCAGGCCATCCTTGCACAGCAAATAATATATTGTATGATTGGTTTTTAAAAACATTTAAAAAGTTAATCCAAGAATACATGCTTATCTTTATATCCTTAATATGTAATATACTTCTGAGAATAATGGCTGATGAAGAACTAAATCTTGAATTTGTAGAAGCTTTTTCTGGAAGACCGAAAGAGCAGAGGAATGTTAGAAAAGTAGTAGTCCCATATTTACCAATAGAATATCATACCACTCTGAAACTGGCAAAACCGTTTAAATCAATGGGTCGGAGTCTATTATTCTTTTTTAATTACATTCCTGAGTATTTATATTCCTCTGAAATTTATATTGAACCAGATTTATATGCAGGTATAGCCATATTGACTTTTTTTGTTTATTTTTTTGTTTTGAATTTAATATTCGTGATATTGAACATTAGTCCAATGGTCTTACCTGAAGAAAAGCAACTCTTGATTGCGATTCAGCTGCCTTTGACCTTTTTTATTTCAACAGTATTAGCTTTTCAGGTACTGAATTATCCTGTGTTATTGGCCAAAAAGCGTGCCTGGAGAATTGACAAATACATGTCAAGTTTTTTAAGGCATTTGACTGTTGAAGTCCGATCTGGAGCAACATTGTTTGAGGCATTGCAAGATATTTCAAGAGCAGATTACGATGTAATTTCCAGAGACTGTGCTGACATAGTCAACTCTATAAATTCTGGTTTATCTTTTGAAGAAGCTATAGAATACGTTGTATTGAAAACAAAGTCAGAGCCATTTAGAAGAGTTCTTTTACAGATAGAAAGCGCCTTTTCTTCAGGTGCTAACATGGGCGAGGTGCTAATGCAATTATCTAGGACATATTTTCAAGAACAGCAAGTCAAGATTCAGAAATATGGCAAAAACTTGGAGTTTTATTCAAGAATATTTTTGATGGTAAGCGTAATATTGCCTGTGATGTTAACTATTTTATTAGCAATGACAGCACTAATGCCTGTGATTGAGCTCAGCTCACAAATGCTTTATATACTGTTGATAGTTGTTTTGATAGTTCAGCTAATGTTTATTACATATGCTAAAGAGCAAAGGCCTGCTGTCTACGACTAAAATTTAATATTAGGATTTTTATAACCACAAATATATTAAATTCAGATTCCATATAACTAATAGTCAATCATATGTGGATTGTGTATATGAGTGTGGGTGGTGATTAAAAATTGTCAATTTCTGACCAAAGGAATTTTTTGAAAGTGATAGAAAGATTGATAAGGCAAAATTTAGTTTATGCTAACTTAGACATATCGATTACGCAATTCTATTTAGTTTCAACATTCATGTTTGTTGTAGGTTTTTTGCTAGGGTTTTTGATATTGTCATTGGTTTTTACTCAAACAAGCCCAATCTTAGTAGGTTTAGTAACAGGTATATTGTGTTTTATTGCACCTTTTGGTTACATATTGTTTGTATCTGACTACAGGAAGAGAGCATTAGAGGACAGTGCTTCAGAGGCATTGTTACTCATAGCAGCTTCTCTGAGAGCAGGGACTACGTTAGAAGGCGCTATTTCATCTACAAGTAGGCACAGATTCGGTCCAATTAAAGAGGAATTGGAAAAGACTTCAAAAGAGTTAATATTAGGCACAAGAATGGAAGAAGCGTTGTTTAATATTACAAAAAGAACTAATTCGAGCCTGATGAAAAACATAGTCATGCTTTGGATCTATGGTATGAAAGCGGGAGGGAACATGGCAGATATATTAAACAATTTGGCTTTTGAGGCAAAAGCATTCCAGCTGCTTAGAGAAGAGATCGAGGCTCAAACGAATACTGTAAAAATCATGATTGTATTAATAGTATTATTTCTTGCTCCTGCCATGTTAGCAGCAGCAACAAATTATTTGATCGTTACAAAATCATTCAATGAAATGTTCAAAGAAAATTTTAAAGGTGTTAAGTCAATAGGTTCAGTGTCTTCTGGTGGAGCATTAATTAATAACATGCTATTACAAGCAATAACAAATCCTGCTTCAGGCTCCAATATAAACATACAGGACATAATTAATTTTTCTTACTTGTTATGCATAATGTCTAGTTTTACAGGAGGAGCACTTATAGGAATTCTTGCAACAGGCGATTACAAGGCAGGAATAAAATATATACCAATATTTTTGATAGCTTCCATACTCGTATATTATGTCACGTTAAATTTAATGTATGATCAATTGAAAGACGTGTTTGGTGGTAATTTAAGATTTGGTCCAGACGGTAAATTAGTAGAAATAGTTCATGAAGGTTAAAAGACTTTAGAGTGAGTAAATTATGTTAGCGTCAGATATCATATCAAAATTAGAAAGTATCGCTCCGAGAGAGCATGCATTCGAATTTGAAGTAACAGGATTAATTGCAGGAGACCCTAATAAGGACATAAGTATATTAGGAATTACGTGGGCTGCTACCCGTGACGCAATGATATATTTCGGTTACTTACAAGAATCTAATGCAGTGAAAAAAGAGAACATACCTGAAATGCTCATTTTACATGAGCATCCTTTTTTTGAAGAGACTTCGGAATATTTCACTTCTTTACCGTTTTTCTCAAAGCCGCCTAATATTGGAAGAATCAAGACAATAATTGCTACAGACATTTGTACTTATGTCATGGGTTCAAATTTTGATGACGCAGACGGAGGTACAGCTGACATAATAGCTAGGGCATTTGCCATGTCTGTAGATGCAAAGATAAAGTGTGGAAGGATAGGGAATGTAGAGCCATTATCATTTACTCAATTAGTTCATAATTGTAAGAACATATTGGGTCTTGATGTAGTTAGGTATGTCACGGGTCAAGCTTCTGTTAGTGATAAAATTTCGAGAATAGGCGTTTTCATCGGCTATGGACTAAAGAGCATTGACGTGATTGAGCAGATGTATCTTAATGGGGCGGAGGTTATTATCTCTAGTGGATTAAACCAAAAAAGTGCCACTTACATAAGCGAGTTAGGAATTAGAGCAATCGATGTTGATAAGAAAAAATTAGAGAGTCCTGCTATGAAGTTTTTGGCAAAGTGGTTTGAAACTAATTTCAAAGATAGATTAATTGTTCAATCATACGATCCTGAAGACATAATCTTTTATATGTAGACGTAGAAAAAATAACGGATATTTGTTATAGTCTAGGTGGTCTGTTTTGAACTTTGACGAAGCATTGATGAAGTATCCTCATTTAAGAGCATATGTCGATAAAATAGTTGAAACAACAGGTAGACCACCTCAATATTATGAGAAACCGACTAGAGACTTAGGTCATTTAAAAGAAGTTAATCTAATTTATCCTACCCGTTTGCCTTTATTTGTTCACATCTATATCAAAGGTAAGACTAGAGAGTATAATGTAATTGAATATGTTTTAACCGAAGAAGAAAAGAAAAAATACGATGAACTAATATCGATATTGCTTGAGTTAGCTCCAAAACTAAAAATCCCTGAAAATGATGATGAGTTTGCACAAGTGATTGTCAAACTAATAGATGAATATACTATTAATAGGCCTCAAACAATGCCTGAAAAACTTCAACAAAGAAAGGTTTATGTTGAACCAGAAACAGTTGAAAAGTTTAAGTATTTTGCTATCAGGAATTTAGTTAAAAACGGTTTGTTGGAGCCTTTACTTAGTGACGAATGGATAGAAGATATACACAGTTTTACTGTAGGAAACATCTATGTAGTTAACAAGATATTTGGCATGCTTAAGACAAATGTAACTTACAAAGATGAGCGTGAACTAGTTGTTTACATAAAGAATATGAGTGAGAGAATTGGAAAGCCAGTTAGTGTTTCTAGGCCTATAGTCGATGGCGTTCTATTAGACGGTTCAAGAATTAACATAGTTTTTGCTGATGATGTTTCAATTAGAGGCCCTAGTTTTACAATCAGAAGATTTGCAGATAAGCCACCTTCATGTACACAACTCATAGCGTGGAATACTTATAGTGCATTGGAAATGGCTTACATGTGGTTGGCATTAGAAAACGGGATGAACGTATTCGTTTCTGGAGAAACTGCATCAGGAAAAACAACAGCATTGAATGCAATGCTTGCGTTTATTTTGCCTACTCAGAAGGTATTGAGTGCAGAAGACACTCCTGAGGTACAGCCGCCTCAGGAAGTGTGGCAGAGGTTGGTTTCTAGAGAGGTAGGCCCAGAAGAATCAAGAGTCACTATGTTTGATATATTGAAAGTTGCTCTGAGATCAAGACCTAATTATATACTTGTGGGAGAGATTAGAGGTAAAGAGGCAGCAACAGCCTTTGGTGCGATGCAGACAGGCCACAGTGTAATGTCTACGTTTCACGCTTCATCTGTTGGTAAGTTGATACAAAGGTTAACAGGAGACCCTATTAACGTTCCTGTGAGATTTGTTGATAACCTAAACATAGCAGTAATATTGCAAGCAGTTTACTACAGAGGCAAATTCTTAAGAAGATGCACTGCAATAGAGGAAATTCAAGGATATTCTAAAGAAATCGATGGAGTTATTACTAGAAGAGTTTTTGAATGGAATCCTATGGACGATTCCCACACTTTTTTGGGCAGAAATAACAGCTTTATTCTGGAAGACAAAATAGCTGAGAGGCAAGGATTGACAGATAAAAGGTTGATTTACAACGAGCTTGATTTGAGAGCAAGGATTTTGCAAAAAATGGTTGATCTGAAGATTTTTGATTATAAAGAGGTCAAAGAAATAATATGGGGCTACTATGCTAACGGAGTAGATTCTCTACCATTCAGGATTTAAAACAGAACAAAAAGGTAAGAAAAAGATGGACTGGGAGATTTATTTAAAGCCTTTGGACGTAACCCCGATGCAATTTCTGATTAAGTACGTCATACCTTTGTCTCTAGGGGCATTTGTAGTTGGGCTTATTGTTTCAGGGATGCTTTTTTTTCTAATCCCTGATGTCGATTTATTTTTACTATTTATCATCCCAATAATGGTTTCTTTAATGGGGTTAATAGTAGCTATTGCTTATCCTAAAATAGTTGCTTCTCAGCAAAAATCAGACATAGAAAATTACATCCATTTTTTTGTTACCAGGATAGGTACTTTAGCTACTGCAGGCATACCTCCTGCACAATTGTTTAAGATAATGTCAACCAAGAAAGAGTACAAAACAATAGCAGACAAGTGTAAGTCTATATACATGAGGTTTGCTGTTTGGCATATACCTTTGGGGAATTCCTTCAAGATAGAAGCTAGATATTCTCCATCTGAAATTTTTGCAGATTTTTTAGAAAGGTTTGCTTCTGCATTAGAAGCAGGTACTTCTACAGAAGAATTTTTAAGGGTTGAACAAAAAAATGTCATGGCAGACTACGTAGTTAATTATAAAAACGCTCTTTACCAAGTAGACGTTGTTAAAGAAATGTTCATTTCCATAGTTATTGGTTTAGTTTTTTTGATGGCTTTTGCAATACTAATACCATACCTCACATGTATGGAACCTGAGATATTAATAGCCGGTGCAGTGTTCTTCTTTGTTGTTGTTGAATTGTTATTAGCTTATTATTTAAAAGCCATTATTCCAAAGGACGAATTGATATATGAGAAACGATTAGACATAGAAAATAAAAATTTGATATTCCCGTATTTTGCTTATGCTTTTGTGATATCTATATTTTTGCCAATAATTATATTTTTCTTTTTTAAGATGATCCCAGTGCCTTTGGTTGCAGCCATTGCTGTTACGCCATTCATATACCCTGCTAATTACATCAATAAAATTGAGAAAAATATAAAAAGAGGCGATCTGTTCTTTTCTGAGTTCATTATTGCGTTTGGTCATACGATACATGCTAGAGGAGGAGCGATCAAAAGTTCCCTAAAGACAATGACTTTTCATGATTTCGGCCCATTGACAGAGCCAGTAAGAAATGTTTTTGAAAGGATGAAATTAAGATCTGATAATGAAAGACCTTGGCATATGTTTTATATTGAAACAGGTTCAAGATTAATAGCCAATTTCATGGAAGTATTTACTGAGACTCTTACACTTGGTGGAAAGCCAAAAGAAACCTGTGAACTCATAAATGAGAATTTTCTTAGAATGATGGAAGTAAGAAAATTAAGATACAATACTTCAGGAACCTTTAGGGGTATTTTGTATGGGTTACATGCAGGTATAGTTTTTACTGCATATGCCTCTGCAGAAGTAGTATTAAAGTTAGGTAATATGTTTTCTGCTTTCAGTTTTGATATGGGCACTCAGTCTTCTTTAGCGTCTATAATTTGTATTCCAACTGTTGAATCCATGAAGTTTTCTAATACTGCTTTGGTTGTCATGATGCTAATGAATGCACTTGTTTTTAGCATATCTTTGAAAATAGTAGATGGCGGTCACTTTGTTTCAGGATTAAGCGACTTTGTTTTAATGATGTGGATAGGCGCAATAACAGCGATTGTGACAGGAATAGGCATAAGTATGTTGGTTGGTGTCTAAACAACTGATTAATAGTTTATTAATAGAGAAAGAATGTTATGATGACAAAGATGTTGTTGTATACTCATTTTCCTTTAACCAAGTAGAATGCAATAATCAGACTGAGAATGGCTAACAAAAGGCTTCCTAAGTCTATTCCAAAGACATTTATGCCTAATTTTATTGCAAAAGGAATGTTCATTATATCTAACAGATTGCCTACTCCATATGCGAAGAAAATTCCAGCTAAAAAACTCTTAAATTCCATGATAACATAATATCATCAAAATTTATAAAAGGTGCGTAACTTGAATGAATAAAAACAAGTTACTCTTAAGATTACCATATGACTAAAAAAAGTTACCGATGTCCAACTAAACTAATATTAATAGGTGAGCATTTTGCTGTCTATGGCAAAAAGGCAATTGCAATGCCTGTTAAGCCATACAACTATTTGACGATAGATGATTTTTACGAGTTGAAGATAGTTATTAATAATCAACAAATTACTTTGGACCATAAAGCATATTATTTTTTACCAGTAATCAATCACATTAAAAACAAAACAGGAGGAGAAGTAAAAAAATTTTTTAACTTTCTGATGAATGGTTTCAAAGGTATGGGTAATAGCGCTAGTTTATCTGCATTGTTCTCATATGCAACTTTAAAGGAATACGAAATTTTTGAAGAAAAAGAATTCAAAAATCTAGCTTTTGAGTGCGAAAACCTAGCTCACGGTAAAAAAGCTTCAGGTATAGATTTGCAAACAGTATTAAGCCAGAAACCTATAATTTATCAGAAGCTTCATAACAAAAAATTATTTGAAGAAGTAGACATATCATTACCTTCTGATTTTTCCTTACTTGCTATTTCAACATTGAATGTTAATGAAAAGACTGACAGTACTTCAAAGATGATAAAAAAATTTTCTGACGCCTATGGTGCAGTTATAAATTCAATTTGTGATGATTATCAAAACTTGTTTGATGAGTTTATAAGTGCATTAGAGGATAAAGATATCTATTCTATGGCTAATATCATGAACAAAGTACACGAGCTACTCAAACCTGTTACAACAAAAAAAATCGAATTTATTAGAAATGATTTATTAGCTTTAGGTGCTTTAGGCGTAAAGATTTCTGGTGCGGGTGGTACAGGCTCTGTAATCATATGTTTAACAGAAAACAACTCTCTCAATCGAATTGTTGATTACTTAAAATCAAAAAAACTAAGATTTATGAATGTGGAAATATTAAACAGCAACAAAGGCGTTGAACAGATTAATGAAATATATTTTGAAAATGAAATTAGATAAAAGTCACAACAAGTTATTTGTATCTTCCAAGAGAACTAATTTTTTTATAAGCATTGTAAACAATTTGGTTATATTTTTTATAGGTACTAAGAAATACATCTATGAGTTTCTGGCTCACATCGGCTTTAGCAAAAGTTAATAAATCATAAGCCAATTCTTCATTCCTTGCGTCTGTTTTGCTAAGACCAAAATCAATAACATATAAATTTGAATTTTTTACTATTAAATTTTTAGGGTGGAAATCACCGTGCCATATTCTATGTGTATGTAATTTATGGAGAAGCAACCCGGCATCTTGATAAAGTTTAACAGAATTTGTATTGTATAACAGCGAACCTTCTATGTATTCCATGATTATCGTGTTATTATTAAAGTCATAGAAATAAACTTTAGGAGTTAAAACTTCAAGAGTTTTAAGTTTTATCAAAAGTTTTAGCTCTTTTCTTGTTCTTGACAAAGATAGTTTCTCCCATAGTTTATCTTCCATGTATGCTTTTTTTCTTCGAACTTTTGCAATCGCTGTTTGTCTAAGGAATGTACATTTATAAATTCTACTTTCTGAACCTACATAAATTAGTTTGTTTAAACCATAAATAGAAGAATTATTATTATCACAGTCCCTAGCCAAATAATTTTGTTCCAAGCAAACACCTTTGCACCATCAAGTATTGCAAAAGGAATCATGTTAAATAAGGCTAACAACAAGTTAATAAACTTCCCATAATCAAAAAAATTTTTTATTAATGAACTATTGATTCCAAGTAAAGCTCCAATTATAATATCCATGGAAGAGTAGTATAAAAACAAGAACATTAAAGCTATTATTATGTTAGTTAACGGTCCTGCAATAGATATGATGCCATTATGGTCCTTTCTTATATTGTGTGCATATATTACTACAGCACCTGGTGCAAGAAAAAGAATACCTATAGGGAATAAAGACATGACAAGCATAGCAATTATTCCTAAAGTGAATGTCTGAAACTTTGCATAGTGTCCATAGTACATGGCAACGAATTTATGTGCAAGCTCGTGAAAAACGAAACCGATTCCAACTGACAGAGAAATTATTACTCCTAAAACAGCAATTTGTCTCAAAGTCAAATCAAAAACACCAAAAATACCATTTACATTAAATAAAATCAGTGAAATCGTGATAGCAACAAAAGATGTTATCAAATCTTGAATTTCATCAGTGTCAAACAAGTGTTTCATTTAAACTACCGAAATACAGTTTTAGTTAGTTTTGCATAAACAAAATTGCTTCACGGATTTTTTTATCTGAACATTTCTAGATCTGCGCCTTTAGCAAATTTTTTCATCCTTTCGACTGCATCAGCATCGATACTAGGCCTAATCTTTTTAAGAGCTTCAATAAAGTGTTGCATCTCTACTTTTAAGTTAGTAGTGTCTAATTCTGCGATTCTTTTTCTATAGTCATCAAGTGTTAATTTGTCTAATGATTCGTTTTCGTTAATAATCAGCTTAGATCTCAGTGAAATCATGCCTGCTTCTCTAACCAGGTTTTCTAAATCAGCACCAGAAAACCCATTGGTTCTTTTTGCAATTTCTTCTAGAACGACATCATTAGACAAAGGTACGTTTCTTGTATGAATTTTGAGTATTTCTATACGCGCTTTTTCATCTGGTGGTGGGATTTCAATTATCTTGTCAAATCTTCCGGGCCTCAATAATGCTGAATCAACAATATCTGGTCTGTTTGTAGCAGCTATTACTACAACTCCTTTCAAATTTCTTATACCGTCCATTTCTGTTAAAATTGTATCAACGACTCTCTCAGCTACTTTGTTGGTTTCATCAGAGCTTCTGGTTGATGCAATTGCATCTATTTCATCAATAAAGATTATACAAGGAGATGCATTTCTTGCTTTTCTGAAAAGCTCTCTTATCATTTTTTCGCTTTCACCTACCCATTTACTGAATACTTCAGGGCCGTTTATAGAAATGAAGTTTGCTTCGCTTTCTCCTGCTATGGCTTTTGCCAACAGAGTTTTACCGTTACCAGGAAGCCCTACTAACAGAATACCTTTCAAAGGCCTTATACCAACTTTTGAAAAGACGTCCGGTTTTTTCAGAGGCAATTCAACTGCTTCATACAATTCTCTTTTAACGTCCTCTAAGCCTCCGATGTCAGACCATTTAACATTAGGTCTTTCTAGGAACACTTCTCTTAAAGCAGAGGCTTGAATTCCTTTCATTGCGTTCATGAAATCATCTTTTGTGACTTTCAATGAATTGATAATCTCAGGCGGAATTTCTTTTTCTAAGTCAAGGTCAGGTAATATTCTTCTAAGAGTCATCATGGCTGCTTCCTTAACTAAAGAATTTAAATCCGCTCCAGTATAACCATGGGTTATATTTGCTAATTCGTCAAGGTCAACGTCTTCTGCCAAAGGCATGTTTCTGGTATGGATCTGCAAGATTTCTTTTCGTGAATCCCTGTCAGGAATTCCAATTTCTATTTCTCTGTCAAATCTTCCGGGTCTTCTTAATGCAGGGTCTATACTATTAGGTCTGTTGGTAGCGCCAATTACAACCACTTGTCCTCTGCTCTTTAACCCGTCCATCAAAGTCAGCAGTTGTGAAACTACTCTTTTTTCTACCTCTCCAGTGACTTCTTCTCTTTTAGGTGCAATAGCGTCTATTTCGTCCATGAATATAATTGAAGGAGCTTTTTCTTCTGCTTCCTTAAATATGGCTCTTAGTTTTTCTTCGCTTTCTCCAACAAACTTAGATACAAGTTCTGGGCCTCCTATGTGAATAAAATGCGCTTCACTTTCTGACGCGACTGCTTTAGCCAGTAGAGTTTTTCCTGTACCTGGTGGACCATATATTAGAACCCCTTTAGGCGGTTCAATCCCAAGCCTTTCAAATAGCTCTGGATGTCTCATTGGCAGTTCTACCATTTCTCTAATCTTTTGAATTGCCTCTTTCAGACCTCCGATATCTTCATAGGTAATTGCTGGTACAGTGCCTGCTTCTTTTACCGTTTCTTCTTTTAGCACAATTTCGGTATTTTCTGTGATTATAACTGTGCCTGGAGGATTTACATTTACAACAAGTAACTTATACGATTGCGAAAAAGACCCTATGTATACATAATCGCCTCTTACGCAAGGTTTGCCTATCAACTTTTTTCTCAACATGTCCTGGAACTCGTTAGTGTATTTTATGGTTCCTGCAGTGGGGGCAAACACAATTTTTTTGGCTTCTTTTACATCTAATACCTTCCTTACTGTTATTTTATCTCCTATTGAAACGCCTGCATTTTGTCTATGGTAACCGTCCATTCTTATTATGCCCAAGCCTTCATCTTGAGGATGTGCTTGCCAAACTATCGCAACAGTACTTTTTTTACCTTTCAGTTCTACTATATCTCCTATCTGAGCATTTAGTTCTTTTCTGGCTTTTGAATCAATTCTTACCAAACCCCTACCTACATCGTTTTGAAGAGCTTCAGCTACTTTTAATATTATCTGATTAGTTACTGCCATATCCATCACTTTTGATTAATTATCCAAATTATTTCAACAGTTTAAGTATTGCGTTGCCAAAATCATGAGCACTTTGTGGTCCATTAGCAGTTACTATCTTATCGTCTACAACTACTCCTTGGTCTACAAATGTTGCCCCCTTACTCTCCAAGTATAAGTTTGTACTCATTTTAAATTCTGGGTCATAACCAACCCAACAAGTGGCTTTTCTGCCTCTCAACAAACCTGCTTGAGCTAAGATTGTTGGTGCCCAGCAAATTGCAGCTACAATTTTATTAGCATCGTAAAATTGCAAAGCCAATTTTTCAGCTATTTGTAGCTTTCTTATGGTTGGTGTACCTGGTCCACCTACAAAAATAATCGCGTCATAATCCTTATGGTTAATTTCTTCTAGCGTTTTATCAACGAAAGCTATTTGTCCTAATTTTCCTCTAGCATTACCTAATTTAGTGCTTGCCGTTATAACTTGAACATTGTTCTGCTCAAAAATCTGTTTTGGAACTAGGTACTCTTCGTCTCTAAACCCTTCAAAAGCTATGACCATGACTACTCTTTTAGTTTTGTTCACGTTAATCACCTTTTTTCAACAGCACACAATAAATTTAAACACAATGAATTTGAATAATTTTGTAATAATTCAAACAAGATATAAACGTAACTTATTTAACCATAGAACAAGCTAAAAATTAGGCCAATTAACGAAATTCTAAGGTTATCGTCAATATCTACATTAATTACTTCTGCAATGCTTGCAAAAATGACGAAAAAAAGTTCCATAGCTCCAAGCTTATTTATCACAAAAAGAAACAATCCACTAGTAAATATAAATGCTAACTGGCCTTCTAGCGTTTTTTTATTGTTTATTGGATTTGAAAATACGCCTTTTTTACCTATTAAGGTAGCAAAGCCGTCTCCAACAGAAAGACACACAACACATACAAGTGCTATTTCAGGTTTCAAAAAAGAATATGCAAACATAACACTGATCCAAAACCATAATGCTCCTTTTCCTGGCAAAACGTTTTTTCTTTCAAAGTTTTTGTAAATCTCTGAAAAAACAGGCAAATAAAATTTCTCGTGTTCTGCTTGAATAGTAATCATACCTAAAATAAGCAGAGGCAAGGCAATAAGTAGAAAAATAGTATGTCCAAATAACGAAATAAAAAGAATAATTGACATGCCTCCTATTACATGAACAAACTTTCTTCCAGTCTCGTCCATTATAACTCCTTTTCTTTAAGCGCTTTAGGAAAAAATGCATAAACAATAAAAGGAACTAATGTGCTCTTAATTAAATCATCAATCTTGTAAGTGTAAATTTCAGTTAATATCGCAATAAAAAGATTATCAGCATAAATCAAGGCTAAAATTATTATAGATACTACTACAAAATAGTCAAAAGATCTTTTGGTCAATGAGAATATCAAGAAACTGAACATTATTGATCCAAGTGGATCTATATTTAATATTAAGCAAATAATTATTGATAAAAAAAGTAAAAAAGCATACTTTTTGATGTTATTGGGTTCTTCTGATTTGATTTTTATATTATAAAGTAGTACTAGCAAATAAGCTGCTAATATGATTATAGATATGCTTATGTCCATACATATTTTTAATAAAAGTTAATTGTTAAAGATAGTTAGGTTGATTTTTTATTTATTAACGTAGCTTATATTCGGAATGGTTAAATGAAGATCCTAGAATTACTCTTTACAGGTATCAACGATATAATTCAAAAAAAACTAAAGGAAAGAGTCGGTGGAAAAGCAGATTACAAGCTAAAATGCCCTAAATGTAATGCAGATATAGACTTAGCAATGGACAAATGTCCTAAATGTTACACGAAATTAGGTAAACTGTTTGTCGTTGAATGTAAGGAATGTGGGCATAAGAATCCTGTTGATGCTATAAAATGTGAGAGATGTAAAG
The DNA here is from genome assembly GCA_026414265.1 of Microcaldota archaeon. Lineage (GTDB taxonomy): Archaea > Micrarchaeota > Micrarchaeia > Anstonellales > SKW190 > SKW190. The sequence continues at coordinate 29,576 of JAOAJI010000002.1, forward strand.
CTGATATAGATTACCAATTACAAAGAAAAACAACGTACGTATGCCCTGTATGTAATTACAGAGCTAACTACTACATGACAAGATGCCCAGCATGTAATACAAAATTTCTTTGACCAAACAAAAACCAAACTTTTTTAATTTCGAATATACAGTACTTTTCATATGCAAGCTAATACTTTTAGATATAAACAAACATTAACTATAATCCCATTCATACTAATTCTAATAACATTAGCAATAAACATAGTGTCACTCTTAGAAAGCTATGAATTAAGTTTTTACGAAAGCTTAAAACAAGAAACCAACTATACACATAACCTAACAAAAGACAGTGCTTATGTAACACAAAAAGAATCACAAATTAGTGTTGATAACGTATCTCAAGGAACTCTAAAAATTCAAACTACAGCAACAAACCAAACAATAACTTCAAGTAATTATCCTTCTGAAACACAACAAATCCAAGCATACAGAGAAGAAGGGTCAACTATTGTTGAGCCTATAAATAAGCAAGAACATGTCCAAGATTTGGCTAAACAAGATTCAAGTGATAAAATAACAGAAATTGAAAAAAATATTTTTTACAGAAACGTTTTGACTTTGGTTTTACTTGTATTGACACTTTTTTCTTTTAAATTGGTCTCTCAAGAAAACTACTACGATTTAAATTCATCTCTGATAAGAGTTTTAAACTCAGAAACAAGAATCAGAACAATAGAGGCTTTGAAAAAAGCTCCGAGAACAATAACAGACCTTAGCAAAATAACAGGTAAATCAAAAGCTACAGTATTTGAGCATCTTTCTATGTTAATGAAAGAGGACATTGTTGAAAAAGAAGAGATCCCAGGGAAAAAATTGGTATTTTACAAACTTAAACAGAAGCATTTACCTATATGGAGCAATTTGAGTCTGTTTTCTTTGAATGATAAGAAAAAAGATTAGAGGCTTTTTTAGTTCAGTCCCACCAGTGTGATTTGAACACACAACCTGCCGGTTTCTACTTAGGCATGAATGCCTAAAACAAGCTACAGCCGGCCGCTCTACCGTTGAGCTATGGTGGGATGTTTGGATATACTCAATAATGTATGTGGTAGACTAAACTAAACAATTAAGATAATTAGAGAAGTAAGCATTTAAAATCTTGTTTTGCTCTTAAAATAGCTTCATCGTTATTTCTCTTCGTGAAGGTAATCCTTCAGTAATTGTTTAGCCTTTCTTACTCTTTCTACAGCTATCGCATATGTTTGATAGTCTTTTTCAGTGCCTATTAGAATAACACTTAAAATATTAACCTTATTATCTGAAAGCATTCTAGCAACTTTTGACATTTCTCCTGGTACGTTTTTAAGCCTGATTATTAGATTGTTTTGAGCTAAAACCTTGAAACCGTTTTTTTCAAGTAGTTCCTTTGCTTTTTTATCATTTTTTACACTTAGGAAAATGATAGCGTTGTTATCAACGGCAGTAGCATTTATAGCGTCTATATTTATCCTTGCACTTCCTAATATGTAAGTTATGTCTGCTAAGAGTCCTATTCTGTCTTTTGCCAAAATTATTAAATCTTTCATGATGCTAATCTGGTATGTTCGTTTTTTAATTATTGTGATAAAGCGTTGCATATTTGCTAATAACGTGGTTTTTATTTACTTAATCCTTGGAACACTATTCCTAACAGATAGCTTATGCCAAAAAAAATGGCATATGCCAAAATAAGCATGAAAGGAAAATATACTATCACTTTGGTTTCGTCATTTGCGAAAACTGTTCCTGCTGAAAGAAGTGCAAAAAGACAAGTTACAAAAATTGAAGCCAATGAAAAGTTTTGAAGCACTTCTTTGTTTATCTCTTGTTTGATGTTACTTATTAATGGTAAGTATGAGCTGATGCTATCTGAAACTTGTATTTCTCCACTTATTTTTATTATTATTGATATTAAGAATGTTGAAACAGCGTAAAGAGCTGGAGCGCCTATTGCTGCAGCGGCAAAAATGAAAATTGCATAAGATAGTAATTGGCTATTGATATCTTTTCTTAAAGAATCAAATCTTCTCATGTCATAAGCTGTAGCTTCAAGTAAATCAGCCAAATTTCCACCTGAATTTACACCTTCTACTACTAACCTGATACTTTTCGAGAATTTTTCTGATCTTATCCTTTTTGCCATGTTAAGTAATGCTTGTTCCAAAGGTTTGCCTGCTATTATTTCTTTAGCAGCTAAATCAATTTCTTTTGCTAATTGTCCAAATTCTTTTCTTGATGATAAAAGTAGTGCCCTGTCATATGTGACTCCACTCCTAACATGACTGGCCATCAAATTTAAAAAATCAGGAATGTAATCGTCAAAAGAAGATGATTTTTTGCTTCCTACCAAAAGTAAAGTGTTTACCTTGAAAACAACATAGGCTATAAAAAATACTAATCCTATCAATGGATATGCAAATAACTCTAATTCATAATTTGTGTATATTGAAACAACATAAGCAAAAATAGTTACAAATATGAATATCAAAAATCCGTTAACAATAACTTGAGAATAATAAATATCAGTGTCTATATCTAATCCTGCTTTAACTAATAAATTTTTGATAACGTCTTTGATGTATTGTGGGGCACTAACCTTAATATTTAGAAATTTTTTCATATTGCCACACCAGGCCTCTTGCTCTTAAATAATCCAAAGAAAAAAAACTGTGCTATGGTTGACAAAATAAATATAAGGATAAAGAAATTTTGCCCAAGAGGGATTGTTATAAGCGTTGAAATTACTGCAACTAAGACTGTTAACATCGTAGGTGCTACAATACATACCATCATGTAAAACATTGCCAAAGGATTAAGTTGAGCACCATAATTTTTTAGTTGTGTTTCTTGTTCTTTTGATATGTAATCAATTTGATGTCTCAATAATTTACCTATATTTGTGCCTGATTTGTTTGCGTTTGCTAATTGCCATGCTAATCTCCTGTAATAAGGAGAATCGCTTTTCCTCGCACTTTCTTCAAGCGCATCGCTTAAATCCATACCTCCTCTTACTTTTTTTACTATTTCTGCAAATTCAGTGCTGAATTCTCCATAGTTGAATGTTTCGTCTTCGTATTCATGACTTATAGATACTAAGACATCGTATAAAGGAACACCAGCAGATGTGTGTATCATAATATGCCTGGTAGCAAAGAACAGATTTTTCTCCATTTCTCTTTTTAGTTTATTGCTTATCCAGCGTGGTATGAGTAACACATAAATCATGACTAAATTACCAAAAATTACTGAGATGGACAACATTGTTAATAAGTAATCTAACTCAAATAACTCTTCCCTTCTTAGGGATATCAAGAACATGAATACGAATGCGAAAAATGTATAGAAAATAAAAGTGAGCCACACACCAGCAATATAATCTCTTGGATGTATGTCTGCTTTTATTTTTTTAAGATTAGAAACAGCATTTGAAAAAAGAGGTAAGTACATGGTTACATTTGCCAAAGGATAAAAATATTTCAAAATGTTTTTCATTTTTTTATATTCTGTGAACAATAATGGCGCATATTTTATTTTATACATTTATATCAGCTTTCAGTTTGATACTTTAGGGACTTTGTTAATTCTTATCATGTCCATTAACCTATTCTTTTCATCATAATAAAGTGAGATTATATTGCCAACGTCCTCTATGTTGTTGATATTGTTTTTTGCCATCCATTCCAATACTGTTTTTTTCTCTTCTAGGTCGTTTTTTATTCCATCGTCATCTACATTGGCATACATTTTTATTATATCATAGAATCTAATTATTTGTTCAAAAGGCATCAGTTGATCTCTGTTAGGTCTCCACCTAAATATTACATTAGCATAAACGCCTCTATCCTCCGATGGTATGACTTCGCCAATTTCAAATGCTCTTCTTACATTTCTCCTTCTGTCTCTGTACATTGCTACAATCAAATGCAGAGATTGTAGTAACATTGGTGGAATGTTAATAGGAGGATTGTGCAGTCTTCTGATAGTCTCTTCAACTGTTTCAGCATGTAGTGTAGCATAGACGCTATGGCCTGTGTGCATGGCTTCAAACAATACTTCTGCTTCTTCCGCTCTTCTTATTTCACCTACTATTATTCTATCAGGTCTCATCCTCAGTGAATTTACCATCAGATCTAGCATTGTTACTTTGCCTGTGCCTTCACTAGTTGCTTCTCTAACAACTAAAGGCACCCATTGCAGATATGATGGCAAGTTTATCTCTCTTGTTTGTTCAATACTTATCACTCGCTGGTTTGGCGGTATAAACATGGTTAATACATTGAGTAATGAAGTTTTACCTGCTCCTGTTCCTCCTGAAACTATTATGTTTGTTTCGTATTGGATAGCTTCCCATAATAATGCTGCAGCTTCAGTGGTGATAGTTCCTGAGATGATATAATCTGTTATTGTCCATGGTTTTCTTGCAAATTTTCTTATGGTAATAGTATTTCCAAAGTATGAAATAGGAAACAGAGTTGCATTTACTCTATCGCCAGATGAAAGATATGCATCTAATATAGGTTGATTGTTATTTATTTGTCTGCCTACGCCTCTTGCAATAGCTGCAGCTAAGTTCCATATCACATTGTCTGAAGATAGGCTCATGTTAGTTTTTAGCCAGGCAAATTTTCTGTGATAAACCCAGATAGGCATGTTTGGGCCGTTTATGCAAATCTCTTCAATGTAATTGTCTCTTAACAAGTATTCGATGTCACCTAACCCTAACATTTGATTGGTGATAATCCTTGCGATTATATCTACTTTTACATCGTCAGCTTCAGGTAAATTCTGTCTTAAGAGTTCTTTGCTCATCTGCATGAATTTTTCTTTGAGCTGGTCTGCCAATTTTATGTTAAGAGCCTCTTGAGTAGAAATATTAACTCTTTTCAACAGTGTAGTTTTTACTTCTTCAAGAATAGCATTAGTTCCTTCGTCAAAAATAGGAGGATACAAATAATAAGTTAATACATGATCTCCAGGATTTTTTTTGATAACTACTTCAGCAATCAGTTGACCGTATTCAATTTTATAGTTAGTTTTTTCAGATAATTCTTGATTTTTAGTTGTCTTGTTTTCGTCATTGTCAATATGTTTTTTTGTTATATTGTCTAAAATATGCTCCTTGTGCTCAAGTTCGTGTGGCTTGAATCTTATCTTTATTTTTTTTTCTTTTTTATTTACTTTATGGCTTTTCATTTCAATCCTCTTTTCTTTTCAGTATCATAGAGCCAAGCAAATTGTATTCTATTTCTATTAATTTATGTTTTTCTAACGCTAAGCCTATTTTTTCAACACTTTCTTCAGTAATGTTTAACTTGAGTGCAAGGTCTTTAGCACTGCAATATCCCTCTGTTTTTACTATCTTTAAAATCTTATCTGCTGTGGTTATTGTCAATGTACTATTTGAGTTGGCATTTATAATCTGTTCAACTTTTTCAGCTAATTTATCAAATTGAGTTTTATCTTGCGTTTTGTTGTTTGTGTTAGAAGAGTTTTGTGCTTTGGTTATTGCAAACTCAGTAAGTAGATAGATAAGCATGTCTTTGTCTCTGATTATTCCTACAATCGTTTTGTTTTGAACAACAGGAATGCAAATATCAGAACTAACAATTTGTTTAACAACGTTAATTGTTAAATCTTCATTTTCATTTAAAACGAATCTTGGTCTAATTAAAAGTTCTTTGACAGGCATTATCCTCAATTCATTTAGGTCTTTTTTCTTTGAATAGAAATATGTGAATTTTTCTACAAGCATTTTTAATGTGATGATACCTAAAAATTCACTGTCTTCAAAAACTGGCGCTGATGAGACATTCCATTTAGTTAGTAATCTTATTGCCTGTTCGATGGAAGTATCAGCACTTAATTTGAGAAAGTCTTTTCTCATTATCTCTTTAATTTTCATGAAAGTCACTATCTAACATCTACTTTTTTAGCCGTATTTAATTGTGCCAGATTTGTTACTATACACATTATAAACGCTAATTGTACCAGATTTGAATTCGACCCACACACTGGTATTTAATACTACTTTGGTTTTTATATCCATTTCTAAGTGAGGATTGTAGTGATATGTTAACTCCCCATTATCATCAATAACTATGTTCATGTAAGTAAAGTTTCTGTCGTCTTTGAGCTCGACCTCATTTCTTCTATCTCTTCTAATGTATCTTGTATCTGAGCTAGTGCCGTTAAGGCCTTGAGCAGCTATTCTAAAGTATATGGCATTGTTGTCAGTAGGTAAAGCATCGTACAACCTTTTCCACTTTATTATAGGAACTTGAGTGTTATCTGATCTTATTTCTATATCATATCCTTTTAGCATTGATGCATTTTGGCTATTTGGTAGAATGTATTGGAACTTAGGTGGAACTGTTTCTAAAGTCATACCAATAGGTTGTATGATTATGTCAAATATACTAAAGCTTTGGCTGTTGATTGATGTACTTATAGGAGAAAATCTTTCAGCAAAATATTTGAAGTGATCTGCTTGGCTTTGAAAATAGTTCTGAAACTTAAATGTGTGGTGAACTTCAATGGTTGCGTTGTTATCTTCTATACTCACATTTAAGCCATACAGCGCAAGTATCTTTTTATAGCTTTCTTCTATCGCATCAAAAGCATAGTATGTTTGTTCAAATTCTAAGTGGTCGATTTTAATATCGTTTTGATGATCAAAGTATTTATTTATTACTGCATGTACAGTTATTAAGGTAAGTAATAGTAACAAAATCGAAATTGCAAAAACAAATCCTTTATTGTGTTTCATATTACGACCTTTTTTACTTGAATAAATAAAATCTCGCAACACAGTAGTTAGTTATTGTTTTGTTTTGTAAGTCAGTCCCTACAAATATTCTTCTTACGCTAACCGACATCTGAAAATCTTTCATTTGAATGTTGGAAGGTATGTTGCTTAAATTGAAGCTGCGTTCTTTTATCAATGATGAGTCATTTCTGTAGGCATCTATTTCTAAAAGCCAATAATATGTAGAGTTTTTGTACATGTTTGATAATGTTTCGTTGATATAACTCTGGTTGAGTGTATTTATTATATACAATTTATCAAGTATTGCTAAAGTTTGATGCGCTTTTTTCGTCATTTCAAAGATATCGTTAGTTTTTTCGCTCTTTATACTTAAACTATTAATAGCATAAACTAAGGCTACAAGAGCAAAGACTGCAAATATCAAATCTATTGAAAAATAATATGCATTATATTTATTTTTACCAGTATCATCTTTAATTTTCAACATAGCTAACAACCACAATTTTTACTATCATATTATCTAATATTGCAAATCTGGAATTTGCTACAGAAAATTTAATCATGGACAAGTTTATTCTTTTCCCACATTCGTAAAGGAGTGAATTTTCATTATTAATTATTTGCAAGTAAAAGTCATAAGTTTTTCCAAGTATGTCTTTTAAATCTGAGTAATTTGCTTCACAAAATTTTTCAATCTTAGCTCTGTTTATTATGTTATGCTCTGAAACTAATCCTATTTCTGTGTAATTTTTTATATTTGATATATTGTTGTGCCAGTTATATGGTATCCCTTTTGATCTGAGTAACATATCTAGGGTTTTGATATTTTCTTCATGTAAGTTGTTTATTGTTAGTTCAGTATCAATCGTGTTTGTGCTATCGTTTCTAATAGTTAAAACTATTGAAATCAAAAGTACTAATATCAATATTGAAAATATTAAATCAAAACTTATTAGTTGTGCTTTAATTTTAACCACCTACAATTACGGAATTATCCACTTTTCTTATTCTAAAAACTTTTGAAAAAACACTGAAATTCTTTAGGTAGTTTAAAGAATAAACATTTCTTGTTGCGTAATGGCAACTTGCAAATACTCTAGAAGGATTTCTTTGGCTTCCTGCATCATTTGCCATAAACAATTCAGATATCTGTAACAAATTGATTCCGGAATAAAAATTAAGCGAATAGTTAATTCCATTTATTTGGTCCGGCAGCTCTACAACTTTACTCACGTTATCATAAGATGTCGCAACATAGTTAACTGCCTGCGCGACTTGATTACATATAGCTTTTGCTTTTAAGAAGTTGTCGAAGTTATTGCTTTCGTCTATGCTTTTTGCGTATATCATTATAATAATTGCAAAAAATACCAATAACAGTCCAGAATAAATGATAGTCTCTAATGCAGATTGTCCTATTAATTTCATAGCATTTAGATATCTAATTTGAGTTTAATAAAGCATAGTCAATTATTCTTGTAAGTAATGTATTACCATTGGTATTGAGTTTACTTGCATCGCAAGTGCCTAGTGTGAGCACGTAGCTTGGATTACTTATCGTAACATAGTTCGAATTTGAGAAATATGAAGCGATATTTTGTCCGCTCATTGCTGTATGGTAATAAATACATTGTGATGAAGTACTTATCTGGTAATTAGTATTTAAGTTGAAGTTGTTAGTTACGTAGTGGTTACTGTTTACTCTTATAGTGGTTCCTGTTATGCTATTGCCATTCCCTGTGCCTGCGTTCAAGTTTTTTATCCCGTATTCAATACCTTGTCCTAGCAATATAACGTATTTACCTAAATTCTTGAACTGATTTATAATAGGATAAAAGTTTGGATCAGAATTCTTTGAAAAGGCCATAATAACTACTTTGTAGTTTCTTATATGGTCTAGTTGATAAACGTTATTAGAAGGTATGACATCGAACTTCCAAAGAAATGTTTCATTAGAACTTTTAGTATAAAGCCAATTAATGTAGGTTTGTTCTTCTGAATTAGGTGTCCATGAATTTGTAATAAATGCAATTTCAGCACTAACGTTGAAAGTGAATTGATAAACGTTTCCTAAGTTATTTTGACTGTCTCTGCACCTTACATATGCTACGTGATTGCCAGGTAGTAATTTTCCTGCCCCAAACGTGAAGTTTTGTACTACATTAGAATAAGTTTCACCAACAGGTGTCATGTAATACCATGTTGGATTATTGTCTAACCTAAGTTCGCAATTTGCAATAGTAGAGTTACCTCTATTAGTATCATTAGCTGTTATGGTAATCAAAGTGAAATCTGCAGATGTAGTTCTGTTTGGCGTTGTCATGAAAAAAGTGACTTCTGGGCCTTGTGTGTCTGGTAGATATACGAAAAAACTCATTTGTGCTGAGCTTCCTGTATTCCCATAAACATCTGTACATCTAACCCTTATGATATGGTTTCCTTGAGTGAAAGGACCTGTTATATAACCAAGTGTCAAAACAGGGCTTTCTCCGTAATTCCCGCTAACTGGTTGCATGATGTTCCAAATATTTGAATTATCTATTTCGATATGACATGAAGATATGTTTGAGTTTCCTGAATTTCTATCGTCCCCTGTGGCGTTGATAGTTATCACGTCTAAAGTATTAACAACAGATTTGTTTCTTCGTAAGTCATAAACAACAGGTCCAGTATTATCTACTATATTACCTTGAACAACGAACATTAATGTACTTGGGCTTCCAATATTGTTTTTATCATCTGTACATCTAACTCTTAAGTAATGAACTCCAGCAGGTAAAGTGCCTAAATTATAACTAACGTTAAGTATTGGTTGGGTATCGTAACTGTATTGCAAAGGAGTCATGACATTCCATATACCTGAAAAATCAATTTCTATCTCTGCTTTTCTTATTTTTGAGTTTCCTGTAGTTCTGTCATCGCAAGTTGCGTTTGCGATTATATTGTCAGTGTAGTTTGGTGAGGATGGAGTGATAGTTGGCAATGAAGCTACAGGTCCTTGGGTGTCAGAAACTGATGACAAAACATTTATTCTAATAGAGATAGTACATGTTCCTCTTGGATTGTCCCCTTGGATTTTAACATATCCTGTGTAGGTTCCTGGAAGAATATTAGAAGGTAAGTTAATAAATAAGGTTTTTTGAACTTGTTGATTTTGGTTCAATGAAAATGGAAATCCAGATAACGACACCAAGCTTGTTATCTGTCCGCTTAATGTATATTGAATATTATTAATTGTAGTTGCTCCTACGTTTTTAATAAAAATGTTCTGATTTGCATTTTGTCCTTGATAGAGGTTCACGTTAATTTCGTTTGGATTACATACGAGATAGTTTTCACCAATGAAGATTGTTGAATCAGGCAATTTCTCTATAACTATGGTTTGTCTACCTTCGTTCGGTTCTATATAACCAGTTTGATTAGATAATGTATTTGCAAAGAAATCAGTTATACCGTTGCTCATCTCTACTTTCATAATAACGTATTTGTTTGAGATATTGATACTTTTTATGCCTTTAGGCAAATACACGTCAATTACGGCTTTGCTTCCTGGTTCAAGTGAATAAACATAGTCGGAATATGAAGCTATACGATCAACCGCATTTCTTGCCATTGCTGCTTTCGAATTATCATTAGCTGAAGTCCATACGGAGTATCCTATAATTGCAATTATTGCAAGGCCTATACTGAGCATTAGTAATTGTTCTACTGCCACTTGTCCCTTACAAAAACTATAAAAACAAAACATGATAATGACTCTACATTAACTTATAAAAGTGTGCCTATTATTCTTCTTATGTTATGAATTTATATCACAAAATGCGTGTATGCGTTATTTTTCTCACTTTATATTCAATAATTTTTTCTCAGCAGTTATTTTACAAAAATTTGGAGTTAATTGACAAAGACGGAAACATAAAAGCAGATATTATAGTTGGAGCTAATGCAAGTATTACTGACTCCATTGCTGCTATAAAAATACAGAACTTTTTGATATCTAACAGTTATAAAAAAACAAATGTACGTGCTAACTTGGTCAGCTATCCTAATGTAACTTGCAATAAAAACAACATAGGCGAATATGGTTATTATTTGATAAAGAACGCATCTGTTGAGTTCTTAGTAGAATATCATTACAAGAATTCTACATACTTCTCATTAAAAAATAGAGATTACCTGGACAATGTTACAGGTAATTATAAACTTGATACGAATCTTAACAACATAACAAACGTTCGTGATTATCTGACTGGTTATGAACTAGATGAAAAAAAACTAAGCTTATTGGCACCAAAATTAAATTCAATAGAAAACCAGAAAATAATGCAGAAAAACAAAATGTACATAACAGCCTTTAAGGAAATTGAAACAAATGCTCTCACAATAAATAGACTCACTTACTTTATTCAACTTTATAATATCGATGAAAATCTATCTGGACTTCAGAAGTGTTTTCCTAAGTTTCGAGAAGATTATTACTATGCATATTGTAGTTTAACAAATGATAGAGACGTGTTTATAGGGAATTTAAATTTTGAGATAGAAATATTTGGTACCAAATATCAGTTATTGGATATGGCAATTCCTTTTATTAACAATCTTTCTTCAAAAAAAGACACTGTTTTTGGAGGCAAAATTGTTTTAGGAGAAAACAAATCAATCATAAAAATTTCTTCTGGTCAAAAACTAAATCTAAATAATCAATGGTATACATTTTATGTTTTTGATAACTGGGTAGATGTAATAGCAGGCGATCAAAGCAAGTTATATTCTTTTGAAAAAGGTTTTTTGTTTAAGTTAGGCAATAACTACTTCAAGCTCGTGAACATAAGTAATAAGCAAGCAACTTTCTTTGTTTTTGATAATATCCATTATTTGAATCACAACGGTTCTTTCAAGCAATTTAGAGTATTTCTTGAATGGACAAACAATGGGCCAGAAAGATATAGGTTTTATGAGAGTAGCAGAAGAGCAGATGCTCTCAAAAGCATAATCTTGGTAGATGAAAACTCTTATCTCATTACATCTTTTCCTTATGAGTTTTATAACAACACTGGGTTGTATTTACTGAATCATGGTACTCTAAACAATTTTTTGAATATAAGTGTAATAAGAAATAACAAGAACTTAAATTTTTATGACACAGATTGTAATCTAAAGTCAGCAAACAATTCATTTAATATTAAAATAACAACTCCTAATGGAATGACAAAAGAAATCTATTATTTTTCAGATCTAAATAGTTTTGCATTAAGGTCTTCTCACAGGACTGAAAAAAAGAACTGCACAGGTGTTGTTTCTTTAGATAATCGTTCAATAAGTATAGGTGTTGATAATGAGAGTCATATAAGCTTAATGTTAGATTTAGACAAAGGTAATGATAATCTAAAAACATTAAGTTTGGTTATTTATGACTATTCCGGTAAACTCATAGAAAGGCAAAATTTGATTGTTAATAATTCTGTTCATGATAATCTACATTCTTCATATGGGATCCAAAAGATTTTTGGTTCTAGACAGTCAGTTGAATTGAGTGTACCAACAACATATCTACAAACAATATATTCTATATACTATTCTAAGTCAGTATTTGATTCCAAAGAGCTTACTTTAACTAATAGTTCTTACCTAATTTTAGATAAAGATCTTATCTTCAAGATAAGAATCAATACTATGAACGAAAGATGTCAACTGAATTTATCTGAGCTTAGATGTAATTTAGTTCTTGAATCTTTCCAACCTGTGATTGAATTCACATCTAGCGGTAATTCTTCTTACCTTAACTCTACCATAGTTTATTTTCAAAAAACAACCAAGTCAACTGATAATTCTTTTATATACCTTGATAAAGATTATGAAAAAACAATCAAACAGAAACGAGTAAAAATAGTGATTGGTGGCTACTTTGTAAACGCTTATGCTAAAGGGATGATGAAACTTTCAACCAACCAAAGCGTTATCCAGATAATTAATAATTCTATAATAATTGCAGGTTTTTCCAAAGACGATACAATAAGAGAAGTGGATAAATTCATTTCTTATTTAAATAGATCAATTTCGTCAGTTTAATCTCTTTACAACTATATTAAATTAACAATTATAATTAAGTTTTTGAATTTTTGATTATGGAATTTATTTTTTCAAACGTGTTTGGCGACTATTGTTCTTTATGTTCTGATTTAAAGCTTACTAGAAAGTATCACGGGCTATTTGTCTTGAAAAACCATATAAACAATCAGAGGTATGTTTTAGTACAAGGAGTTGAAGTTCCTCATTTTTTTGATAAATTAAGTTCAAACACTGAGCAAAAAATTAAAGTCAATGAAACTAATTCGAATTTACTAATACAAGGAGATGATTTTTCATTAGATTTACAATTTGAAAGACTTGAAAGAAAAGCATCTCTTCAAATTATTCACAGTGACAATAATCTAAGATCTCTATTACTCATAGCAAACAATAGACGTACACACGATATTTCTAGGCATCATGTTAATTTACATACTGAAAAACTAGTTCAAGAAAGCGATAATATAATCTCATATAATATTTATTACAATATCGATAACATTAAAGATCCTGTTATTTTTAATGTAGTCTTTAGTTCAGATAATGAACTTCAAGCATCTTATCTTAATCTAGCTTCTTCAACATACCTTAAAGAAGAAGAATTGAGAGGGTACGAATGTATTGACGTTATAAACAAACTGATTGAACTTAAATTCAAGAGTAATTTAAAAGTTGAATTAAAAGTTGCAAATAACTATGATAATTCCATTTCAAACTACCTTAAAGATGCCATAGTTGTCAACTCAGATAAATCAAAAAAATTATTAACTAATACTAATCTTGAAAAGCATCTAGTTAGATTGTATGCTTTATTGGATTATTTATATTTTGATACAAAGGATAAAGAGTTTCGTTTATCAGCAGGTTTTCACTGGTTCGATTCATGGGGTAGAGATACTTTTATTGCACTACCAAGTTTTAGTAGGCTGTTAATTAAATTTGGGGTAATTAACAAATCTGTTATACATTCTATATTTGATTCTTATTTGTCAAGAATTAAGAATGGACTTATCCCTAATTTCATTTCTGAAAGTCCTGCATATAATTCTTCAGACGCTTCTTTATGGTTAGTCAATGCTTTTTATGAGCATTACATTAATTTTAATGATCTAGATTTCATAAGTCATAGATATCACAAGATTAAAGATATAGTGGATGGATACTTATCGTCTAATGACATAGTTTACTATGATCCTTCCGATGGGTTGATATTTACTAAGGCGCAGAGTACTTGGATGGATGCGATTGTTGACAATTGTCCAGTAACACCAAGGGAAGGGAAGTGTATAGAGATTAACGCTTTGTTTTTGAATTCTTTAAAAATAATTTATGAGCTTGGCAAAAATTTAGGTCATGGTGTAGAAAAATATGGTGAATATTACCAGAAAACAAGATTTTCCATGCAAAAATTTTGGAATGGTCAGTATTTAAGTGACGTTATCTATGAAGATAATTCCAGAGATGATTCCTTTCGTCCAAACCAAATAATAGCTCTTTCATTACCATTTATCAATTTTGATATTTTTTCAAAAAGTCAGTTTGTAACTGTTTTAAGTTTAATAGAACGTGAATTATTGACGCCTGTAGGCTTGAAGACATTATCTAAGAGTAGCAGTTGTTATGTCGCTACACTTAACGGAAATGTAAAACAAAAAGATAAGTGTTATCACAATGGCGCTATTTGGCCATGGTTGTTATATCCTTATTATAAAGTGTGTAAGAAGCTTAAAAAGCAACCAAAAATTAAATTTGAAGAAATTTTTTTAGAAAATAATCAAAAGGCTTATTTACACGTAGCTGAAATATTTGATCCTACTTACTATTTTCCTGATGGTTGTATTGCACAGCTTTGGAGTGATTGTTTATTATTGGATATACTTTTTGATCAGGTTTGAGATTGAGGCATAAGATGTAGTATTAATAATAGTTATCTAACTATGAATTAACATGGTCTCAAATGTAGAAGAAATTCTGAAGGAATATTCTGACCTTATAAATGCTGAAATAAGCAAGTATCTCTCTGACAAGGTTTATCCTAAATCAGTGTATCAGCCGATAAAAGACTTTCTGAATTTGGGTGGAAAAAGATTTAGACCTGCGTTGACATTGATCTCTTCTGAGATGTTTGGATTGAAAAGAGAACAAGCTCTTAAGCCAGCTATAGCCATAGAGTTGTTTCATAATTTCACATTAATACACGATGACATAGAAGACAATTCAGACATGAGAAGAGGTAAGCCCTGTATTCATAGGACTTACGGAATACCTTTAGCAATTAATGCTGGCGATGGTCTCTTTATTTTGGTCTGGGATATTCTAGCAAATTTAGATTATGATTTTGCGACAACAAAAAATGTACAAAAAGAGCTAGTAAATACCTTTAAGTATGTACTAGAAGGCCAAGGTATGGAACTTGAATGGATCACAAACAACAAATGGGAAATAGACGAAGAGGATTATTACGAAATGGTATTTGGAAAGACAGCAAGCTTAATATCTGGATCGTTGGCGATAGGTGGAATAATTGCCAAAAAAGATGAGAACACGGTAGATAAATTACGCGAGTTTGGTAAACTTATAGGCATAGCTTTTCAAATTCAAGATGACTACTTAAATTTATTTGGCAGATTTGAAGACTATAAGAAAGAAATAGGAGGAGACATAAGCGAAGGTAAAAGGACGCTTATGACAATTCATGCGATGAAGAATTTGAGCCAAAATGATTCAAGAGAATTGAAATCAATACTTTCAAAAAAGACCAAGGACCAAAAAGAAATAGTAAGAGCAATTTCTCTGATAGAAAAAGCAGAAAGTCATATTTACGCTAAAAACAGGGCACAGAATATGATAAACGAAGCTTTAAAAATAGCTGATATATATTTTCCCAAGAACGTTTATAGAGACAGGTTAATCAGTATATCAAAGTACCTAATAAACCGTAAACAATGACCAAAAACTAACAGAACTTTTATAAACTTCTTTTGGTATTTAAAAGTATAAAGGTGTGGTGTTTGTCATTTAAGAATTTCTTCCACAAAAATCCACGGCAAAAGCCTTCAGAGGAATACAATCAAAATAATTTTTCTAAAAATAGCCCATTGATTGAAAATAGCTTTCAGTCTTTCTTTTTGAATAATAAAGGAATTAATTACTATAATATTCCATTGGCTTATCTTAGAGCCACCAGAGCTTACCTAATCTCTCTAATATCTGAGCGGATGTTAAATCAGGAAGGCAAAAAACAAAAAGTGAGAATTATTTTACCTTATTCATGTTTAATTCATTCAAATACGAATAATATGAATTTTGCAGTTTTAAGTTACTCAAAATTGGATAAAAGATTACAAGACTTTGTTAGAAGATTTTGTGAAAAAGTAAATACAGTTGTAGATGATGCATTCAGATTTTCTTATCGTGCTTTCACATCTGATAATTTAAGAGTTATTTATTATTCAAGTAAAGCACCAGAATCAATAGCAAACCTATATTATAAAAGGTTTGGATTGGGAAATTTCATATTCAGAAATTATTTGTCTGTTCCGACTTTGATCTCTGAAGTTACAAGAAAACGAACAAAAGTCATCAGACGATTTAAGAAAAAAACTCATGACCTTTTTACCTATTATTATAGAGACAATACTTATATCTATTCACATAATAATGCAGTAAAGTCTTTCAGAGAGAATGATAGATATACCAAAATAAAAAAAATAATGAAAGAATATAATCAAGTACTTGAGGAATTCAATAGGCATTATGACAGAATAAATCAAAGGTTTTCTGAATTTTTCTCTGAAAATAAGGTCTCAACGAGAAGTTTCATGCTTAGTTTTATGAATTCTTTGTTTAATGATAGTGGAACAACTAATACTTGTGTCAATCAAGAAAAGCTGAAAAAACTGAAGAGATATTTAAAAAGCAGTATTTTTGTGTTATCTGAATACTTACTTTCATATAGAGACATACTAATAGACAACCCTTATGAAATGTGCTTTTCAATAGCATATATCCTATTTACAGAAAAAAAGAGATTAGAAATGAGTAATAACAATAACTTGAGTGAAGACTCAAAAAAGAAACTAACAGAACGAATCGATAATATAATACGCAATTTCGGTTTTTTATTTGAAAAAGCAGATAACAACATTATAAATACTAATAGTAGTACTAATCGAACGTTAGCTGTGATTTATTACGATTATCTAGAAGAAATACAGGAGTTTGAAAAAAAAGTACCATTTCTTTTTGATTCGAATTTTTATAGAAATATTAAATCAGACGATAATATATTTGTGCGCATAATAAATCTTAAAACAGAGATGGAGAGGAAAATAGATGATATTTACAGAGAAGTATTGGCATATTCAAATACATTAAAAGATCTTAACATAAGTGAGTTTGACCAAGAACTTGTTACTATAAATTCAATATTTTATCATCTAAAACATACTTTTTTTTATACTAGTAGCGATCATGTAAGAATGGTCATTGACTTAGTTGATAGGGGTAAGATAACAGCCTTTATTAGGGGCGTGATGAATGGTTCTAAAACAGACTCGCCTAATTCTATTTTGGAGAATGCAGAAAGAGAATTGGTTGAAGCGCTGAAAATGAGCGATGAAGAAGTTAAATGTTTTGATAAATTCAGTTCACTTTTAAGAGATAGCATAACTGAAGAAGAGAGAATTTTCTCAACGTTGAACCAGTATAAGCAAAGCATATTCAAAGAGGTATTAAGTATAAATGAAGAAGAATTTCAAATAATAAAGGAAATGTTACTATTGCAGTTAATGATTACGACGACTCACGGATATTATAAATCACAGATTCCAATGAAAATGGACCTTGATTCATTTATATACAATCCGTATTTGGCGTCAATGCTGATTTTAATAAAAGCATCCTTTATACCTCTTTATAATCAACGATCTTCTGCGATTGATAATGTTATTGGTAGATTAGATGGTTTTACTAGGGTAGTTAACGAAGAACTATCAAAGTATTTTTCTCATGTACATTTACCATTATCACAACCTTTTTTTGCATATGACAACGGAGTACCAATAAGTGAGATGACATATCTTAAAGGTAATATAACTAAACCACAAAGAAGACAAAGATCAAATTCAGCAGATGTATCTTCACAAGAAATATCTAATGATGAGCTTGTATGCTTTGTTGATTTAAGTGCTATTAAGAGTTATTCTAGTGATGGAGAGAAAGAAGATTCTATAGTAGGGATTGTAATAGGTGACAGCGTTTATTTTTCAAAGAGTAGAGATAAACAGTTGTTTTATACTTTTGCCGATGTTAAAGAGAGTGTAGAGTCATCAACTGTAAATGAGGAAGTTTCTGATGCACTAAGATTATTTGTTATAAGTAATGATCTTTACAAATATTTATCGGAAATTAAAATTGTACGTGATTCAGAAGAATACAAAAAGTTAGTAAGAGACTACATAGATGCTCACAGGCAGAGATACATAAATGGTTACATAGTTGTGGATTCAACTGCTAAGCACGTCAAACCTGCAATTTTACAAGGAACTTCGTATTCTCCTAACAAATCTAAAGAACAAATTCTTGGAGTGTTTTATTCTAACATAATAGCATCTTCATTAATCTACCAGCAACTTAATTCCAATAGTGATTAGAACGGTCTTTTTACTTTAGGCCAGTTAAGCCATACTTTTATTCCGCACCACCTATTCCCTTCTGTGCATGGGCCTATCAAAGGATCGTTTTCAACCAAACCGTTTCTTATTACACAAGGAGGTCCAAAGTAATTTCTAAGTTTTTTATTTATGTTTCCTAATTGATCAATTTCTTCCATGCACATTTCATAGATCTCGTGTTGTGCATTGAAACAAGTTCTTAATTTGTATTTATGAAAAAGGTTTAGTAAAGAACTTGTTTCAGTGAATCTAATTGAAACT
The DNA here is from genome assembly GCA_026414265.1 of Microcaldota archaeon. GTDB lineage: Archaea > Micrarchaeota > Micrarchaeia > Anstonellales > SKW190 > SKW190. The sequence continues at coordinate 48,368 of JAOAJI010000002.1, forward strand.
GAATTAGGCAACAAATAAGCTGATATGTCTTTTGAAACTCCATCATCTTCAATTTCGTTTTTTATTTCCCACAAAGTCTCCATAGTTTCTATATAGATATTCAACGAATCGCTTTCTTCAATGAATTTAGGTATTATGTAATCAGGTTTTTTTGAATTTATCATCTCTATTGCAGGTTTACTGCCATAGCTAAATCTGTGTCTTTGGTTTTGTGAATCGCAAGTGTGACTTATTTTTTTCTTGAATGTTACGTTAACGTGGTTAAGTGCTTGCATCAAAGGACTGTGCATAGAAACATTAAGTGTAGATAACAAATACAGATTATTTTTTGGATTAAGTAGTAGATCTAACACTTCTTCTGATGGTATGTTGATTCCAAATTGTTCTTTCAAAACTTCAATTAAGGTTTCTTCTAAATTAGCTGTGCAAGATACTAGTTTAGAATATTTGTAAGGCTTTAGATTTTGGTCAAATTTTTGATTAAAATTATTTATGTCTATTTGATTGTATTGCATTTTCAAATTTGTCTCAGGCAAAGCTCCTTTTTCATAAGTAAATTCATCGCATATTCGTTCAAAATTTGGATCTACTTTTTTAACCTCCTCTATCATTTTTCCTACTACTATTTTCGCTTCTTCGTCGCAGTTGGAAATATTTAACATTCTTTTGTATCTTAATAGAACTAATCCAGATATGGTATGATATAGATTAGTGAATGCACAAACAGGTAACACATACCTTGCATTTTCAAGTGCCTTTTTTTCTAAGTCTGATAAAATCGTTTTCTCTTTCCACTGCTTGATTTTTCCTAAGGCAAAAGCTATCTGCTCTTTTTCTTTTTTCAGTACTTCAGTGATTTTTATGTAATTATCCCAAGCTATAGAAATTGCTTTGTTGAATTTTTCTTTCTGTTTTTCAGAAAGAGATGACGGTATGTAAAAACTATCTTTACCTAAAAGATTGTATCTCTGGGATGTTTGTTCAGAGTTGTAATATGGATGATTGTGCAAGAAACTCCAGACAAACTGTCTACTTACATTTGATATGGCAAATGTAAAGTAAGTATGTTGAAATGGTGTATGGTGACCTGATTCATATATATTTTTTCCTATTCTGAGAATTGTTTCTTCTTTAACTTCTTCAGGCAGAACAATTTTTGAAGAATAACAAGTCCTTGCTGAGGCTACGGAAACATCTGATAGTTTGTTGGACGCATTTATTAGTTTAACATCTATGTTCAAGTTTATCATCTAGTTAGATGATTTTTTTGTTGTTGGTCACATCAACAATATGGATGACGTTAACAGGGCAAACATCAGCTGATTGCTTTAAATCGTTGTATTCTCCTTCTTCAAAGTCTTTGACTATCCAGCCATCTGAATCCCTTTTGGTTCCTTCATGGAGGTCTGATTTACCATCAGCATTCATAGACCAATGTTTTGGGCAGACAGATGCGCAAGCTGCACATCCGATACAGTTTTCTCTGTCGTGTTCAACTCTGTATTTTGGCATGTCAATCACCTTAATTCATAAAGGAACTGAAAAGTTTATAACGATTATAATTTTTATATTGGTTTTTTACGTTGGGTTTTTAAATAATTTAACAGGTATATGTGTTATGTGTGGACAACAAGAAATAGACAAGCCAGTTGTAATGATATAAAACCTAGCTTACGTGATCATAATTTAATTAGTCGTACTGTACCAAAAAGAGCTTTTGATCTTTATTCTTCTTTCGTGGAAAAAAAGGAAAGATTAATTAAATTCATGCTTTCTAGTAGTGGTAATTCTATTTCTAAAGAAATAGCAGAGAAAATATTTGATGCAATTTTGGAATATTCAAGGCTAAGAAGATTGGATCCATTTTTGATAACAGCAATTGTTTGGAAGGAATCTGAGTTTAAGCCATTTGCAATTAAGGATACTTTTACAGGTTTGATGCAAATCAGTTACAGAGTTCATAGACTCGCACTACGTAATGCTGGAATTGAAACATAAAGAGAACTTTTTGACATAACCAAAAATATCTCTTATGGCACAGCTATGGTGTCTGATGCGCTTAGACGCTCTAAGGGAGATGTAAAGCTTGCTTTAATGATGTACAATGGAGGAGAAGACAAACTTAAATACGCTCAGGAGGTATTGAGAAGAAGAAATATTCTTTATAACATATGACAAAGCATATAAATGTAAAAAGTGAAAATAAATTGAAGCACATGGCTGAAGCACAAAGAGCGCAAGATGCTTTAGATCATTCTGAACTTATTAACAAATATAATTCATTAAGGACTCAATTTCCTGATTTGATTATTTTGAACTTAACTGATTCTTCTAACAATCAAAGAATAGTCTTTTATTCACAATCAAAAAATCAAATAATTGATCCTTCTAGAGAAAAAGAAAACACATACTCACCCATTAGTTTTTACAATACTTTTAAATACGAATACAAGCAATATGGATCAATTCATGATGGTAAAATTGTTTTTGGAGCTAAAGTAAAAGCAAATGTTCTTTCTCAGATTCCTAGAAAAATTACTTCTAGCAGAGACATGATCGTTAATGAAATCTTGCGATTCAATCGCCAGAGAGGCATAGTACCTATTGACAGAGAAACAGCAGAGAAGATTTTAGAGGTTGCTGAAAAATGGGCAAAAGTAAGAAAATTAGATTTAGCACTTGTATTAGCAGTAATTTGGCAAGAATCCGGTTTTTCTGTTAATGTAAAAAGTGGCAGAGGAAACAGCGAATGCTTCGGCTTGATGCAAGTAAACGAGAGAAATTACAATGGAAAATCTTCAGATCTTTATGACATAGAAAGAAACATAGAGTTGGGTACTTTAATCTTAGCTGAGAACAAAAAAAGATATGGTTTGAGGAATGGTTTAGCAGCATACAATGGGGGACCTAAAGGAATAAGATTTAAGATTTGTCAGAAATATGCTTCTGACGTTCTTGAAAAATATGATGTTATGAGGAAACTATTGGAATCTTAATCTTAAGAATGGATGGTGTATGTATGGAAAGTAACTTGATTACAGAGAGAAAGGTTTCTGGTCTTTCTGATGCGGAGCTTATCTCTGCTTATCATAAATTTAGGAACGAGTATAAAGACTTGCAAATAGTCAAACTAATAAACAAAAATACAAATCAAAGTAAAGTCGTTTTTTATTCTCTTCATAATGGAATTTTTATAGATCCGGTAGATGGAAAACTCTATAAGCCAATAGATTTCATCAGAAATGCGCTTAGTTATACACACAAACAAGTTGGGTGAATAAACGAGACAAATACACAAATAAAATTCGAACCAGAGAATCCTTTAAGAAGCACTTTGAGCTTAAGTGTAGTACCACGTAAGAGAGTGCGTGTACCTAAAAAAATTCATCATGTAACTTTCAGACTTCAAGAAATAGATAAGGTATTCGATCTAATTGAACAAAACCGTGAAAAACTGATTAACGGAGTTCTTCTTTTTAATAAGGAAAGGGGTAAAATCCCTATTACTAAGCAAGAGGCAGAAGAGATTCTCAAGCAAGTGCTTGCATATTCTAAGAGCAGAAATCTAGATCCTGTTCTAGTATTAGCAGTAATTTGGCAAGAATCTGGCTTCTCACCAAAGGTAAGGAATGGTCCCAACTATGGTTTAATGCAAATTAACAGACCTGCTCATTTGAGAAATCTCATAGCAGCAGGGATAAAGACTAAACAAGAATTGCTTGATATCGCTAATAACGTTTCTTTTGGAACTGCAATTTTGGATGATTGTTTACATAGGTATGGATTGAGAGATGGTATAGCTGCATATAACGGCGGACCTAAAAAGAGACATTACGAGAGTACACAAAATTATGCAAAAGAAGTTATGATGAGATACCATACAATGATTGACATATTGTCTCATTAGTCATAGTTGTCGGTTATCGCCGTATTTATATAGCATTTTTAACATAATAAATAATAGATGAATTTTAAAAGTAAGTATCTTAACTTGCAGTCAAACAAAAATAATATTAAATGCTCTGCTTGTAGTTCTTCATTATACACACCTCAACATGAGAATTCTCTTATTATGAAGCATGTAGACAAAAACTTTTTTTTAAAAGAAAACATATCTATTGTTCTTGATCAAGTCTTCAATTTTAATTTTAGGTTAACGAACAAACAAAGATTGACTAGGACTAAATTATTAAGCGGAGACAATCTAGAAATTTCTTGTGATTACTTACTTCGTTATGATTTTAACTTAAACAAAATACGCGTTTTAGGTAGAAATTCAAGAAACGGACTTGTTATTGCTTTCATTTTAGATGATGAACTAAAAATAAAAGCAATTAGGCGTTATGATTGTCACAAATTTAGTGAATATGAACATTGTTTAGATGCATTGCAGGATCTTTGTCATGTTGGTATACTAAAAAAAGATTTGTTCAAGATGCTTGGTATTACTGAGTGGGAATTAAACTATTCAAAGAACCTTGTATTATATGAGCAAAGATTATTAAGTGAAATAGAAGAATTAAACAAAGTTGGTCCAGGTATCTCTAAATTGGCTTCAATTTTGTTAGTGAAGGATCAGAAGCCATTTATTGTTCTTCAAGGTATGGGCGTGATACTAGATATCAATAACGATATTTACGACGGTCTTTATACGTTTGATGCTTGTCCTTGTTTGATTTTGATTGTCAAAGCATTTGATCGTTCTGGTGACCTCAAAAAAATAGGCTTAGCTCACATAGATTCATTGGTTACAGAAGATGACATTTTGCTTTTTCTTAACAGATTATCTAATTATAATCTGGAGTTTTCGATTATTAGTGGAGAAGTGAACAGAGTACTGTTAGTATATAAAATCCTCAAGCAAAAAGGCTACTCAGACAGTATCAGGTTTTTTGATGCTGATCTTGACGGTTCGAGAAGTGATGCAATTTACTTGGACAAAGAAGGTACTGTTTATTATGGGGACAATTATTCATGGAACATGGAAGTCGATCTAACAAAAGTAGTTTCTCCTGGTTTAAACACAGGACTAAAAATCATCGAAATAAAAAATTGAAATAACTGTCTATTAAATTTAAATAAAAGAAAAATAAAAGAACGCCTTGTCCGGGATTCGAACCCGGGTCGCCGGCTCGACAGGCCGAAATGCTAGACCACTACACCAACAAGGCAAAAATTATATCATACAAGTAATTCTGATTCTAAATTTTATTCTAATAATAGAAGAATTTATAAATATGTTTAGCGCTTTTTTTAATGAATAAGATTATGATTGAAGAATCAGGATTTCGCTTGGTGGTTTTATTGAAAGTGTCTCTTAGGGGCCAAGGAGCATTTGAATACATGGTCAGTTACGGTTGGGCCATTTTAATTGTTTTGGTTTTAGGGATAATGTTATTCTCACTTGGGATACTTAACCCTTCTCAGACGCCAACTGCTACAGGCTTTGTTGTTTTACGACCTATATCTTGGTCCTTTACTGGAGGGGCTGCTGACACCGCAAATGTTTCGATAGCTTTATCGAATATTGCAGGAACAAACATAATAATTTGGTTAAATTCAACAGATAACACAACTTCACAGTACAACATGCATTTTAAAAAGGGCGATTCTGACATGTGTAAATGGTCATCAATTAGTAGTATTACGGATTCTGCAGGAAACACGTTGCCTCTGGTTAATGGAGCAGCTGCGATACCAGTTGGAGTAATAATAACGATAACAGGAACAGTTAATGGCTCTAATTGCGGTGGCTTAATAGCTGCAAGTTACAGATATTACATAAACTTTGTAAGCAAAGACGAGTACCTAGTTTTAAGAAGAGATAGTGGTTTGATTACGGGCAGATACGTTTAGCCTTATACTATAAAATGTCATAGAACTACTTGATTGTTAGAAAAAGTTGTTATTTTAATTTTTCCTATTCCTTTTTCTGTGTGGCCTATGTTAAGTGCTTCTATACCGAATTTTTTTGCTAGGTCAATAGCTGTGTTTTCGTCTTCTTGATTAACTACTATGATCATACCTATGCCCATGTTAAAAACTGAATAGAGTTCTTTTTCATCTTTTATTGACTCTACCAGTGCTTTGAAAATACCAAAAGGCTTTGGCATATTATTAAGAACAAAGTCAAACTTGTTGTTCAATCTTTTTATTTTAGTAAAAGCGTTTCCTGTTATGTGGGCTATTCCTTTCACTTTTATTTTTTTACATAGTTGTAGTACATAAGGCGAGTAAATTATTGTAGGCTTTAAAAGTTCTTTGCCAAATTTTTCTATGTCAAGTACTTTTCTAGCCAGTGAATAGCCGTTTGAGTGCATGCCTGATGACTTTAATCCAATAATGGTATCATTGTGTGAAATTGATTCACCTGTAACCAAATCTTTGAGCTTACCTGTTCCAAAACATGTTGCAGATACGTCGTAGCCTTTCATAAGGTCTGGCAGGATAGCTGTTTCTCCGCCTACTAATCTTACATTCGCAATTTTACACGCTTTTGAAATACTTTTAATAATTTTTTCGATGATTTCATCGTTTTGTTCTTTGCATGCAATGTAATCTACGGCAAGTAGAGGTTTACAATTTATACAGCACATGTCGTTTACGTTCATCGCTATAGCATCGATACCAATCGAATCCCAAGAATCAAGCTTTTCTGCAATTAAGGTTTTTGTTCCAACTCCGTCAGTATGAATTGAAAAATAACTTGAAGAATTGTAAGGAACTACTGATGAGAAATGTCCTTTCAGCATAACTTCATATGAACTTAGAATGGATTTTTTTATTTTAGCAAGTTTATTCAGGTCTATTCCTGCATCAGAGTATTTCATGGTATTACCTAATAGAAAGATTTAATTGTTATGCCATAATTGCCTTCTTTAAGTTCTCTTAGTTCCCAATTATTATTAGTGATGTAACTTTTAATTTCCTTAGAGTCTCTTTTAGTTTTTGGTATAGCCATGTAATGTGCCGAGTAATGCAACTCAATTGGTATGACATAAGCATAATTTCTGAGATTTTGTAATTCTCTTTCCAGTTTGTATCCGAGATTTATATTAAGCAACGATTTCAGTTCTTCTAGAACAATCTCATAGTCTTTCATGAATCTTTTGAAATTTGCTTCATTCTTTAAGTGTTTTTCGAAATGATTATCCATTTGTATTCCTTTTTGAATCAGTTTGATTAATTTATCATTTACTTTAAAAGCTTCAAGAAGATTTTCTAGCAGTACGTTTCTGTAAGAGCCGAGGCCTGTACTGAAGAAAGAAATAGATTCTATTATGTTGTGAGTGTTCTTATGCTTCTTTTTCTTAACATAAATTTCCGAATCTATATTTACAAACTTGTCATTACTGAAGTACTTATCTGCTTCATGAATTAAACTTTCAGTCAAGTTATTTTCTTTGAGATTATAATGTTCTACTAAAGAGTGAATAGTAGTTGCTACTACAGCATGGTCTGATGCCAAGCATTGTGTTCCAAAAGGCTCTCCCAATATCCCGCTTTTTTTCACGCTTACATTTACACCAGAAAATTTAATGTTTTTAGCTTCCATGTAGTTGAAAACTGTTTCTACAGCACAAAAAACTGGAGAAAATAATTCTTCGTCAGCAAAGCTAGGTGGATTTGAGAAGTTTATGTATCTGTTCCATGTTCCTACGTTATTTTTGCCATAATCAACAAGAGCAACGTTGATATCTCTGTCTTTTCTTTCACTTATTCCTATTTCTATACACTCTTGAACAGGTATCGAATAAAGTTTCTGTTTTCCTATACCTAGTGCTTTTTGGAGTATTGAAAAATAACCTGCAATAGCTATTCTACCAGGTCCACGAGCAATTATGGGCATTTTTAACACTATTTAAGATTATCAAAACAACTATAAAAACAATGTAAATAAAATCATATAGTCAGAATCTAATTTAGCGAACTTAATGTGTTTGTGGGCCCGTAGCTCAGTCTGGACAGAGCGGTTCTCTCCTAAAGAAAAGGTCGTGGGTTCGAATCCCACCGGGCCCGATAGAAGTATGACAACAAGTCTTACTGAGTGTTACTAATATTATTTAAACTCTAGTCAGAACAGATGGTCTTTAAAAACCAATAAGTGTAGATATATACACATAACTTCTTTTTAGTTTGCAAGGAAGAACATAGTGACTATTATGTCTAAAAAACAACAGTCTATAATTGAAGTTAAAGACCTTCATAAGTCTTACAAGAACGATGGTTTATCTTATCATGTTTTAAAAGGAGTCAACATGAGTATAAAAAGAGGAGAATATGTTTCGATCATGGGGCCTTCTGGATCAGGTAAATCTACTTTATTACATATTCTAGGCTTATTTGATAAATTTGATTCAGGCAACTATTTTTTAGACGGTATTGATGTAAATCATCTTAGCGAAACAGAGAAAGCAAAAGTACGTGCATTGAAGATTGGTTTTGTTTTTCAAATGTTTTATTTAATCCCTTCTTTGACTGTTTTAGAGAACATTATTCTACCAGGTCTAATAGTCAATAGACCTAGAAACGAATTGATTGAAAAAGCAAAACACATAGCAGAAAAATTTGGGATTTTAGAAATCTTAGAAAAAACTCCTAACAAAGTTTCAGGAGGTCAGATGCAAAGAAGTGCTATTGCCCGGGCATTGATAAATGATCCGGCTGTTATTTTAGCAGATGAACCTACAGGAAATCTTGATTCTAAATCTGGCAAAGCTGTATTGGATTTATTCGATGAGCTTCATAAAGAAGGAAGGACAATAGTAATGATAACCCATGATAGTAATGTTGCTAAGAGGGCACAAAGAACACTTTACATATTTGATGGCTTTATCAGTGAAAAGCCTTATCACAAATCAGATTAATGTTAATTCTTATATAGAGGTGAAGTACATGAAAAAAAATAAATTTTTTGTAACAATTGTTGCAATAATTTTGGTATCTGGAATAATCTTTTCTGATTTAAGCGTAACTTCGTATGTAGTCACTCCAGATCCTGTTTTACCAGGTTCTAACGGAGTTTTAATGATAGACATTCAGAATACAGGGACATTGACTGCAAGTGTTGTAATAGACACTTCTACTATTAGGCCCATAATAGGCGACAACAAATATCCTGTAGGTGATTTGGAACCTGCTGGCTCTGTCAAATTGGCATTGCCTTTCCGGGTAGAGCCTAATGCATCTACTGGAATTTATACTATGAGACTGACAATTTACGGTTCTACAAAAAGTGCTTCTCAGCAGACAGCATCAGGCCAACTCAAAACCATAAGTTTACCGATACGTGTTTTGCACAAGCCGTTAATTTCGTTAGAAGCTGATAAAGTATCCGTAAATAAAGATTCTGAAAATATTATCTCTGCAAAATTATCTAACAAGGGTGGAAGAGCCTTAAACGCAAAACTATATCTAAATTCAAGTGAGTTTGTATTACAGTCAGGTAGTCCTGTGGTCATAGGCGAACTTACAGGAGAACATACCTTGAACATATCTGTTTTTGTACGCGATTCAGTCAGTTCAGGCACAACAGCCATGCCTTTAGTTGTTGTTTATCAAGATCCTCTTGGAAACAATTACGTAGACACGTTTAGTTTGCCGTTAGATGTAAAAGATAAAAAATCAAGTTTCAGTGTCTCAAGTTTATCTAATTCTCTGACCATAGGAACACAAAATTCTGCCTCAATAAAGATTACAAACGTAGGAGATTCTAAAGCCCAAAAAGTTAAAATAGAGATTGTTCCTACGAATGACATAACTCCAGTAGGTTCTACATCAGTTGATATCGGTGACCTTGAACCAGGTAAATCAGCTGAAGTACCTTTTCTGTTAGCTGTTTCACAAGTAGAAGAAGGTTATAGAAATCTTGGTATAAAAATAACTTATGAAGATAAGAATAGGAACAAACAGACAGAGTCCGCATCAGTTGGATTAAAGCTATCTGGCAAGTTAGATCTATCTGTTAATCTTGATACAAAACCAGTGCCTTTAGTAAGTGGAAAGGAGCACACTTTATCTGTTATTGTCTCTAACTCTGGAAACTCAAAAGTGCGTGGCTTAGAGGTAACTTTAGAGCCTGACCAAAACCTAATTCTTTTTGATTCATCTAGAACCCAATATATAGGTTCACTGAACGAAGACGACTTCTCAAGTGTTCAATACAGAATTTTACCTAAGATTGGATCAAACAGTTCAACAATCAAAGTCAAGTTAAGGTACCAGGATGTTTTTAACAACGTATTAGAGGAACAAAAAGAGTATCAGTTACAGATATACTCACAAGATTACGTTAACGCGCTTAGTGCAAATAGCAGAAATGGAAATCAGGCTTTATTAGTAGTTGGAGTTATTGTTGTGATTGGCATATTGCTCTGGTACTTCAAATTTAGAAAAAAATAAAAGCTATCTGCATTTAAGCGCCATTTAGTTTGAGTGATTTGATGTGGACTATTTAGAATCTCTGAGATATATATTAATGAGCATTTCACACAGAAAGTTAAGGACCTTTCTTACCATACTAGCCATAGTTATAGGGATAGTTGCAATACTTTCCATGATCTCTTTAGGTCGTGGTATAAAAGAAGATATCAATGCGCAATTACAGCGGTTTTCCCCAAGAAACATCTTTATTGTCCCAGGAAACATTCAAATAGGCAACAATAGGGGTATAAACGCACTAACTGGTAAATTGTATGAACGTGATGCAGATGTTTTAGCTAGGATGCCTGAAATAGAAAAAGTTTCTAAGTTAATAGGTGCTTCTGCAACTATCTCATTCAAAGGCAAAGAGATAAAAGCCATGGTCTCTGGAGTTGAAATAGGGGTTTTTTTAGAAGTAAGTCCTGCATTCGAACTTGAGAAAGGGAGATATTTGAGAGAAAACGAACAAAACGCTGTAGTTTTAGGCTATAAGATAGCAAAAGATACATTTGATAAACCTATAGAAGTTGGTAATACAATTTTTATAAACGGTAGACCTTATGTAGTTGTTGGAATATTCAAAGAACAGAACACACAAGTTGGCGGAAATCCGAACAATTTTATTCTTTTAGATTATAACGAAGTCAAGCAAAAGTTCGTTACTGGAAAACAGAAAGACGAGGTAATGTTTCTTAACGTGCTGGTTAGAGAAGGCTATGACATTGAAGAAGTAGCTGCGCGAATAGAAGAAATGTTGAGAATCAGTCATAAACTGCCAAAAGATACTAAAGATTTCACAGTTTTTTCCCCGAAAGTTATTCAGGACCAAGTTAATAATATAATAAACCTGTTGAATACCTTTTTAGGCGCTATAGCCAGTATATCTTTGATTGTAGGCGCTATAGGGATAAGCAATACCATGTTTTCAGCTGTTCTTGAAAGAACCAGAGAAATAGGTATTTTAAAAGCAGTTGGTGCAAGAGAATCAGATATCTATTTATTGTTTTTATTAGAAGGTGGAATAATCTCATTAATAGGTGGAGTTATAGCCATTATTATAGCCATGTTACTATCGTATGTTTTTGATGCTTTTGATGTAGCTTATTCGATCGGTTTAGATTTGGTAATAATCTCATTGATTTTTTCATTTTTTACAGGTGTGATTGCTAGTATTATACCTGCAAGAAATGCAGCTAAAATGTCTGCAGTCGAAGCACTGAGGTATGAATAGAATGAAATTAAATGAAAAATTAAAATACATTTTTCGAAATTTAATCAACAGAAAAATAAGAACATTTTTGACAGCTTTAGCCATAATCTTTGGCGTATTTACGATAGTATCTATTGTAGCAGTTAGCAATGGTTTAAGACAGGAAGTCAAAAAGCAGTTAGATGTATTGGGTCCAAGAACAGTTTTTATTCTTCCAGTGAGCAATGTTAACGTGTTGTCAGGTGCAAGAAATGCTCAGCAAATTGTAAATCCACTTACAATGAAGGATTTGAATTCTTTAAAAAGATTGTCTGAACTGGAGTTAGTCAGTTATTGGCTGATCCAAAGAGCTGATGTTTCTTTTAAGGGTGAAAGAATAACTTTAAGTATTTATGGTTCAGAACCAGAGAGCTTAGTACACGTCAATCCGAACTTCCTGCCTGAAAAAGGCAGGATTTTCTCTAGCAGTGAAAAAGGAGTAGCGTTCATAGGTTCTAACGTAGCTGAAAATCTGTTTTCAAACAAAATAGAAATAAACAATAAGATTTACATAAACGGTAAACCTTTTGTTGTTGTAGGAATATTGAAACCAACAGGTGCTTCATCAGCAGGTGCTAACGTAGATGACATAATAGTAATAAATATCGATGATGCAAGAGACTTATTCAAAGGAATTATGAAAGACGATGAACTTACCACCATTAACGTAGTTATAAGAGAAGACTTCGATGTTGATGAAGTGATAACCAAAGTCGAAGATACATTACGGCTTTCCAGAAAGATTGCAAAAAATGAAAAAAACGATTTTAGTATTCTTTCAGCAAAGTCAATTCAGAAACAAGTAGATGAAGTTTTGCAGTCAATAACTTTGTTTTTAGGCAGTTTAGGTGCAATATCTTTAGTTGTAGGTTCAATAGGAATAGCTAATACCATGTTTACTACAATTTTAGAAAGGACGAAGGAGATAGGCATTTTAAAGGCATTAGGTTCTTCAAATAGCGAGATACTTTCTTTGTTTTTGTTAGAGAGTATTATGATAGCATTGATTGGTGGATTGATAGGATATACATTGTCTTTTCTCGTTGGTTTAGTAATACAAAATTTTAATTTACCTTATTTAATTTCAATAAATGAACTGTTTATAGCTGTAGCTATATCTGTATTAGTTGGTACAGTTTCAGGTTTGATTCCTGCATATCGTGCTTCAAGGTTAGAGGCAGTTGTAGCAATCAAAGAAGGCTAAGTCAAACTAAGTCATAATTGATAATTATTATAATTTCTTCACATCTTAACATTCTTATGAACCTTTTTTTTAAGTCATTAATACTAACAATTATAGTTGTCGTTTTAGCTTTGGTCTTGGCTAAAGAATTTGACAATCAAAGGATTAAAGAGTTGGGTAAAGAGATTGAATTAGTGATCCAGGATTATAGGGCCCAGCAAATGATTGACAAATATTCAAATTTGATGGCAAAGGATTCTAAAGAGTACTGTGATCAATTAATTTCATTAAGAGAAAGCCAAGCAAACAGAAACATTAAAATATCGTCTAGAATTCAGGAATACGAGAAAAAGAATCTTTTTACAGAAGAATACGATATGTTAAAAAGGTCATACTACATCAATTTGCTTGATATGTATGTTTCAGAATTTCAGTTGAAGAAGAAGTGTAATCTGTCAGACGCTTCGTTGTTAGTCTTTTATTCAATTGATAAGTCATGTTCTGCATGTCTTGCACAGAATGAGATAGTTCTAAAGTTAATGAGGAAATGTCAAAATTTAAGAGTTTATTCATTGCCAATAGATGGTAATGAAAACCTACCTTTTATTCTTAAGAACAGATATAATATCACAGATGCTCCAAGTATAGTTATCAATGATGATAAAGTACTAAATGGATTGTATTCTGAAAGACAATTAATTACCGAGCTTCAAAGATACAATGTATCATGTAAATCATAACAGCAATCCACTCAGTCAGCGGTGCTTAATAGTGTGGCGCTTATGAAAGAAAATTTTCATAAAGAGAGTGAAACATCTGAAGAAAAAAAGCAACTTTTCATAGATCAAAGGCATTTAAAAAGATATGACCCTAAAACAGCAGTTATTGACGGTTCAACTGCTCCAAAGGGGTTTGAAAGGACAAAATTAGTTGTGCCTGCAAAGAGGAATCTAATAATATTAGGGCTGATTATTTTAATCACTATTTTTGTTTTGAGTTTTATTTTTTCGATAAGAATAATTTTTTTACTATATACTATATTTCTCATTTTTCTTCTTACAAGTTTCATAGTTATGTGGTTTGAACAGGACAGAAAAAATGACTTGAACGAATTTAGAAATAATTTAAAAGTAGATAAGTGGCCCGATGTTACTATTATAATTCCTTCCTATAACACAAGCCACACTATACTTAAATGTATAGATTCTTGTAAAAATTTGGAATACCCTGGGCACAAAGAAATAATCGTTGTTGATGATGGGAGTACTGATGGCTCAAGGGAACTTTTGAAAAATGTTGATGGTATTACATTGTTATTGAAAGAAAAGAACGAAGGAAAAGGTGCAGCTCTAAAT